>JAUIFD010000123.1 GCA_030429485.1 Phycisphaerae bacterium | reverse complement strand
CAAACTCATAGCGGGGCGGTGACTTCCCAGTCGCCGTGTCGCCCGCATCGGGCGACGTACCGTGGGCATGCGCGACGAGGCGGGGTGGCATCAACGACGGCCCCGTGCCACCATGGCTCTGCGATCATGGTGCTCTTCGAGTACGGGGCGACGATCGGTCGCACGTCGGGGTGGGGTGGCCTGCCCGGGCCAACCGGTATGCTGCATGCATGGACACACCGCGCGGCCGGCGCACTTCGCATCAAGATCGCAGAGCCGATCTTGATGGCACGACGGGGAGACAACGACCCTTGATGTCACCCCGCCGCAAGGGAACTGATGTCCCAGTCTACATCTAATGCGTGGATCCGCGAACTTGTCGCAGCGGTGCCTTCGTTGACGCCGCTGTATGATGAGCACTGTGCCGATTACGACGAGATGCTGCCTCACGTATTCCTGGGAGACGTTGCCCGCTATGTGACTCAGGAATTCGCGGATAGACAGGGGGATAAGCCTCATGGGGATCATCGAGGTGATGCCGTCGAGATCTTGCGGCTCCTTGAGGAGACTGCTGCAAGGGGTGATCCAGAGCTGCTGGAGCTCGTGTCGGTTTCGTTCCTAGAGAACATCGAATGGACAGAGGCTGGGGGAAGAGAGATTCGGTCCGCCATGGGCCCAAAACTCTGCGAAGAGCTGGCGCGACGTGAGGGTCTCTAGGCAGGAGGCATCAACGAAGGCCCCGCTCAGCGAAAGCGGCCGCAGAGCCCGATGTTGATGAGCAACGAGAAGAGCCCCACGGAGAGACCGTACAAGAGGACCATCTCAAGCCACGATTGGTCCCGATCCGCCATCGGAACGGCATAGAGCGCCAACGCGAGATAGACGGCCGCGATGAGATGCCCACCCACGAGCGGCAGAACGATCGGCACGGCACCCAGTGACTGCCCTGCCCGGCTGGTGCGACGACGCCACCAGATCCACCCGACCCAAACCCAGAACCCCGTGATCGCGATCGCGATGGTGTCGATCACGCCAGCAAGTCATGCACCACATGCCCATGCACATCAGTCAACCGCATCTCGCGTCCGCCGAAGGGGACGGTCAGGCGCGTGTGGTCCACGCCGAGCAGGTGGAGCATGGTCGCGTGGAGGTCGTGGATCTCGACGGGCTTGTCCACCGCCTTGTACCCGTATTCGTCGGTCTGGCCGTAGACCTGCCCGCCCTTGATGCCGCCGCCGGCGAGCCAGTGGGTGAAGCCGAAGGGGTTGTGGTCGCGCCCGTTGGAGCCCTGGGCGAAGGGCGTGCGGCCGAACTCCGCGCCCCAGATCACGAGCGTCTCGTCGAGCATGCCGCGGCGCTTGAGGTCCTTGAGCAGCCCCGCGATCGGCTGATCGACCGCCCTCGCGTTTGACTCGTGCGACTCGCGCAGGTTGGCGTGCTGATCCCACCGGTCGTTGCCGGAGATCGCGGGGCAGGTGAGCTCGATGAAGCGCACGCCGCGCTCGACGAGTCGGCGGGCGACGAGGCACTGCATCGCGAACGTGCGCGTGCCCTCGAAGTCGGAGTCGAGCCCGTAGAGGCTCTTGGTCTCGTCGCTCTCGCGCGAGACATCCATCAGCTCCGGCACCGCAGCCTGCATGCGGAACGCGAGTTCGTAGTTGCCGATCGCGGTCTCGACCGCGTCGTTGCTGCCGAGCTTCTTCGCGAAGCTCTGGTCGAGCTGCCCGATGAGATCGAGCTTGTTGCGCTGGAGCGCCTCGCTCGCCTCGGTCGGGTTGATGTTCGCGACCGCCTCGCCGGACGGGCGGAAGATCGAGCCCTGATGGCGCGCCTCGAGAAAGCTCGACCCGAAGCACTCGAGCCCGCCCGGCGGGATGAGCCCGCCGTTGAGCACGACAAAGCCCGGAAGGTCCTGCGCGACCGACCCGAGCCCGTAGCTCACCCACGCGCCCATCGACGGGCGCCCCGAGAGCCCGAGTCCCGTGTGCAGGAAGTAGTTCGCGTTGGTGTGCTCGGAGAACGGCGAGGTCATGGAGCGCACGACGCACAGATCGTCCGCGCACTCGCCGACGTGGCGGAAGAGGTCGGAGACTTCAAGCCCGCACTCGCCGTACTTCCGGAACTTCCAGGGCGAGCCGAGCGTGTTGCCGTTGTTGTCAAACTGCGTGGCTTCCATCTTCATCGCGAAGGGCTTGCCGTCGTCGGCCTGGAGGCGCGGCTTGGGGTCGAAGGTGTCGACCTGCGAGGGCCCGCCGTCCATGTAGAGGAAGATCACGCTTTTCGCGCGCGCCGCGTGGTGGGGCACGCCGAGGCGACCGGCTGTGGCGAGGCTCGGGTCTTCCACGCCGCGCAGGGCCGAGGCGAACGCGCGGTCACCGATCAACCCGGCGAGAGCGAGAGCGCCGAAGCCCGTGGCGCTCTGGCGCAGCACGTCGCGCCGCGTGAGCGGGGTCGGCATGAATCGTCCGCAGTGTGCCATGGCGAAGCCGGTCCTTTCGTGCGTCCTACTCGAGGAACACAAACTCCTTGACGTTGAACATCACGTGGCAGAGGTCGCCCCACGCGTTCTCGTCAACGCGCCAGTCGGGCGCGTCGCCGCCACCGCCCACGGTCGTCGCCTGTTGCCGCAGAAACGCCAGCGCGAGTTCGGTCTCGTGCGCCGTCGGCGGGCGCCCGAGCGTGCGCCGGTAGAGCGTGTCGACGTGCGATTCGGGCGTCGCGTCTTCGCTCAGGATGAGCGAGGCAAGGCGCTTCGCCTCGCCCGCGACGAACGGATCATTCAACAGGATGAGCGACTGCGCCGGCACGTTCGAGTCGGATCGCTTGCCGATCGTCGAGTGCGGGTTGGGCGCGTCGAAGGTCTGCATCATCGGGTTGAGGAAGTTGCGCCGCACTTCCAGGTACACGCTGCGCCGACCGTCGCCGTCCACAGGCCCGGAACGTCCCGGGCGTCCACGCCCGGTCATGAAGGGCGTGACGTGCACGGCGATGCTCGGGCCGTACATCGTCTCGTCGAGGCGTCCGGAGTCGATCAGTATCGCGTCGCGGATCGACTCGCCGTCGAGGCGTCGGATGTCGCGCACCGAGAGCAGCTCGTTGAGCGGATCGACCTGCTCGGCGTGCTCGCTCAGCTCGCCGCTCGCGGTGCGGTACGTTCGGCTCGTGACGACCTCGCGGATGAGCGTCTTGGTCGACCAGTCCATCTCGTGGTCGAAACGCCACGCGAGGTGATCGAGCAGATCGGGGTGCGTGGGCGTCTTACCGAGCAGCCCGAAATCGTCGGGCGTGGGCACGATCCCGCGCCCGAAGAGGTAATGCCACACGCGGTTCACCATGACGCGCGAGGGCAGCGGGTCGGACTCGTCGAGCAGCTTGTGTGCGAGCTGCAGACGACCGGAGCCTTCGGGGATGTCGAGGCTCGGATCGGCGCAGAATGCGGCGATGAACGCGCGCGGCGCGTCGTCGCCAAGCGTGCGCGAGTTGCCGCGGACATAGACGCGGGCGTCCTCGCCGGTCCCGTCTTCCATGGTCAGGGCGCGCATCGGGGCTGGGCAGTCGCGCTCGGCCTTGGCGAACCGCTCGCGTACTTCCGCGGCTGGCGTGGTGTCGACGAGCCCCGTCGCGACGAGCCACTCGAGCATCGCTGCGTCCGCCCATGACGCGCACTCGCCCTGCGACGCGCGGGCTGCGCCATCCGCGTAGATCTGGGCGAGGGGTTCGAGCGTGTCAGGCGCTGCGCCATGCGCGATCCCCTCGCCGAGCCCGAGCGAAGCCGGGCGGTTGTACTCGGGGCGCCAGACGGCGCGCGCGATCTCGACCGAGGCGTTCTGGCGGTCGTCGATGATCTCGTAGTGCGCGCGGTGACCAATCCACTTGCGCAGATCGTGCAGGTGCCACGCCCAGCTCGGCGAGTCGAGATCGAGCTTGACCCCGCCCCAGAGCAGGGCGTTGTACTCGTCATGCGTGTACCCGTCGATGATGACGCGCACCGTGCCGCGTCCACGCACGAGCACCGCGAGATACGGCTCGGCGATCTCAAAGGTCGGCGAGCGCAGCGTGCCCATGAGGCGGTCGGACAGTCGACCCGAGTCGGCCGCGTCGATGACGCCGACGCCGGCTTCGTCCGCCGGCTCCCGCCACGCGCCGCGTTCGCGGAGCGAGCCGCCGAACGCCCATCCGGTCTCGAACCACTCGTCGTACGGCATCACGCCCGCGCCGAAGTCAAAGAGCGCGTTTGCGGTCGCGCTTCCGTCGTCGCTGGTCGCGCGTGCGATCGCATCGCCCACGGGCGACCCGTCATGCGCCGCACGGCACGCCGCGAGCCATGGTGACATCACATGGCGCGAATCGTCGACGCCGACAGACTGGACCGCGCGCACCCACCGGCGCACCTGCTCAGCGTCGAGCCCCCGCTCTTGGGCGACCGTCTCGATCGGGCGGCGCACCGGGAGGTCGAGGCGCGGCTCATCCGAGAACACCAGCTCATCGACGCGGATGTTGCCCCATCCGCCCGTCACCTCATCGAAGATCTCGATGTGCGCTTCTCGCCCGCGGAACTGGGAGAGGTCGAACCGGCGCGGCACGAGGTGCAGGGCGTTGATGCCCGTCGCGTCGCGCACCGCCTTGCCATCGACCACGACGCGGAGCCCGGTCTTGCCCGGGTGGTTCCCGCCGCCGATGAGGAAGTGCAGGTAGTCGTGTTCGATGGTGAACGGTTCGGAAGTGAGCTTGCCGACGCGCTCGTCGGCCTCGACGGATCCGTCATTCCCGAGGCGTCGGTGGGTGTTGGCGAAGCCCTCACCGCGGGCTGTGTTGGCGCTGTCGAGCGGATCGTCGCCGACCTCTGTGGGGCGGTCGGTGAAGGCGTCGCCCTCCACCGTCCAACCCTCGTAGGTGAGGCTGTCGAAGGTGGCGAACGTGCGCGCGCGTACCCCGGCGTCCTCGCCGTCGTGCGGATCGGCGTAGAGCACCTCGGCGGTCGCGAGCAGGAGCGGGGCGGTGCCCTCGCCGAGGGCGCGCGCCTCGTTCGTCAATGCCGCCCGCGCCAAGGCGTCGCACTCGCGCATCTCACCGAGCGCAGTCGTGATCCTCTGATCTGGGTCGAGGTACGCCTCCTGGCGACGAGAGCTCTGAATGAACGCGGTGAGCCCGTAGTACTCGCGCGTGTAGATCGGATCGAACTTGTGATCATGGCAGCGCGCGCAGCTCACGGTTGTCGCGAGAAACGCCTTGCTCATCACGTCGATCTGATTGTCCAGGCGCTCCGCCTCGTCCTGCAGCACGTCCACCGGCGCGTGGGTGCCCTGGCTGAGCCACCAGAAGCTCGTCCCGATGATCGACTCGTTGTACCCGTGCTCGGGGTTGAGCCGGGGTTCGGCGAGCAGGTCGCCCGCGAGGTGTTCGATGACGAACTGGTCGTAGGGCACGTCGGCGTTGAGCGCGCGGATCACGTAGTCGCGGTATTGGTACGCGTGGCGGATCGGGTAGTCGTACTCGTGCGCATATGTCTCGGCGTAGCGCATCAGATCGAGCCAGTGGCGCGCCCAGCGTTCGCCGAAGCGCGGCGACGCCAGCAAGCGATCGACCTGCTTCTCGTAGGCGTCGGGCGAATCGTCGCGCACAAACGCGTCGATCTCCTCCGGTGTCGGGGGCAGGCCGGTCAGGTCGAAGCTCAGGCGCCGGAGCAGCGTGCGCCGGTCGGCCTCCGGCGCGGGCTCGAGCCCGGCCTCGATCTGCCTCGCGCGCACGAACGCATCGATCGGGTTGCGCTCCCACTCGGGCTCGCCCACCACAGGCGCCTCGGTGTACGTCACCGGGCGGAGCGACCAGTGCTTCTCGTAGGGCGCGCCCTGGGCGATCCACCGCGTCAGGATCTCGATCTCGGCCGGCTTGAGCGGCTCGCCTTCCGGCGGCATCCGCTCTTCGGGATCGGCGTGCGAGACTCGCTCCAGGATCAGGCTTGCGCGGGGGTCGCCCGGGACGATCGCGGCGCCGTGTCGGCGCGGGGCGGTCGCGAACTCGTAGGTGTCGAGGCGGAGGTCAGCCTTCCGGGTGCTCGGGTCGAAGCCGTGGCAGGCGAGGCACGATCGAGCCAGGATCGGGAGCACCTCGTTCCCGAATGACACCGGCTTGTCGTCCGGCGAGGCCGGCAGCGGGTCGGCGGTCTCGTTGGGCTCGTCTGGGGACACGCCGACCCCCATCAAAACCCAGGCAAACCCGGTGACGGCGACGGCGACCAACCCTCCGGCAATCCGGCGATCCACACGCATGGGCCCAATGTACCCGATGCCAAACTCGAAGCCGCGGGGGTTCTCCTCCATTAGCATGCGGGCCCAGGAGGTGGCATGGACGGATCAGGCTGGCTGACAGAACTCACGCCGAGCGTGGCGCTCGCCCTCGCGGGAGGCGACGCGGGCGGCAGCGGCGCGGCGGTCTGGTGGGACCTGCTGGCTCGCTTGCACCCGCTCACGGTGCATTTCCCGATCGCGCTGATCGTGGTCGCGTTGGGTGTGGAGGCCCTGCATGCAGCGGCTGCGGGGATGCGAACTCGGCGCGGCGGCGGCGAGGTTGCGGCGCCGAGCCCGGCGGCCCTGGCGTGTCTGGCGCTTGGCGCGGTGTCAGCGGGGCTCGCGGCTTGGAGCGGATGGACGAACGCCGATCTGTTCGACAGCGGGGGCGCAGGCGACCTGACTGTCGCCCTGCACCGGTGGATCGCGATCGGTGGATCAGGGGTGGCGGCGTTCGCCTTGGTGCTTGGGCTTGTGGGACGGGTCGCACCTCGCGCGGTGGGGGTCTACCGCCTCGCGCTCCTTGTCGGTGCAACGGCCATCGGTGTTGCGGGGCACTTCGGCGGGTCGATCACCCACGGCGAGGGGTACCTGCTCGCGCCGTTTCGATCGGGGTCGACGTCGGAGGATGGTGGCAAGGACCAAGTGCGGGCGCCGATGCGCGCGCCCGACGGGGAGCAGGTCGAGCGCACGGTCGACTTCGCACGCGACATTCAGCCGATCTTCGAGGCGTACTGCTACGAGTGTCACGGGGTAGGCCGACAGCGCGGGCGTTTGCGGCTTGACACCGAGGCGGGCGTGGCGCGCCGCGAGGTGATCGTCGTCGGCGATCCGAGTGCGAGCGAGCTCTTCGTGCGCATGTCGATGGCGATCGATGATCCGGACGTCATGCCGCCGGACGACCGTACGCCGCGCCCGACCGATGCGGAGATCGCGCTCGTCGCCGCGTGGATCACGCAGGGAGCGGCGTGGGATGCGAGCGCCGTGCCCTTGGAGGCACGTGGTCCGGATGTGGTGGCGGATCCCGGTGAGGCTGCGGAGCCGACGGGCGCGGCGCATACGCAGGCGCAGCTGCGTGCAAGGGACTCGGCGATCGATCGGATCGAAGCGCGCGGCGGGACTGTCGCGTGGATCGCGGAGGACTCGCCTGACGTGGAGGTGCATCTTGAGCTTGTCGGGGACCTCTCCGATGGTGACCTGGCGATGCTGGAAGGGCTCGAGTCCACGATGGTGTGGCTGAGCGTTGCGGGGACGGACGTGACAGACGCTGGGCTCGCGCATCTGTCGGGGATGCTCGCGCTACGCACGCTGCACCTCGAGCGCACGGGCGTGGGGGATGCGGGTGTGCGGCGCATCGCCTCGCTGCCGGCCCTGCAGATGCTCAATCTTCACTCGACGGGCGTGACGGATGCTGGGCTCGAATCGCTGGTCGACGCGCCGGCGCTTGAGCGTGTGTACGTTTGGAACACGGGCGTGACGCCGGGGGGTGTGGAGCTGTTTGAGTTCCTGCGCCCTGAGGTGGCGGTCAGCGTGGAGTGACGGGTGCGCATGAGAGAGCCCCGCTTGCGCGGGGCTCTCAACTGAGCGCGGCTTGCGAGTCGCGACCTGACTTGGAGCAACTCAGGAACTGAGACTCCCGAACGTGTTCGGGTGTGACTACGCCCGGCGGCGGCGCGTGGTGGCGAGTGCGCCGACGCTGAGGAGCGCCATGGCGCCGGGAGCGGGCACCTTGTTGATGGAGACGTTGTCGATGCGCATGTCCCAGAAGGAGTTGGTGTAGAAGAACCCGGGGACGAACGTGGTGATGCGGAACTCGTCGACGTCGGCGAGCACGGAGGCGAAGCTCGCCCCGGCGGGCAGCACGGGCTCGAACGAGGCGTTGGTGTCGCCGAAACCGACCCACCCGGCGGGGATCGTGGCGGACGCGGTGTCGTCGATTGTGAACGCGAGCGTCGTCCAGTCGGGGTTGTGGTTTGCGCTGATGAGGCCCATGTTGTAGAACACGCCAGCGGGTCCGTCGGGCCCGACGGTGTCGTGATCAATGAGCATGACGCCGATTTCGCGGATGATCGGGTTGCCGATGAAGTCGTTGATGAACTCGACGTGCACGTCGAGCGCGAGATCGATGGAGGCGTACTGCCCGTAGTTGCCGAGGAAGGCGCTGTTGACGGGGTTGCCGGGGCCGCCGGTGCGGAGTTCCTGCCCGAACGAGTCGTTGACGTGGTGGGCGTTGCCGTCGGGGTTGCCGCCGTTGGCTTCGAAGAAGGCGTTGCCTTCGAAGCCGGAGGGGTCGCCTCCGTCGAACCCGACGATGGTGGGATCGGCGGATGCTGTGGATGCCGCGAAGGCGGCGACCGCCAGAACGAGGGTGCGTGTGTTCATCTCTGGTCTCCTTCTCTTCAGGTCGTGGGTGAGTGGGGGCGGCGCGCGTCACGGCGAGCTCCCAGACTCCAGTGTGAGCGATGCCCGCGTGTTGGCGAGGCAAGTCAGCCCGATATTGCGGAAGGTACGAGATGGGGCGGAGTTGTCAAGAAGTTTCCAGGAAACTTCTGGGCAATGTCCAATCATCCGCTGGACGCCACGGTGGATCGAGGTAGGCTTGCTTCCGGGCCGCATTGGGCGGCCCGAGGCACCCTCATGACCACCGAACCTCCCCAAAGACCGAGCGGTCCCGCTCACTCTGCTGGCGAACCGCTCGAGGTGCAGATCACGGCAGTGGGGCGGCAGCTCGGGCAGACCCTGGCCGCGGTGCTCGAGAGCGTGCCCGGTGAGCCGCACGGCCCTCAGAAGCTGGCGACCACCCTCGGCCTGGACAAAGTGCTCACAAGCCGCGCGATCCGGGCGGCGAAGCACCGCGACCCCATCGCGGTGATGCAGCTCGCGCCGGGGCCCGACCCGATGCGCCGGCTCATCCGGGCGGCGAAGAGGCACGGGAGCCCGCAGGGGGTCGTGGACTCGGCGCTCGATGCGGTCGAGCAGTTTGAGCGGTTGATTCGCGAGGAGGCGGGCGACCGGGGGGCGCTCGGAGCGATCCTGGCGACCTGGTTGCCGGATGCGCGCGCGGAGTTCGAGTATCGGCGCAAGCAGGCGGCGTACAAGGCGCGTAGCTTGCTCAAGGGAGCTGTGGCGGAGGTCAACCTCGCCGCGGTTGTGCTGCATCCCGCGGCGGACGGCGAGACGATCGATGTGCTCTGGATCATGGGGCTGCTCGGGCTTCGGCGCCTGCGCCCGGAGGTGGCGCTGAAGTTTGTCTCGCGGAGGGTGAGCGGGGAGTCGAAGCCGCGCGAATCGGTCACGCTCGGTGGTGAACCGATCGCAGGGACGAACAGCGTGACGCTGAGTCAGTTCTGCGATGCGCCGCCGGCGTCGCTCGAGATGCATCGGGCTGGGGATGTGACCCACTACATGATCACCGGCGCGGACTTCGGGCTCAAGTCGCGGTCGGACCTGATCATCGCCGAGGCGAACCTGGCGGAGATGCCGCGGTTTGTGGCGCCGGGTTCAGGGCGGAAGGGGTACGTGTTTGCGGAGGTGTCGACGCCGTCGCGTGTGCTGGTGTTCGACACGTTTGTGCATGACGCGATCTACCCTGGGGCGGATCCTTCGCTCTTCATCTACGACACGGCGTTCGATGGCGTGGCGAACGTGAACGACCGTGCGCGCGACGTGGATCGCCTCGACATGATGGAGTCGATCAAGGGGCTCGGGCGCGGCGTGTCGAAGGCGCGCATCGCGGAACTCCCGCGGCATACGGAGCTGTTGGAGTCGGCGTTCGGCGCCATGGGGTGGTCGAGCGCGGAGTTCCGCGGCTATCGGTGCAGGATCGACTACCCGATCTACGGGTCGCAGGTGACGATGGCGTTTGAGGCGCCGAGCCGGGGCGGCTAGCGCGTCGGCTCGTGGTTTGGCGTTCGTGTCGCGGTCGTCGTCGGCGGTATTCTGATCCGATGGGTGCTCGCATTGTCGGTGTGTTGTGGCTCGCGGGGTTGGTGCTGAGTTTGGCGTCGGCCGCGCTTGGTGGCGAGGAGCCTCCGAACATCCTGCTCTTTGTGTCGGACGATCATCGGGCGGACGTGCTCGGGTGTGCGGGGCATCCGATCGTGCGGACGCCGACGATCGACGCGCTCGCGTCGCAGGGCGTGCGGTTTGACAACGCGTTTGTGACGACCAGCATCTGCGCGGCAAGCCGGGCGACGATCCTGACGGGCGTCGTCGAGCGCACGCACCGGTACACGTTCGGCACGGCGCCGCTTTCGGCTTCGATGTGCGCCCAGAGCTACCCGGCGCAGCTGCGCGAGGCGGGGTATCGCACGGGGTTTGTCGGCAAGCTCGGGGTTGCGCTCGAAGGCGGCGACGCGACGCGTGCGGAGATGTTCGATTGGTTCGAGCCGGTGTCGCGCACGCCGTACTTCAAGCCGCGGGCGGACGGCTCGGCGCGCCACGCGACGGACCTTACCGGCGATCTGGCGATCGAGTTTCTCCGCTCGAACCCGTCGGGGCGGTCGTTCTGCTTGTCGGTGAGTTTCAACGCGGGGCATGCGGAAGACGCGGACCTCGACATCCAGTATCCGTACCCGCCTTCGGAGGAGGGGCTGTACGCCGACGTGGAGATGCCGCGCCCGCGGCTGGATGCGCCGGAGGTGTTCGCGGCGCAACCGGAGTTTCTGAAGTCGTCGCTCAACCGGGAGCGCTTCGGGTGGCGGTGGGATACGCCGGAGAAGTACGACCGG
>JAUIFD010000122.1 GCA_030429485.1 Phycisphaerae bacterium | reverse complement strand
AAGGTGATGAAGGCGAAGAAGCCGCTGCTTATCATCGCGGAGGACATCACGGGCGAGGCGCTGTCCACGCTCGTCATCAACAAGCTCCGCGGCACGCTCCAGGTCGCAGCCGTGAAGGCGCCCGGATACGGCGACCGCCGCAAGGCGATGCTCGGCGATATCGCGACGCTCACCGGCGGCACCGCGGTGATGAAGGACCTCGGCATCGAGCTCGACAAGCTCGAACTCTCGCAGCTCGGCATCGCGAAGAAGGTCGAGATCGATTCGGACAACACGACGATCATCCAGGGCGCGGGCTCGGCGAGCGACATCCAGGGACGCATCGAGCAGATCCGGCGCGAGATCGAGAACGCCACTTCCGACTACGACCGTGAGAAGCTCCAGGAGCGCCTCGCGAAGCTCGCGGGCGGCGTGGCGCAGATCAACGTCGGCGCCGCGTCCGAGGCGGAGCTCAAGGAGAAGAAGGCCCGCGTCGAGGACGCGCTGCACGCCACGCGCGCCGCGGTCGCGGAGGGCATCGTGCCCGGCGGCGGGACGAGCTTCATCCGCGCTCGCTCGGCGATCGAGGGCATCCGCGAGTGGAAGGCTGTCTTCGCGAAGGCGAAGGAGGTCACCTCCGACGACATCGGGCACGCGAAGTACGACTACGCGGCCGGCATGGAGGTCGTGCGTAAGGCGCTCCGCGTGCCGCTCGAGACCATCGCGGATAACGCCGGCGCCAAGGGCTCGGTGATCGCGGCGAAGGTCGGCGAATCCACGACGAAGAACTTCGGGTACAACGCGCTCAAGGGCGAGTTTGGCGATCTGCTCGCGGATGGCGTCATCACGCCGGCGAAGGTCGATCGCATGGCGCTGCAGAACGCGGCGAGCGTCGCGACGATCCTGCTGACCGCCGACTGCATCATCACCGAGAAGCCCGAGGACAAGGACGCCGGCGGCCACGACCACGGCCACGACCACGGCATGGGTGGTATGGGCGGCATGGGCGGCATGCCGGGCATGGGTGGCATGGGCGGCATGGGTGGGATGGGCTTCTAGCACGCACCATCGAGATCGACCGGTTCACAACGCAGAACGCGGGCGCGGCCCGAGGAGATTCACATGGCAGTTAAACCACTCGAAGATCGCATTCTCGTCAAGCCCATCGAGCCGGAGAGCCGGACCGAGTCCGGGCTGTATTTGCCCGAGGGTTCGAAGGAGAAGCCGATCACGGGCAAGGTCGTGGCGCTTGGCCCGGGCAAGCTGCTCGACAACGGCAACCGCGCTTCGCTCTCGGTGAAGAAGGGCGACACCGTCGTGTACTCGAAGTACGCGGGCTCGGAGGTGGAGATCAAGGGTGACAAGCACCTGATCCTCCGCGAGACCGAGCTGCTCGGCGTGCTCGAGGGGTAGAGCCTCCGAGACCTGCGCGATGCCTGAGACCACGCACTTGAAGGAGGGCGCTGCACCGGATGGCCCTGTTTCATCAGCCCAACATCAGCCCGGGGCCGCGCGCCCTGTTGCGGATGCCGCCCGACGAGCGGGCGAAGTGGGTGCGCACGTACTTCGGTCGTGCGGTGCATGGCGTTCGGCGTACGGTGCCGGGGATGAAGCCGGTGCGCCAGGTGTTCTTCATCTGCGGGTTTCCGCGGAGCGGGACCAACTGGGTGTGCAACCTCGTGAACCTGCACCCGCAAGTGTGCGGCACGGGCGAGTTTCACATGCACCGCCTGCATCGGGTGATCTCGGAGTACATGGAGCACGAGTGGGAGGCGATCCACAACCCCGTGCTGAAGCGCTGGGTGGATCACGGGTATCGCGAGATCATCGAGCGGGTGCTGCTCGAGAGCTCGACAGCGCTCAAGCCCTTCGCGACGGTATTGGGCGATCGCTCGCCGGGCCCTTTGACTCGGATTCTGCCCGGTGCGCGGTACCTGTGGGTGGTGCGCGACGGGCGGGACGTGATCGTGAGCTGGGCGTTTCATCTGCTCGCGACTCCCGATGCGGAACGGCGCGCCGTGACTCCCCCCGCGGTGGCTCGCGTGATGGAGCGCCAGAACGCCTTGCTCTCCGCCGATCCCGAGTACTTCAAGAAGCACCCGGAGCACTTGCTGTCCGACCGGACGGTGGTCTCATGGATGGCGGCCCAGTGGGGGTATCGGTGTCAGGTCGATCGCGAGGCGTTCAAGTGTCTCGGCGGGGGCGGAGCGGATGCACTCGCCATGGAGGTGCGCTACGAGCGCCTCCACGAAGACCTCGCGAGCGAGTTGGCGAAGGTCTTTCGTTTCATCGGCGTCAACCCGGCGAAGGCGAAGACGCCCGAGGGGCTGACCGCTGCGGGCTTTGCGACGGGCGACGCCCGTTCGCATTACAGGGCCGGCAAGGCGAAGGCGTGGGGGAAGTACTTCACGGAGGAGTCGCGGTCGTGGTTTCACGACGCCGCGGGCAAAGAGCTCATCGAGCTCGGATATGAACAGGATGCAGACTGGGTAATCGGCGAGAGCCGCCCGGAAGGAGTTTCACATGTCGTCCAAGCAGTTGATCTTTGACGATTCGGCGCTGGTGGAAATGAAAAAGGGCGTCGATCGTCTCGCCGACGCTGTCAAGTGCACGCTCGGGCCTTCCGGGCGTCACGTCGTGATCGAGAAGTCGTTCGGCGGCCCGGCCGTCACTAAGGACGGCGTGACGGTCGCGAAGGAAGTCTCGCTCCCCGAGCCGTTCCAGGCGATGGGCGCGAAGATGGTCAACGAGGTCGCGAAGAAGACCAACACCAAGGCCGGCGACGGCACGACCACCGCGACCATCCTCGCGCAGGCGATCTTCACCGCGGGGCTTCGTCACGTCGCGGCGGGTGCGAACCCGGTCGAGCTCCAGCGCGGGATCAACGCGGCCGCCGAGGTCGCGGCGGGCGCGATCGACGAGCTCTCCGTCAAGTGCAAGGGCAAGGACGACTACCGCAAGATCGCGACTGTCTCGGCCAACCACAACGCCGCGGTCGGCGAGCTGATCGCCGAGGCGATCGCGAAGGTCGGCGCCGAAGGCGTCGTCGAGATCGAGGACGGCAAGAGCGCCGAAACCGTGCTCGACTACGTCGAGGGCATGCAGTTCGATAAGGGCTACCTCTCGCCCTACTTCATGACCGATCCGAAGACCGCCGAGGCGGTGCTCGAGGACGCGTACATCCTCATCAACGAGAAGAAGATCTCGAACCTGCCCGACCTGCTCCCGCTGCTCAACAAGGTGGCGAGCTCGGGCAAGCCGCTGCTCATCATCGCGGAAGAGGTCGAGAACGAGGCGCTCGCGGCGCTCGTCGTCAACCGTCTCCGCGGCGTGCTCAAGGTCGCGGCGGTCAAGGCTCCGGGCTTTGGCGATCGTCGCAAGGCGATGCTCGGCGATATCGCCATCCTCACCGGCGGCACGTTCTTCGCGGAAGACCTCGGGCGTCAGCTCGAGTCGATCGAGCTCAAGGAGCTCGGGCAGGCGAAGAAGATCGTCATCACCAAGGACGACACGACCATCATCGAGGGCGCGGGCGCGAAGAAGGCGATCACCGCCCGGGCCGATCAGATCAAGGCCCAGTACGACAAGTCGACCTCCGACTACGACCGCGAGAAGCTGATGGAGCGCCACGCCAAGCTCACGGGCGGCGTCGCGATCATCAACGTCGGCGGGGCGACTGAGATCGACATGAAGGCGACCAAGGACCTCGTCGACGACGCGCTGCACGCCACGCGCGCCGCCGCGAAGGAGGGGTACGTGCCCGGCGGCGGCGTCGCGCTGCTCCGCACCCAGGCCGCCATCACCGAAGCCCGGCGCAAGGGCAAGGGCGATGAGAAGCTCGGGTACGACATCGTCGCAGCCGCGGTCGAGGCGCCGGCGAAGCAGATCGCCGACAACGCTGGGTTCGATGGCGATCTGGTCGTCGAGATGATCAAGGAGAAGGCGAAGACCACGGGCTTCAACGCGGCGACGGGCAAGTATGAGGACCTGGTCAAGGCCGGGATCATCGACCCGGCGCTGGTCGCGAAGACGGCCCTGATCAACGCCGCGTCGGTCGCCGGGCTGATGCTTACGACCGAGGTGCTCATCGCCGAGCTCAAGGACGACAAGGAGCCGGAGCCGATGGCGGTGAGCTGATCTATTACTCCTCGTGGCATGGCGTCTCGCCCGTGTGCTACCCGGGCTCCTCGCGCGCGACGCCTCCGAACCGGAGGCTCTCGCCAGGAGGTAGAGAACGAGATCACAGGCGAGACGCCTGTGCCACAAGGGGCGAAAGGCCCGGACCGAACCACGCGAGCCCTTGCGGGAAGCCGCGGGGGCTCGATTCGTGACGGTAGAAATCGTCGAGGGTGATCTGCTCGATCAGGAGGTAGACGCGATCGTCAACGCGTGGAACCGCAACTTCATCCCTTGGTGGCTCTTGCTGCCGCGGGGCGTGTCAGGAGCGATCAAGCGTCGCGCGGGTGTCGAACCGTTCCGCGAGCTTTCGCGCCGCGGCATGATGCGCGCGGGCGACGCCTTCGCGACAGGGGCCGGGCGACTGCCGCACAAGGCGATCATCCACGTCGCTGCGCTGGAGTGGTACTGGGTGTCGAGCCTGAAGATCATCGAGCGTTGTACGGCAAACGCGCTGCGCCTCGCTCGCGAGCGTGGATTCGCAACGCTCGCCTTCCCCGCGATCGGTGCGGGCACCGGCGGCGTTGGTGTGAAGCGATCGATCGAGACGATTCGGGGAGTGTGTGAGCGCGAGGGTGACGGGATTGGGGCGAGGATCGTGCGGTTTGGGGGGAAGGGATGACCGATCGAGACTGCCAGCAACTCCGCGGTGGCACAGCCGATAGTTATCCGTGTGCTTGTTGCGGGTTCTTCACGATGAGCGACGCACCAGGTAGCGGGAGCTACGAGATTTGCAGTGTCTGCTACTGGGAAGACGATGGTGTCCAGTTCCGCGATTCGAGCTACCGGGGCGGGGCGAACGAAGCGTCGCTCACTGAAGCAAGGGCCGCCTTCAACTCGATAGCGGTAAGTGAGCGGCGTTTCCAGAACCATGTGCGCCCTCCGCTTCCCGAAGAAGCGCCGCGGTACGATTGGGACTCGGACCCCTGCGGACTCGCAGCCTCGGCTCAGTCTGGAGGCAATGGAGTCTGATGACCACCACCCGCGACTACTACGAAGTCCTCTCCGTCGAACGCACCGCGGACGGCGACGAGATCAAGCGCGCCTATCGGCGCCTCGCGATGAAGTACCACCCGGATCGCAACCCCGACGATCCCGAGGCGGAGGTGCGCTTCAAGGAGTGCTCCGCAGCCTACGAGGTGCTCTCCGATCCCGAGAAGCGGAAGATCTACGACCAATACGGGCATGAGGGCCTGCGCGGGCGCGGGGCCGCGGCTCACGACTTCTCGCGCATGGATGTCAACGACATCTTCTCGATGTTCAACGACATCTTCGCCGGCGGTGGGTTCGGCGGCATGGGCGGGCGCGGTGGCGGTGGGGGGCGCGTCGCGCGCGGGTATGACCTCGAGACCGAGGTCGTCCTCACCTACAACGAGGTACTCACTGGCACCGAGAAAGACGTCGAGTTCATCCGCCTCGACGTCTGCGAGACCTGCTCGGGCTCGGGCGCCAAGCCCGGCACCACGCCCGACAAGTGCTCGACGTGCGCCGGACAGGGCAAGGTGCAGCAGGCTGGGCTCGGCGGCATGTTCCGCATGGTCGTGAACTGCCCGGCATGCCGAGGGCGCGGCTCGATCATCCGCGAACGCTGCCCGAAGTGCCATGGCTCCGGTCGCGAGAAGAAGAAGCGTTCACTCACCGTCAAGATCCCCGCGGGCATCCAGGAGGGGCAGGCGGTGCGCGTGCAGGGCGAGGGCGAGCCGCCCGGCGTGCAGATGTCGGCGAACGGCTCGGGCGTGCGGGGCGATCTGCACGTCGTCGTCCGCGTCGAAGAGCACGACATGTTCGAGCGCGAAGGCGATCACCTGCTGCTCGAGATGCCCGTGAGCTTCACGCAGGCGGCGCTGGGCGCCGAGCTCGATGTGCCGACGCTTGAGGGCAAGGCCGAGCTGCGCGTGCCCGCGGGCACGCAGCACGGCAAGCTCTTCCGCCTCCACGGGCAGGGGCTGCCCAACCTTCGGAGCGGGGCGCGGGGCGATCTCGTCGTGGTGACGAAGATCGAGATCCCGAAGAAGCTCAGCTCGCGCCAGCAGGAGCTACTCCGCGAGTTTGCCGAGACCGAGGACCACGACGTGCTCCCCGAGTCGCAAGGCTTTCTGAAGAAGATCAAGGACCTGTTCAGCTGAGCAGGGTTGAGGCCGCGCCAACGCGCGGAGGTGAGCAATGGGTAAGAACGACAAAGACACAACGCCGGAGAGCGGGCGGGGATGTTGCAACAGCGGCGATTGCTGCTGCTCGGGCGGGTGCGATTGCGAATCCGGCGAGTGCCAGTGCGAATGCCGCAAGCAGGAAGTTGCGGAGCTGTGCGCGCAGGTCGAGCTATTGAAGGCCGAGCTGGAGGACAAGCGCCTGCGCATGCTCGCGGAGCTGCAGAATGAGCGTCGCAAGGCGGCGATCTCGGCGCAGCAATCGCGCCAAGAGGGCATGACCGCCGTGCTCCGGGGGCTTATCCCTGTGCTCGATCAGCTCGACCTCGCCGCGGGGCAGGAGCTCACGCCCGACAACGCCGAGCAGATCGCACGCGGCGTCGTGATGATCAAAGAGCAGTTGCTCGCCGCGGCGAAGATGAGCGGGATCGATCTCATCCACCCGACGGTCGGTGACGAGTTCGACTCGTCGCGCCACGAGGCGGTGGTGCAGCAGCCCGGCGAGGGTGTCGCGCCGGGGCACGTCTCGATCGTGCTGCGCCCGGGGTACGCGATCGGGGAGATGGTCGTCCGCCCCGCGCAGGTCGCGGTTGCGCCGACCAACGTGTAGATTGCGGATCGGGAAGAGAGCACAGAAGCACTGACCTCAGCGCAGGTCAGTGGCACGGACCAGAGAGCCATGCCCACCTACGACTACCGATGCAAAGCGTGCGAGCACGAGTTCGAGCTCTTTCAGAACATGAGCGACCCCGTGAAACGCAAGTGCCCGGAGTGCGGGAAGAACACGCTCGAACGCCTCATCGGCACCGGCGCGGCGGTGCTCTTCAAGGGCTCGGGCTTCTACGAGACCGACTACCGCTCCGAGTCGTACAAGAAGGCTCAGAAGGCCGACTCGGGCGAATCGAAAGGCGAGAAGAGCGACTCGAAGGACGCAAAGAAGAGCGAGCCCAAGCCCGACAAGAAGCCGGACGCCAAGCCCGCGAAGAAGAGCGACGGCGGCGCTTCGAAGACGAAAGCCGGGTGAGGCGTGAGCGTCGTCGGCGTGGGGCTTGATCTCGTCGAGGTGGCCCGCGTGCGTGCGCTCATCGAGCGCCATGCCGAGCGCGCGCTCGAGCGCGTCTTTACCGATGACGAGCGCACGTATTGCGACAGGTCGCGCCGGCGCTTCGAGCACTACGCCGCCCGATTCGCCGCGAAGGAAGCCGCACTCAAAGCCCTGGGCACCGGGCGCGCGGGGATGATCCGTTGGACGGATGTCTCGGTCGCGCGCGCCGACGCCGCCCCGAGCCTGGTGGTTGTCGGCGAGGCGGCGCGCATCGCCACCGAGCGCGGCATCCGCGCGTGGCACATCTCCATCACCCACACCGACACCCATGCCGCCGCGGTGGTGATCGCGAGCGCGTAGGGCGGCATGCCCAAGCGCGAGGCTCTCCCCGCCACCGGGCTCGCGCGAGCCCGAAGCGCAAGCGCGGTTGGAACAAGCCCCGACCGGTCATCGCGCGAGCCCCTGGAACGCATCCAGCGGAAATGCCGGATTCGCGAGCGGACGCAGCGCAAGCGCGAGCAGCGCCATCTCCTGGTCATCGCCCGCGATGCGGTTGGTGCGCAAGAGCCCGCACCCCGTGCACCGATGCACGATCGCCCACTCGCCGTCGCGTCGGACCTCGATCGCGACGGGCTGCATGGGCGAGGCGCACGGTGCGCGGCGGTCGCCGGTCTGATCATCGAGATGTCGCGACCACAGGCAACTTGGGCAGTGGTTGCGGTGTTGGGTGCCAAACGAGACGAGAGGAACGGTGAGCCTGCACCGGATGCAGGTGAAGTCGCCGCGAGGGCGGCGTGAGCGGTCTGACATTTGTGTGGTTGCTTCTTGAAGCGTGCGCGCACGCGCACTGACACAGCCAAGTGTGCTCGGAAGCGGGTCGTCCGCGAGATTCGGCGCCGAGACGCGCCGGGAGTCGCCCGGTCGGGCGGGGCGGACGTTGAATTAGGCAGAGGGAGTCATAGGCATCCGCGTCAAGCCTACCCCATGATCACGCGCTTGCCAAGGCGGTTGCCGTGATTGCCATAGCATCCGCCAACGCCCGAGCGGGAGAAGGTCATTGGACGACATCGAAGTAGTGCCGGCTTCCGGCTCGACGTGGCGAGCCGCGAAGCGGTTAATCGCGCTCTTCGCGGGGCCTCTTGCCGCGCTGATCGTGACGCTCCTGCTCCCCGCGTCGTTCGGCGGCGACGGGGGCGAGGTCGCCTTCACGCTCGCCGGTCGGGCGACGCTCGGGCTCATGGTCTGGGTCGTGATCTGGTGGGTGACCGAGGCGGTGGACGTGTCCGCGACGGCGCTGCTCCCGCTCGCGGTCCTCCCGCTCGTGACGTTCGGCGCGTACGAATCCGCGGACCGGACCGTCTCGCAGGCCGCGTCCGTCGCGATGCGTGAGGCCGCCGCGCCCTACGCCAATCCATTCATCGCGCTCTTCCTGGGCGGGTTCGTGCTCGCGCTCTCGATGGAGCGGTGGGGGCTGCACCGGCGCATCGCGCTGACGGTGCTTCGCGTCGTCGGCTCGGGGCGGATGAGCATGATCGCGGGGTTCATGGGCGTCGCGGCGGTGATGAGCATGTGGGTCTCCAACACCGCGACCATCGTGATGATGCTCCCGGTCGCGACGAGCGTGATCGGGCTCGTCGACGAAGCCGACGCCGCAGCAGGTGAGCACGGGGCATCCAACTTCCCGATCGCGCTCCTGCTCGGGATTGCGTACGCCTCGTCAGTGGGGGGGATCGGCACGCTCGTCGGCACGCCGCCCAACACGTTCCTCGCGGGGTTCGTCGCGCGCGAGTTCGGGCGCGAGATCGGCTTTGCGCAGTGGATGATGATCGGGCTGCCGCTTGTCGCGGTCTTCGTCCCCGTCATCTGGCTCATGCTCACTCGCGTCGTGTTCCCGGTATCGCGCAAGCCCATCCCCGGCGGGGCCGAACTCATCCGCGAGCAGTACGCCGCGCTCGGCCCGATGCGCCGCGGCGAGTGGATCACCTTCATCGTCTTCGTCTCGACAGCCCTCGCGTGGATGTTCCGCCCGCAGATCGCCGCGTTCGCGCCCGGCATCACCGACGCGGGCATCGCCATCATCGCGGCTCTGGCACTCTTCGCAATCCCCGTCGATCTCAAGCGCGGCGTCATGACCATGGACTGGCCGACGCTCAAACGCCTGCCCTGGGGCATCCTCATCCTCTTCGGCGGTGGGCTCTCGCTCGCGGGGGCGATCAACACCCACGGCGTCGCCGACTTCATCGGGCACCAGGCGGTGTTTCTCGATGGGCTCCCGCCGGTGCTCGTCGTCATCGCGGTCGTCGCGGGCACGATCGCTATGACCGAGATGACCTCCAACACCGCGACCGCCTCGACCCTGCTCCCGATCCTCTCCGCACTCGCGCCCGTGCTCGGCATGAGTCCTTACATGCTGATCGTGCCGGCTGCGATCGCGTCGAGCTGCGCCTTCATGATGCCGGTCGCGACCCCGCCCAACGCGATCGTCTTCGGCACGGGGCGGGTGAAGATCCCCCAGATGTGCAGAGCCGGCCTCGCGCTGCACGGCTTTGGTATCGCGCTCGTGACGGCGTTGACGTACTCGGTGGTCGTGCCCCTATTAGTGCATGGCTCGCGCTGAAGCGCCGGGACGGTGTGGCGATCAGCACCCCACCTGGTACGCGGCAAGAAACGCGAAGAAATCGTTGGTATCGATGACGCCCTCGCCGGTGAAGTCGGCCGCGGTGTCGCCGGTGGAGTAGAGCCCCAGGAAGACGAAGAAGTCGTTGGTGTCGAGGGCGTCATCGCCGGTCAGATCGGCAGGACATGGCACGGTCGAGACGACGACGTTGTCAAAGTACGCGCCGTCCACGCCATCGTTGGATTTGTACCCGATCGCGATCAGACCCTCGGGGTACCGCGCATCCGAGCCGGCGAAGGTGTGGTCGAAGAGGAGCTCGCCGTCCATCCACACTCGTGCGTCCCACCGATGGATGCGGACGCGCACGTGATACGTCGTATTGTCGTCCAGAGTCACGTCGCGGGTCAAGAGGTTGCGGAACGTCGACGTGCCTTGTGTGTAGCGAAGGCGAACCTGGTCGTTGTCATCGTCCACGCTGACCAAGTACTGGTTGCCGCCGTCGGGCGTCAGCGGCGTAAGCGGATCGGCCCTGAACGCGACGTAGACCGCCGAGCTGCCCTCGCCAAAGTGGATATCGACCTCGATGTCGAAGTCGGTCCATGTCGAGGAGCCAGCGTAGGTGTACGCGAGGTCGTGCCCCCGCCAGTTCTGGAGCGCCTCGACGCCGTTCGTCCCTCCTTGCGCAGACCAGCTCCCGAGGGTGCTTGTCCACCCCTGGTTATCGCCGTCGTCGAAGTTGTCCTCAAGCAGGATGTCCGTCGCCGACGCGGCAGAAGTGGCAGCCGATGCGAGCGAGATTCGGAGCAATGGGGAACGGCGAACCATGCGAGGCCTCCTCAGCACCCCGCCTGATACGCCGCCAAATACGCGAAGAAGTCGTTCGTGTTGATGTCGCCCTCGCCCGTGATATCCGCTGCAGCGTCCTGTGCCTGATACAGCGCCAAGTACGCGAAGAAGTCGTTGGTGTTCACGTCGCCCTCGCCGGTGATGTCGGCGACGCAGTCGTCATCAAACCGACCAGCCGCGAAGAGCAGCGCGTTGGCCATAATCAGCC
>JAUIFD010000121.1 GCA_030429485.1 Phycisphaerae bacterium | reverse complement strand
GTCGATTCCGCCACGGGCGGCATGACCACCGTCAACGTGGACGGCGCGAGCCCCCGCGTCCTCGTCGCCCCGGGACAGACCGCGAGCGTGAAGATCGAGACGATCAAGGACGACGACTCGAGCGAGGACCCCGAGGGCGAAGCACCCTCATCCGGCGACTGATCCACGCGCACCCATTCCCCTTGGGTTATCCGTGCGGCATGACCCTGCCGCGCGGGGTGGCCGGACTCGGGAACGTCCCGGGTCCGGCCGCCTTTCATCACAGGTCCGTCGTGAGTCGCGACAGTCGGTGTGTGTTTGGATAGGGGCCTGCAGCGCGCGGCTCGCGGGAGTATCATGCAGGAGCGCCGCACTGGCGGCAGTGGTGCCGTTGAACGGACTCAACGGGCCGAACCGTTCCCGCGCCCCAATGACGGGGCGACACGGATGCGCGAGGATGAGCCACCCGAGCGGTGAGTTGATACTGGACCAATACCAGGTGATCGGTGAGGTGTGGACCCCAGCGCCCGCGCGCGCATGGGTTGTGCTGCGCCCGCAGACCCAAACAAACCATCTCGTCTACCACTTGGGCCCGTTCGATCACGTCGACGAGCGTCGACGCTTGGCCGAGTGGGTAGACGCCGTCGCGCGCGCCCGAGAGTCGCACCTGCTCGACATCGAGTCGTTCACGCTCGGGCACGCGCGCGACGCCTGGCTCGTCGCCCCCTACACCGGCAACCATCACGACCTCGTCCGCCTCCCGGAAGTCGTCGAGAAGCGCGGCGGACAGCTCCCCTCGTTCGAGGTCGAACGCGCCGTAGGCCAGCTCCTCGATGCGCTCGACGCCGCGCACGAGGCAGGCCTCGCGCACGGCCCCATCGCCCCCGAAGAAGTGCTCGTCGATCGGCGCGGGCGTCTGACGCTCGAGCTCTTCGCGCTCCGTCGCCGGCTCGACGGGCTCCGCGCCTCCAACGCCGAACTGCGGCGCGACGAGGTTCGGTCCATCGTTGAACTCGGCTACAAGTTGCTCACGGGGATCGACGCCGCATCGCCGCCCATTCCCGCCGGTCGCCTCATCCGCCGAATCCCGCGCGGGTGGGATTCGTGGTTCGCCGCCGGGCTCGATCCCACACGAGGGTTCGATTCACCGCTGGCCGCTGCAGCCGCGCTGCCCTCCTCCATCGGCGCCGACACCGCGGAGACGACCGACACCGGCATGCGCGCCGTACTCGGGCGGCTGCGTGCCTCCCTCCGCGACCGCGCGAGCGAGCCTGCGCCCAACGGCGCCGAGCCCGACGCGTCCGAGGTGAGCCGCGCCACTTAACGCCACCCAGTCGGCGGGAGCAGACCGCGCATGCGTGAGACCCGACCCGCCGCCGCAGCCATCGCCGAAGCACAGGACCGGTTCATCGCCGCGTGGGGGCAGATGGGCTCCGCATGGGGCATCTCGCGCACCATGGCGGAAGTCCACGCGCTGCTGTTCATCACAGGCGAGCCGCTCAACACCGACGACGTGATGGAGCGCCTTCAGATCTCGCGCGGCAACGCCTCCATGTCGCTCCGCGCGCTCGTCGATTGGGGCGTCGTCACGCGCACCCACAAGCGCGGCGACCGCAAGGAGTACTACCTCGCCGAGCAGGACGTCTGGACCATGTTCCGCCTCATCGTCCGCGAACGACTCAAGCGAGAGATCGACCCGCTCGTCGCGTCCATGCACGAGATCCGCGATCTCACGCACGACGCTCGCGTGCAGAAACCGCCCAAGGGTGAAAAGGCTGATGCGGACACACTCGGCGCGCACAACGCCCGTCTCGACGAGATGCTCGGCTTCCTCCAGACCGTCGAGAAGGTCTCCCAGCGCTTCGTCAGCCCCTCAGGGCGCGGGCTCGAAGTCGCCGCCAAGCTCCTCAGCTGACCGCTGCAATCTCCGTCCGAACATCCCAACTACAGGCGAAGGAGATCGCGATGCCCGATCGTCCAACCGATCCGCGCGCCCAGGTCGCGAGCCTCGGGTGCGGCACTCTGATTCTCGTCGCTCTGATCGTGTTCTTCGTCGGGCGGTGGAGCAACGCCCCGCTCTTCGATGAGGTCGAGGCGCTGCGAGCCGACGTGCACCAACTCCAAGCCGAAGTGCAGTCCATGCACGCCCACCTGCGCCCCCAGGGTGCGGAGGCGGAGTCCCGTGCGCCCGAGTCAGCCGCACACGGCGGAGACACGTCCCACGAGGATGAACCCCGCTAGAGCGGTTACAGGTCGCCGGCTTCCTCGCCCGTGATCAACCTCGCCCCTCTCGACCAGAACAGATAGAGCCACGCCCACTCCAGCATCGCCATCACCTTGCTGCGGAAGCCGATCAGCGCAAGCACGTGCACCGCCGACCAGAGCACCCACGCGATGAAACCCGCGAACCGGCGGTTACCGATCGCCGCCACAGCCCGCGCGCGCCCGATCGTCGCCATCGAACCCAGATCGCGATACCGAAACACGCCGCGCACCGGCACCGCGCCGCCGCGCGCCTGCGCGGCAAGCTCCGCGCGGATCGTCTTCCCCACAAACGCGCCCGACTGGATCGCCCCCTGCGCCACGCCCGGCACGTCGCGCCCCGTCGCCGAATCGGCGCACGCCATTTGATCGCCGATCACGAACACCTCCGGGTGCCCCTCGATCGAGAGGTCGGCGCCCACGCGCACGCGCCCCGCGCGATCCACCTCGGCGCCGAGCTGTGCGCCGAGCGGACTCGCCCGCACACCCGCCGCCCAGATCACGCAGCGCGCATCGAGCCGCTCGTGCCTGCCGGTCTCGCGCACGAGCAACGTCACGCCGTGCCGGTCCACCTCCGTGGCGCGCGTGCCCGTGCGCACATGCACGCCGAGCGCCTCCAGATCGCGCCGAGCCCGCACCGAGAGAGCCTCCGGATACTCTTCGAGCACGCGATCGCCCGACTGCACCAGCACCACCCGCGCCGTCCGCGTATCCACCCGCCGAAAGTCGCGCGGGATCGACTTCGCCGCGATCTCCGCGATCGCGCCCGCGAGCTCAACGCCCGTCGGCCCGCCGCCCACGATCACAAACGTCAGCTCCGCCCGCCGCACCCCCGGATCGTCCGCAAGCTCCGCAGCCTCAAACGCGAGCAGGATCCGCCGACGGATTTCGAGCGCGTCCTCAATCGTCTTCAATCCCGGCGCCCACGCCTCCCACCCGTCGTGCCCGAAGTACGCATGGCGAGCCCCGCACGCGAGCACCAGGTAGTCGTACGGATACACGCGCCCGCCCGCCGTCACGGTGCGGAGGCCGACGTCCACCCCGGTCACCTCTCCAAGCACCACCGAGCAGTTGCGCTGGCTCGACACGATCTTCCGAATCGGCGCCGCGATGTTCGCCGGCGACAGCGCCGCCGTCGCCACCTGGTACAGCAGCGGCTGAAACACGTGGTGGTTCTTCTTATCGATCAGCGTGACATCGCACGCCGCCCCCCTCAGCTCGCGCACGCACGCCAACCCCCCGAACCCACCACCGACCACAACCACACGCCGACGCTGACCCACGCCCGATCGTAGTGGGGGACGCGAGCCCGGAGCGCAAGCGAGGGCGAACCGCCACCATCACCCGCAAACGCAGGCCGCGCATCACCACGATCTCAGGATTCGATCAGGCCGCCTCGGGCTTCGCCGGCACCGCGCTGCTCGCCTTGGTCGCAAGCTCCACGAGCTCGTCGAACACCTTCGGCTCCTCAATCGCGATCTGGCTCAGCATCTTCCGGTTCAGCAGCACGCCCGCGAGCTTCAGCCCGTTGATGAACAGGCTGTACCGCGTCCCACGCATGCGGCAGGCCGCCGTGATACGCGTGATCCAGAGCGACCGGAAGTCGCGCTTGCGCTGGCGACGGTCGCGATACGCGTACACCCCGCCGCGACGCACCGCGTCCCGCGCGAGGTAGAAGTGGTTCTTCCTCGCGCCGTAATACCCCCGCGCCTGACGGAGGATGCGCTTCTTCGAACGGTTGCGGGCTGCGCCCTTGCGTGCACGGGGCATCGATCAAACTCCTTCGCGCCCGGCGGAGCGGCTCATCACCGGCTTCCAAACCCGACGGGCAACTCGTTGTCGCAACCCACACACGCGGGCCGCGTCCCCAATCCCACCAAAGACTGCACCCCAAACCCGCCCGACGCCCGCAGTCCGCAGCCGTCAGCTCGTCCTTCGCTACTCGCCCTTCGCCGCCTCGCGCATCGCACGCTTCGCCGCAGGCGAGGGCGACCGCTTGATCGACGCGAGCGGCGCAGTCCGCCCGCGAAGCCTCCTATAGAGGAGCTTCTCGAGCCGCTTCGTGTCGCAGTTCGCCAGATACGGGTCATTCCGTAGCTGCCGCAGCCGCTTGCCCGACTTGTGCGACGACAAGTGCTTGTGGTACGCCGAGCGATGCCGCACCTTCCCCGTCCGGGAGATACGGATGCGCTTCAGCAGGCCCTTGTGGCTCTTGTTCTTCGGCATGACAGGCTCCGAACACCGACTCCGCCCCCGAGGCTCACCCCAAGGGCCCGGATGCTAGGCCGGGGTTGGGGCGGGGGCGAGGGTCGAACCTCGGGGAGGAGCGAAAGGGGCATCGGTTCGATCTGGGATTGCGGCGACGCCAGAGGCCCGCGGCCGCCGCGCGGCCGGATTCCCCTCTCTCGGCAGCGGACCGCGATGCCGCCGGGCAACGCCTGACCCAGAGGGGCTGCGGATCGAGGTTGGCAGGATGTTCGTAGTTTGGCGCAAGACAGCTAACATCGGTGGGCAACGGCGCGGCCCGGGGGGGCGCACACACGTGTTTCGACCCGTCCGTGAGAGGAGCAAGGCCGCATGACCGGGCTTCGCGCGAAGTTCACGGAATGTACGTCTAGCATCATCCCATCGGCGCGGGCTGCCATGGCACTAGCCGAGATCGCGTCTGCGTATCGGGATCGAGAGATGTTCCTCGACGCTGCCATGTGTGGTATCGCAGGACATCGCAACGCGTGGGGACAAACTCCGGCCGAACTGGCGCCCCAGTTGTTGCTGGGGGCCGTCAATGACCTTCAGGCGTTCCTCCGCACCCATACGTCACGGGACTGGCGTCGCGTCATGGGGTTGCATCTGTTTGCATCGCACGGTCCCGGTCTGCGCTGGTGGAGTCATCCCAGCCAGACGCGCGAGGTGGCGCATGCCGTCGATGCGGTGCGCACCGAGTACTACCAACTCGTTATGGAGTTGGCGGACCAACATCCGTCGGCAGGCGCACTTCATGTGTCAGGGTTTCAACGCAGGGGGACCCTTGAGGCAGAATGGGAGCCGGTCTTTCCTGGCCACGAGGTCGAGCCGTGTGGGACCACCTGGGGCCAAGATGGCATTCGGTTTGTCGGAATGGGGAGCGCATTCCACGTTTTGTTATCACTAGGAGACTATGGGGGTGCTCATGTCGTGTCCCAGAGTGCGCCCGAGGCATTAATCACGCCCGGCCTAGTTGGCTGGTCCATCGGAGCTCATGCAATCGAGACTGGTGATGACACGCGCTTCATTGAAGCGGCTGAAGAGTTCGCAAAGGACTCCCACGATCGGCCCGATCGAGGCATGGCCGCCTGGTCAAGCATCAACCAGGATTTGTGGGCCCCGCACTTTCGGTCACGTGGGCTCATCTCGCGCGCATGCGCATCGCCTTCGCAAGCGGTCAAGCACGTGAGGGAAGCCGACGAGGTGCTTCCTCGCGACGGAGGCGGATGGCACAGTCCGGTGGCCCATCGATACGCGCACGCGATCAAGGCAGTGCGGTCGTTTGTTGACACGGATCGAGATGGGATCGCGGCCGCGCGCACGGGATACGAACGGGGGCTGCGGTTCGATGTACCAACCGCGATCGACGACCATGTGCTGCAGTTCGTAGCTCGTCTCGAATCACTGGCGGGGTTGGGCGAGGGCGATCGGTGGATCCACCAACTGCAGGAGGTGACCGTCCTCCTTGATCGCATGCCCATCTTCGGCGAGAACGAGAAACGGGCGATCACGGATTCGCTGAATCAAGCCGTGCCGACGAGCCTCCTCGGCCTGCGGCAGGGATGGGAGTACACCGGATTCGAGGCAGTCTGCAGGGAAGAGCAGTTGCATCGAATCCTGCTTGCGCTGTTCAGGGCAGAGGCAAGGGTACCGTCGTTCTCGCAGGTGCGCCACGGTCCTATTGAATACGGCAAGGACATTGTTGTGTGCCGAGAGAGTAATGGACGGCGGGTCTTGTCGATGTACTCGGTGAAGCGGGGCGAGATCAAGAAGGGCAACTGGAACGCCGAAGTGCGACCGCAGCTTGAGGAGATGTTCCAGGTACCCTTGGAAGCGTTAGGGCTCCCTGCGAGCATCGATGAGCAGGAGGGCATTCTCGTCTGTAACGCCCATGTCAGTCCGTACGCGGAACCGATCGTCCGCGGTTGGATGCAGGACCAGTTCATGAAGTTCGGTCGTACATACAGAATCATGCATATCGACGATCTCGTCAACTACGTGCGAGACAATCAACTCGGTGGTGCCCTTCGGAATGCTCTCCGTCAAGAGGGGCTCTTTGAGTAAACGTCGGCCCGAGGCTCGGGCGCTGCCTACCCCAACCACCCCACAACAAGCACCACAACCCCCGCCCCCAGCGTCGCGAGCATCGGCCACGTCGCGCGCGCCGCGAATCCCACGCCGCCGAGCATCACCACGATCCCGGTCTTGAACGCCAGGTTCGCCATCGACGCGATCACGATCGCGCGCCACGCCGTCCCCGTCATAAGCCGTCCCTCAGCCGCCAGGCGCGCGCTCGAGAGCGTGATCGCGTCCATATCCGTCAGCCCCGACAGCGCCGCCACCCCATACACACCGCTCCGCCCGAGCGGGCTCTGGCGCGCCCACGCCACCGCGAGCGTGACCCCCGCGTAGAGCAACGCAAACACGATCGCCGTGCGCATCCGCGATGGATTACCCGACACCGGCTCGGGCGCCCCATCGCGCCCGGCAAACCGCCACAGCGCAAACGCGCACCCCATCGACACCCCGAGCATCACCAACACCGCCGGCGCGATCTGCCAGAACTCCTCGCGCGCCACCACGTACACCTCCACCAGCAAACGCACAAACACCACACCCGACGCGAGCGAGATCATCGCGGCCCGCGCGCCCGCGCTGCCCGCCGTCCCGCGCGCCATCGCCGCCGCCGTCGCCGTGCTCGAGATCAGCCCCCCGAGCAGCCCGCCCACCAGCGTCCCCTTCTTCCGATCCATGAACTTGGAAGCCAGATACGCCGCCAGGCTCATCCCCACGATCAGCACCACCATGAACCACACCTGCCGCGGGTTGATCACATCGAGCGGCCCCATCGTCCGGTTCGGCGCGATCGGCAGGATCACAAGCGACACCAACGCAAACTGCATGATCGCGCGCACATCCTCCTCGCCCAGCCCGCGCACCGCCGCGTGCAGCGATTTCTTGAAATACAACAGCAGCGCCATCCCGCCGCCCACCGCCGCCGCCACTTCGCGCCCCACCAGCACCGTCATCGCGCCCACCGCAAACGTCGTGAGCATCGCGACCTCGGTCGTCAGCCCGCGCCCGCGGTCGGGCTCGAGCGCCTTCAACCCATTCGCGCCACCCTCAGCCCCGTCCTCCGTGCCGCCGCCGTCCGTGCTCGCGCGCCCGCGGCGCTCCTCGCGCAACCGCGCCGAGATCGCCGCCTCCGCCGCCACGATCAAACCCGCCAGCGACACAAGCCCCGCGCCCAACACCCAACCCCCGACCGCCTCCGACATCAGCCCGCAAGCCGCCCCCAACACGCACACCACCCCAAACGTGCGCAGCCCCCCAATCTCCTCCTCCGCCCGCTCCCGCTGGAGCCCCACCAACAGCCCAAGCACGAGCGCGAGTCCAAGATCAACCAGCGCAGGGTTCCACTCCACGCCAACAAGCTACCACGCCGCACTCCCGGTTCGCGAATCGCGCCGGCGACGGTGACTGTGGTACCGTGCGGCGCGATGCGACTTCCCCGATACGACCCGCATGCTGTGCTCCTGATCAGCACCGTGCTCTGGGCTTGGTCCGTCACCGCCCACTCCTACGTTTCTACGGGAACGTGGATCGCGAGCGTCTCCGGCGGTTCAATCGGCGCCGCAGTCGCAACCGACGGCGTGCGCGTCTTCGCCCCGGCTGTGGATTTCCAGTTCAACGGCCCGTTCGAGCGTTGGGCACCCTTCATCGGGCCCGCGGGCGGCGGGTGGCTCGTGAACGTGCCGTTCTGGCTGGTCATTCTGATCACCGGCGTCGGCGCGATGATCGGCGGAAGACTGAAACTCGCTAAGACGCTGCGTCTCGGCCTTTGCCCGGGGTGCGGCTTCCCGACGCCCGCAGGTGCGGTCTGTTCCGAGTGCGGCACACCCACCGCGCAAAGTGCACGCAAGCGGCGCAACGCGTGGCGACGCATCGTCGCGTGCAGCATCGCCATCACCGCGCTCGCAGGCGCCGTGTCCGTTGTTGCGAGCCTCTGCTCACCACCGGCAGCGCCCCAGCCGGCCCCCAGCGATCCGATCGCCGCAATCCAGGAGACGCGCGCTCGTGGTCTCGCCGTTAGCGCTGCGATCCAGTCCTATCACGCCAAGCATGCCCGCTATCCAGCAGCCCTCTCGGATCTCGTTCCGGACGCGTTGGACGCGATTCTCGAGCCCACGACTTCAACCCGAGGGTGGCAATACTCCACGCCGATCGACGGTTCCGGCTTCACTCGGATTCGGCGCAACAAAGAGCAACGGCATCGAAGCGATCAACTGGATCACGGACGAAGACCCACGGAATTGGAAGCCGTAGTGCGGAGTCCAACAGCGGACGACCTCCGCGTTCAGCCCTAACGCTCCTCCGCAAGCTCCGCCACCATCCGCTCCAGCGCCTCAAGACGCTCGCGGAGGTCGGTGTTCTCGTCCCGCAGCGCCGCGCTGTCGCGTTCGAGGGCGGCGATCTCGGCGTCCTTCTCCTCACGGAGCTCGCGCAGCGCCTCGACGGCGAGGGCCTCGAAGCCGGTGATCTGCATGATCTTCATGCCGTCGCGATCGGTGCTCACCCAGTCCGGGAAGACGGGCTCGACCTCCTGCGCGACAAAGCCGGTGCATAGCCCGGGGCGCGCGCCGAGCTGATTCGGCTCGTTGTAATAGAAGGTGTGCCCTTCGAGCCGCATGAGCCGATCGAGCGAGCCGGTCAAGGGCTCGATGTCGTGCTTGGCCCGCGCGTCGGAGAGCGCGCCCCACACCGGCGCGCCCGTCTTGGCCGCGTAGCCATCGGATCGGAAACGGAACTGCTCGTGCCCGCCCGCCGTGATGAGGAACTGGTCACCGGGCGGGGGAGCCGCGCCGGGATTATCACCGATGTTGAGCACGATCCGCGAATGGTCGGTGCCGGCGTCGCTGCGGAAGAGCTGGATGGGGTCGCTGTTGTCGCCGAGCTGGCCAAACTGCAGGCCGCCCGCACCGACCTGGAGGATACCGGTGTTCATCAGGATGGAGCCCGCGTCGACCCGGACATCGCCGACGACATGCAAGCGACTCTGCGGCGAGAAGGGGTAGGTGTTGATGCCGACGTTGTCCGCCAGCGCGTTACCGGACACGATCAAGTTGCTGAAACCACTGCCGATGCGGACGTCGCCGAACAGGCCCGTATTGCCGACGACCGTCAGCGGTCGGTCGGGGCTGGTCGTGCCGATGCCGACGTTGCCCTGCCCGTCGATCATCATGCGGCTGGCGTTCGCCGTGCGGTCGATGATCTGGAAGCTCCCCGAGAGCCACGGATCGGGATTGCCGCCGCTGCTCTGCACCGTCCAGCGTCGCCCGCCGTTGCCGCCCACGAGCCCGATCTCGGTATCCCCGCCCGAGCTGACCTCCAGCGCCGTGTTGGGCTGCGACGTCCCGATGCCGACTCGACCACCGGTGTAGGAGAGGTCACTCCCGGCCGTGGCCCAGGGCGCACCCGAGAACAAGGCGTAGGGCGTGGAGGTCAGGGATTGCCGGGGCGTGAGCGGGGTGCCCTCCACGGTGATTTCCAACCACCGCGCGCCCCCGTTGAATACCGCGGGGGTCTGCGCAGCCCAGTCCAGGACGACGCTGAACACGCCGTCGGCGACCTGGATCGGACCGGGGTTCCCGCCCTGCCCATCGAAGACCAAGGGATCGCCCACCGATGTGCCGCCGGTCGGAGCGTCCCATATCACAAACGACATGGCGAAGTCGCCGTTGGCCGGCGATCCGAGCGACTGCAGTTGCCCCTGATAGGACCACCCGGTCACCGACTGGGCCAGCGCCTGTGGGGCAAGGAACAACGCGCTGACGAGCGTGAGCAACAACGAACGCATCGAGATCATCGGCTTTACCTCATGGGTGCTTCGAGACCAGCGCCCGAGTCCTCATCGTCCGAACCCGGAGCGCTCTTCATTCACGACCGATCACGTCGGCCTTAACTCTCGCCCAACCGTTCGACAAGACGCTCGAGCGCGTCGAGGCGGGCGCGGAGCGCCGAGTTCTCACTCTGCAGCGCATCGATCTGGGCGTCCTTCTCCTCGCGGAGTTCGCGCAGCGCCTCGACGGCCAGCGCCTCGAAGCCGGCGGTGTGCATGGTCTTCATGCCGTCGCGGTCCGTGCTCACCCAGTCGGGAAAGACCGGCTCGACCTCCTGCGCGACGAAACCTGTGCACTGCCCGGGGCGCGCGCCGGGCTGGTTCGGCTCGTTGTAGAAGAAGGTGTGCCCCTTGAGCTGCATGAGCCGATCCAGTGAGCCCGTCAGCGGCTCGATGTCGTGCTTCGCGCGCGCATCCGAGATCGTGCCCCAGAACGGCGCCCCCGTCTTGTACGCCTCACCGTTCGAGCGGTAGATGAACTGAGGGCTCCCCCCGGCGGAGATCCTCACCTCGTCACCAGGCCCGGGCGCCGAACCCGGGTTGTCGCCGATCACGATGTTGAGAATCGTGTAGTCGAGGCCCCCGTCCGTCCGGATGATCGCAACGGAGTCCGAGTTCTGGTTGTCATCGCCGAAC
>JAUIFD010000120.1 GCA_030429485.1 Phycisphaerae bacterium | reverse complement strand
CGGCGTCGTGTGCGCAACCGGGGTAGGCCTTTGGCAGTACTTCAGCGTGGTGCGCCCGCTGCGCAATCTCCGCATCACCATCGCGCGCCTGGCGAGAGGTGACCTCTCCACCCGTGCACACCCACGCGGCCGTGACGAGTTGGCGTGGCTCGCCCGCGATGTGAACACGATGGCCAAGAGCCTGGAAGAACTGCACCGGACCATGGAAATCCAGATCCGCGACAAGTCCCGTGAACTCGTGCATGCCGAGCGTCTTTCGAGTGTCGGCTTCCTCTCGGCGGGTATCGCTCACGAGATCAACAACCCGCTCAGCATCATCGCGGGGTACGCCGAGGAGGCACGCCAGCAACTGGACGAGGAGCAGGATCCGGAACGCGCCGAAGTGCTGGACGTAATCCTCGCCGAATCAGCGCGATGTCGGGACATTGTGCGCCGCCTCCTGCGGCTCGCGGCACCGGCCGACCCCGACTGGCAGTCGGTCGAGCTTCCCGTGCTCATCCGCGAAATCGGGGGCCTGTTGTCGGAACTCCCTCGCTACGCGGGCCGTCACCTCGACATGTCGTACCCACCCACCCTCGCGGTCCTGGGCGTCCGCGAAGAACTCCGCCAGGTTCTCGTGAATCTGGTGATCAACGCGTTCGAGGCGACAGACGCGGGCGGGCGCGTGAGCATCGAAGCGACAAGACACGGCGATCGCGCCATGCTCGATGTCACCGACAACGGCGTGGGCATGACGCCGGAGACACTCGCGCACCTCTTCGACCCGTTTTACTCGACGCGCCGGGGGCACGGTGGAACGGGCACCGGCCTCGGGCTTTCCGTCAGCTACGCGATCGTTGAGGCGCACGGAGGCACGCTCTCGGCGTCCTCGCCCGGCCCCGGGTGCGGCAGCCGCCTGCGCATGGCGCTCCCGCTCGCCAACGGGGGTGGCGCGTGACGCGGCGCGTGCTGATCGTTGACGACGAGCCTCGCCTGCGCGCCCTGCTCTCGCGCTCGGTCACTCGGATGGGGTTCGAGCCCGAGGCGGTCGGTTCGGCCGAGGAGGCCCGCGATTCGATGCGGCGCGAAGCCGCCCACATCGTGCTGCTCGACCTCCGACTCCCGGGAACGCAAGGGGGGGACTTCCTCGACGAGCTTGGGGCGAACTGGCCTCAGGCGCAGGTGGTCATCGTGACCGGGTTCGGGGACCTGCAGGTCGCCCAGAAAGCCATCCGCCACCAAGTGGCCGACTTCGTGACCAAGCCCTTTACACTGGACGACATCTCCCGCGCTATCGGGCGGGCGACGGCGCGCCTCGGCCAAGCGCCGTCGAACGCCGACCAACACCGCTCGATCGCGAACCTGGAGAGGGAGGCAATCGAGAACGCGCTGGTTCGGCACGCGGGCAACCGAACCGCTGCGGCGCAGGACCTCGGCATCACACGACGCACGCTGTACTCGAAGATCAAGCAGTACGACCTCGGTTAGTTGGACCCCTTGGAGCCTCGGTACCCTGGGAGCTCACCGAGGGGTCCTGGCGTCGCCAAGTTACTCGAGAGAACAGCTCTTGGGATGGTGCCCGGGTGCCCGATGTGCATGCCCCTTGCCGCATGCCGTGCCGCGGGCCGCGCATCCCATCGCCCTCAGCACCGCGTGCATCACCCGCGCCTGTTCGCACTAGAGTGGATCCACATGGTGCCGGTGTGCAAGAACGCCCGGCCGGACGGGCGCGAACAGGAGCAACCCGTGGAAAGGCGAATCACGGCGGGCGCGGTGCTGGTCCTCGGCGGGCTTTCGGGCATCTGCGGATGCGCCGGCGGGCCCGAGTCTGATCCGCCGAGCGCTGCGGCGAAGCTCTCGGGCAGCCCAAGCTCCGGCACCATCTCGCTCGACGAAGCAGGGGTCCAGGCCCTGGTCATGTCGATGGCCGACGATTACTCCGCGGTCTTGGCGGAGACCGTGACCGCCAACATGCGCACACCGGAGTCCACACCCAGACAGCGGTACCTCGCGACCTACGTCATCAGGTCTTGGTACGCCGACGCGCTGGACATCGCGATCGGGCCCAACCCGGAGACGTCGCTGCTCGACCTGCTCGTCGTGGGTTCGCTCCAGGCGCATGTGATGCGGACGCAGTTTCTCCCTCGCGAGTGGCCCGACCTCGACCCGCAGGCGGTGATGGAGCCCATCACGCGCGCTGAGCAGCGCCTCTGGCGCGAGTCGTCCAAGGTACTCACGCCTGCGCAGCAAGAGTCGCTCCGCTCCTTGATCGATGCGTGGATCGCTGAGCATCCCGAGCGAGCGCTGATCGCCGGAACACGCCTCAGCGACTTCACGGACACCAGGGGTATCTCAAGCCTCGCGAAACGGAATCAGGCCGCAGCGCTGCTCCGAGAGGTCGGCGACGCAGCCCGCGCGATCGATGAATCACGTCTCCTCGGCGAACGCGTGCTGTGGTATTCGAGCCGGCTGCCGAGCGTGCTGAGCCTGCAAGCCGAGCTACTCGCCTACCAACTGGCGTCACAGCAGGAGTTCGTCGATCTCCACGCCGAGATTGTGAACTTCGGCGAGCAATCGGAGCGGTTCGCGACCGTCGCGGAGTCGCTCCCACAGACCATCGACGACTCACTCGAGAGAACCGCCGGGCTCGTGGCCCAGGAGCGAGAAGCGGCGATCAACCACCTCGGCGAGATGGTCGCCGCCGAACGCGAGGCTCTGCTGGATCATCTCTTCGAGAGAATCGCGGACGAGCGCACCGCCCTTCTCGACGACCTCGAAAGCCGCACGGATGCACTGCACACGGCTCTCGCGGAAACCCGCCTCACAATCGAACAAGCGAACGCCCTCCTTGAGCGCACGGGTGAGGTTCTCACAATGACGGACCGCGTCGTTGCCCGATTCGATCCCAATGAGCCGCCGTTCATCCCCGTATCTGACATGGAAGCAACGCAGGCCGCGATTGAATCGGGCGCCGATCTCGTCGATCGCCTTGACCAGCTCGTCACACGGGTTGAGGCGTTGGCCTCGACGACAAACCCGCAAGAGGCCGGCGAGACAATCCACGGGATCGGCAAGGGACTGCTCACGAGCGCCTTCTGGATGCTCATGGGAGTCGTCGCGTTCCTCCTCGTCGGTTCCTTGCTCGTCGGCGCGGTCCTCATCCGCATGCGTGCGGGCGTGGCCGGCGCGAGGCTCTGATCGCACGATGCCGACTGGCTCCTTCCTTCGCTTTCACTCGTCCGCGAACCGCCACTCTGCTTTGCACTCGCGTGTGAGCTCCTGGTCAGTGAGTGTGGCGCGGACCATCTCCACGGGGATCGGCCCGAGGCGCAGAATCGCGTCATGAAACGCACGATCGCTCATACGCCCGGACTCCACAAGCTCCTGCCGCAGTGCGCGGATCTGTAACCCACCGAGCATGTACGCCGCCTGATACAAGGGCCCGTAACTGCCGCTCACCGACCGTCGGACCTCCGCCGTCGCGTTGTTCCGCTCGTGCCCCACGCGCTCCACGAGGTAGTCGATCGCTTCCTCCGGCGTCATCTCGCCGAGATGAAACCGCAGCGAGAACACGATGCGTGCACACCGGTGCATCCTCCAGAACAACATGCCGACCCGATCCTCCGCTGATTGCGGAAAGTCGAGGTCCCACAGCAACATCTCCCAATACAACGCCCAGCCCTCGATCCAGAACGGCGTTCGGAATGCGCGCCGATGCGTGCGGTACCGGTCGATCATGAACCCCTGGAGATGATGACCCGGAATCAGCTCGTGCTGCACCGTCGCGCGTGAGAAGTGACGGTTGTTTCCCCGCATGCTCATGAGCTTGTCGCCGTGCTCCATGCCGTCGGTCGGAAACGACACCAGGATCGTCTCGCCGCCCAGGAAGTACGGGCTCACCTTCTGTCGCGCCGGCGACATCATCTCCATGCGCCAGGTTTCCTTGCACAGCTCCGGCACCGTGACCAACCCACGAGACTCGATGAAGTCCACCGCCTCGTACGCCAGATCCCTGATCAGCGCCGGCTGCTCCCCCGGCGCCACGTGCAACTCCTTCACGTGCTCGAGCGCGCTGCGCCAATCCTCTCCATACCCCAACGCACGCGACGCCTCCAGCATCTCGGCCAGGCACCACGCGTACTCGCGCTCGGCGATCGCGATGAGCTCCTCCGGGGAATAGGGGATCATCTCGAACCTGAGCGCATCGATGAGCGCTTCGCGACCGATCGGGTCGCCGATGATCGCGTCGCCCTCCTCCCCGTCCTTGATGCCCGCGAGTTCTCGACGCAGGAATGTCGCGTAGTCCCGCAGTTCGCCGTCGAGTGTCTCGTACGGCGCCTTCGCCCACCACGTGAACACTGGGTCGTACCCCGCGGAGAACTCGTACCACTCGCGCAGCGTCCGCCGCAGCGCGTCGGTCGCCCCCGCCGCCCGGTTCGCGACGATCGGCGTGTACCCCGGATCAGGTTCGCCTTTGAGCGACGCACGCACCGCGTCCAACTGCTCGCTCAGATCGCTGAGCAGCTCGGCCGCAACCTCGCCATCGACGGTCTGTAGCGCTCTGCGCGTCTCGTGCAGCTCCACCACTGCATCCGCGAACGGAATCAGCCCCGCCATCTCGCGAGTCTTCGCTCGCTCGTGGCCGAGTTCGGCCAGCTCACGCTTGAGGAGGTTGCCGAAGAGCAGGTAGTCCACCCTCCCGTCCTGATTCAGCGCGTCGAAGTCGACATTCCGCAACGCCTCCTCCCACTCCGCCAGCGTGGCCGCACGCAAGTCCAAGGCGCCCCGCGACACAGGGGCGTCATAGAAGCGTCTGATACTCCCCTGGTCCGCCTCGAACCGCTCGATCATCGCCCGCACGGGGTCGAGCGTGGCGTCGAGATCCTGCCCCGCCGCAAAGGGCGTCAGCAAAAAGACAGCGAGCCACACACCGAACGCGCGACCGCACAGCGACCAGGGCATAACGCGAGGCTCAAGCATGGCGACCTCCGCCAGCAAGGTACCCGGTATGCCCGCCGTACGGAAGAACACCAGGTCAGCGTCCCGCTACTCCATCCCGGCGAGTTCCTCATCCGGGATGTCGGCGTTCGAGTGCACCTTCTGCACGTCCTCGTTGTCTTCGAGGGCATCGAGCAGGCGGACGAGCTTCTTCGCGTCCTCGCCTCGAAGGTCGATCGTGTTCTGCGGCACCTTGGTGATCTCGGCGTTCGCGATCTCGATGCCCGCGCCCTCGATCGCCTCGCGCACCGTCATGAAGTCCCCGACCGCCGTCGAGACGATCCACGCACCGTCGTCGCCGTCCGGGGCTTCGACGTCTTCGGCGCCCGCTTCGATCGCAAGCTCCATGAGCTGCTCTTCGTTCGCCTTGTCGGCCTCGATCGTGATCTGGCCCCGCGTGTCGAACATGTACGAGACCGAACCCTCCTGCCCGAGCGAGCAACCCGCTTTGGTGAAGGTCGAGCGTACGGAAGCGACCGTGCGCGTCTTGTTGTCGGTCAGCGCATCGACGAGGATCGCAACACCACCCGGGCCGTACCCCTCGTACGTCACGGTCTCGTAGTTGTCGCCCGCGCCCGCGCCCGCCCCCTTCTCCACCGCCCGCTGGATGGTGTCCTTGGGCATGTTCGCGTACTTGGCCTCGTCGATCGCATACCGGAGCGTGAGGTTGGTCTCTGGGTCGGGCCCGCCCTGGCGCGCCGCGGCAATGATCGCGCGCGAGCACTTCGACCAGAGCGCACCCTTCTTCTTGTCTTGCCGCTCTTTGCGGTGCTTGATGTTCGCCCATTTGCTATGACCAGCCATGCAACAGACCTCCGCCGGACGCCGCGCCCGGGATCATCCTTCGCCTTCGAGCAGCGGCGCGATCGCCGGCTCCTCCCCGCCTTCCAGAGCTTCGAGCTTCGCCTCGATCTCGACCAGCTCTTCCTCGGCCCGTTCGCGCACAAGCGACGGGACGCCCGCGGGCATCGCGTTCACCTCTCGCCGCGCTGCCGCGCGGGCCCGGTTCCACGCGTTGGTCGCCCCGGCGTGGTCACCCGAGCGGTACAGCGCATCACCAAAGTGGTCGAGGATCGTCGCGTTCGAACGCCCGTCGAGCTCTGTGGTCGCGCGCCGGAGCAGCGTCACCGCACCCTCACGCCCGGGCTGGTCATCGAGCGCACCGAGCCGATAGCGGAGCCACGCGAGCGAGTCCACGATGCTCGCCTCATCCGGCCTCGCCGCGTACGCATGTTCGAGGAGTGTCTCCGCCTCCGCGAGCGATTCTCCACGCTCGACCAGGAAGTACCCCAGATCGTTGTTGGCCCACGCGTGCGCCGCGTCGTAGGACAACGCGAGCCGGTACACCGCAATCGACGCGTCTTCGTGGCCTTCCGCGTAGAGCGTTGCGGCGAAGCGGTACGCAAGCTCCGCCCGCAACTCATCGAGAGTCGCGATCGCGGGCGGCGGGTCGTTCGTGTAGAGCCCCACGACCGCACGAGCGAGCTCAGGCGACTCGATCCGCTCGAGCACGTGACCCGCGAGGTCCACGAGCGTCTCGGTTGTGGCCCCTCGCTGGCTCGCCTCAACATGGAGCGCATCATGCCACGTGTCCCAGGGCAACGCCAGCTGCGCCGCGCGCGCACGCTCCAGCATCGCAAGCCCGGCGACAGCCGCGTCATCGTCCGAGTCTCGCATCGCCACCCGCAGCACACGCGACATCGCGAACGCCGCCGCCCGCTGCTGCCCAAGCGTGAACGTCACCTCTGGCGCGAACGCGCGCTCGAACGCCGCGCGTGCGCCCGCCGGATCAGCCTCGGCCAGCGCCGCGGCGAGCGAGAGCGAGTTGTCAATATTCGGCGGTGCGGCCTCCAGGCGCGCGATCGTCATCTCATCCGCGCGAGCGCCGTCGCCAAGAGCCGTGCGGATAAGCTCCTCGCGCAAGCGAGAGAGCGAGACGGAGGGCCCTCGCTCAAGCCGGGCCGCGAGCAACTGCTCCGCCTCGCCCGGGCGGCCGAGCTCCATGAGGATCGTGGTCCGCGCTGTTTCGGCCGCGTCATCCCATGGGTTCTTCAGCAGGCGGGTGTCGAGCATCTCGAGCGCCCGGTCGAGCACCTCTGGCTCGGAGCGTCCCCACGCACGCCATACCTGTGTCAACGTCGCCAACGCGGCCGGTGCGGCGTCGGGGTCGTCGAGCAGCGCAGTCAGACGCCGCTCCGCCTCCGCGAGCAGCCCTTGCTCGGCGAGCGCCCGCGCCGAAAGCAGCCGAATCGTCTGCGCGCCGGGCGCGGCGTCGCGAAGCTCCTGCAACACCTGCGCCTGCGCGTCGGAATCCGTGAGTTGCCCTTCCGGTCCGTAGATCGCGAGAAGCCCCTCGTACGCCCGTGGATCCGCTCGGTCTTCCGCGATCGCATCCCGCAGGTGCCGCACCGCGTCGTCGGCACGCCCGAGTTCGATCAGGATCTCCGCGAGCCCGATACGCAGCACCAGACTCGACTCGCCATCCTCGAGCAAACGCTCGGCGGCATCCGCCGCATCCTCGAATCTCTGCGCCGCGCGGAGCGCGCGCACGCGAGCGATCGAGTCGCCGGGCGTGCGCTCCAGGCCCCGCTCCACGCGATCCCAATCCCCCAGCTGCGCACCAATGAGCGCATCGGCCAGAGCGGCGCCCGGCGCCTCAGGATCGAGCGCATCGAGCGAGCCCGTCGCCTCGCCGTAGTGCCCGAGACCGAGCGCCGCGTACGCACGAACAAGTCGCTCGGAATCGGTATGCACTTCGACGTCCAACACGTCCGGGTTGCGCTGCACACTCGCGAGCAGACGGGCCGCGTAGAGGTCCGTCCTGTTCGGATTCGTCCGCGCGAGCGCGGCCGCCACCGCCACCCGGTCCGCGTCTGAATCGGCCTCGCCGAGCAGCGCATCGACAAGTTCGACCCGGTCGGGGTCGGCGGCGATCGCTTCCGCGAGCACTTGGCCTCCGTCACCGACACCCGCGACCGCGGCGCGCGCGAGCGTCAGCCGCGCCGCATCCGTCGGCGCCACACTCGCGTCGCCCGCCAGACTGCCGATCGCCTCGACAAGCGGCGTTCGCAAGCCGGCGTGCTCCGCGAGATACACGAGTAGCTCTCGACGCTGCTCGCCCAATGCTGCATGCCCTTCCGCGACCGGCTCGAGCACAACGAGCCCCGCCGTCGCAGGCATGCCCGCACGCACGGTTGCGAGGACGATGCGAGGAAGGTCGTTGGCTGGCCAAGGCGTCTGCGTGAGACCGCCCGGTGCGCCGATCGTGTACGCGCGCAGCGCGTCCACAGGGCGGCCGAGACGAAGGTAGGTGTCGCCCGTCTGTCGGCGAAGCTCCGGCGCCTCGCGCAGCAACGCCGCGAGTTCCATCCGGAACCGCGTCACCTCGGAGAAACGCTCCGGTAGATCCAGCGCGCGTTCCGCCGCCTGACTCGCAGCCAGCTGTGCGCCAAGCGCACGAAGCTCGGCCGAGAGCTCGCCCATCACCACGAACCCGAGCGCCGGGTCCGCGTGCGCCGCGTCGTTCGACCATGCGGCAGCAAGCATCCGCGCCGCGTCACGGTGCTCGCCCATGCGAGCTCGCTCACGCGCGACGTTGAAGAGCGCGTCGGGGTTTCGCAGCCCCAGACGCACCGCGCGATCAAGCGATCCGATCGCCGCGGTTCGCAGACCCTGGGCCGACTGCGCCTCGGCGAGTGCGAGCCACACGTCCGGCTGCGCCGGCACGAGGGTGGCAGCGGTCGAAAGGTCGCGGATGGCGTCGGCGAAGTCTCCGTCGAGTGACTTCATCCGACCCGCGACGTACAGCCGCTGCGCATCGAGTTCATCCTCTGGATTGGTGGCGGCCGGCACGGGCGGATCGGGCATCTCCTCCGCGAGTTCGGCGATCCACTCGTCGAGCGCACGTCCCGCATCGCGAAGTTCCGGCGCGAGGTCCGTGTCGATCCCCCCGGGCGCGGGCGCCCGACCCAGCGTGTCGGTGGGCGCCTCCGCCTCACGCTGAGCGAGTTCGCGCAGGACAGCGAGAGCATCCGACGCCGCCGGCTCGGCGATCGACTCGTCTTGGTGGGCGCCTGCCTGAACAACGCCGCACACCAATGCGAACATCGCCATCACAATGCGAACGCGAGCTTTCACTTCGCGGCCTTCCTGCGCGAGGCGCTCTTGGAACGAGTACGCGCCGGCGTCTTACCGGCACGACCAGACTGCCGCCAAGCCTCAAGAAGGAGGTAGGTGTCGGTGACCTCGTTCGCTCGCACCATGCGCTCGACCGAGCCCGCGACCTCGACCACGCTCGCCCCTGGATCGGCGACGTTGACCTGCTCGAGCATCGCGCGCAATCGCTCATCGACAGGGAACGCGTGACCGCCCAACTCAAGCACCGTGACACGCGCGGCAACGTAGGGCGGCACACCCTCGATGGACTCCAGGTAGCTGCGAGCATCACGCTTGGGCAGCTCGGTGAGGTGCGTAAGCGAGAGCGATTGCTCGCGCCGATAGACCTCCCGGAGCGCGGCACGCAGGCGTTCGGCCCGCTCCTCCGCCCCCGGCATACGCGCGCCCATGGCTTCCGCGATCTCGTCGGGAAGGCAAACGCGGAGCTCGTTGAAGTCAACCGCGATCTCCTGGACCTTACGCAGCGCGGCTCGCGCATTGACCAGTGTCGTCTCCCACAGCAGCATCGAAAACACGAGCTGATGCAGCAGCGCGTCGGTGCCCGGCGCCGGCGGACCGGCATGGTCCGGCGGGAGCGCGTCGATCGACTTCGCGAGGTGACCCAAGAGCGCCTGCAGCGCCTCGGCGCGTTCGGTCGCGCTCATGCCTCACTCTCCCCTTCGTCGGGCGCATCCGCCCGCGGCACGTCCGCCGACTCCTCTTCCGCCCGCACCCGGGCGAGGGCTTCGAGCACGCCCGCCTGGTGACTCGCCCCGCGATCCAGCTTGAACGTCAGCCGCGGCGCATCGGGCAACGCGACCGCATCGGCGATCTTGTGTCGGATGTGTCGCGACGCCGCTTTGAGGCCGTGCAGCGTCAGGTCCGCATGCTCCGCCGGCATCACCGAGATACGCACCGTCGCGTGCTTGAGGTCCTGCGATACCACGACGCCGGTCACGGTCACCAAACCTCGCACACGCGGATCGGAAAGCCCGCGCGCGAGCACCTGCTGCACCGCGCCCTGGACGAGCGAGGCCACACGTTCGGTACGCAGCGTCAAGGCGCACCTCCGGCGCTCTCGCCAGAAGCGGCGTGACGCAACATCTCTTCGGCAAGATCGCGAGCCGAGTCGGTAGCGATATCAGAGGCTGTCATGTCGTCTGGCGCGGATTCCTCTCCCGTCGTGTGGATGATTTCGCGGTGCGTCTGCCCCACCTCAACCTCCGTAAGACGGCGGAAATGTTCGATGACATGATCGAGCACCTCGCCCGCACGGCGCCCGTCGGACGCCACAGCCGCGATGCCCAGCCGAGCGATCGTCGGCACGTCCTGAAACGCCACCTCCGCGACCGAGACCATCATCTCGCGGTGCAGCCTGTCCTTCGCGGACTTGACCACGCGACGCTTGTCCTTGAGCGACGCAGCCCAAGGGATGTGCAGATCGAGTTGGAGGATGGCGACGATCATCACCCCCCCACCTCTGACCGCTCCACTTCGAGACCGGTTGCGAGCGCTAGGTCCACATGCTCGTACGAGCCGTCCTTCATTGCGAGCACAATCACAGTCGTGCGTGGATTCGTGCGCACGTCCGTGGCCCTCGCCACTCGCCAGAGGTTGCGATTGGCCATGTGGATCCGAAATGGACGAAACGGCGCCGTGCTGGTGAGCGCTTCGATGTCCTCGCGTGTGACCTTCACTGGCTCGATTGCCTTGATGTCCCGCAACGGCACGTGATCCGCCCCAACTCCGTCAATCACGAGTCGCACCGCCCCTATGTTCCACGAGGGGAGACGGGCATGGCGAGGCTCACCAACGGCGTAGAGCCGACCCTTCCAGGTGCGCAGGTCGAACGGAACAAACGGCCGTGCCTTGAGAAGCGGCTGTAGATCGGATTCGGTCACTGACCGTCCGTTGCGAGTCT
>JAUIFD010000119.1 GCA_030429485.1 Phycisphaerae bacterium | reverse complement strand
GCCGGTCCGAGCGGTAGCAGATCCACGACCCATCGGGCGAGAAGAACGGACCGCCGTCGTACCCGGGCGCGACGACCAGGGGCACGTGCTCAGCGCGCACCGTGTCGTAGACGTAGATGTCCGCGTCGGCGCGCCCTGTGCGCTCGCTCTTTGCTTCGTCGACGTTGGTGTAGAGCACGTGGCGCGCATCGGGCGACCACGAACCCTCCGCGGTGTACCCCGGACGCTGGAACATCACCTGCGCGCCGTCTTCTGGCGTCCAGGTGCAGATCTCCATCTCCGATGGAAACTGCCACACGTATCGCCCGGTCCCGCGCTGGTACCCGGGCACGTTGTCCTGATTGGGCTCGACGACCGTCGATCCCCACAGCACCTCGTGCGGGCGCGTCGGATGGAACCACCCGCACGTGTTGGCCGAGCCCGGGGTCGAGATGCGAGTGATCTCCGAGAGCCCGTTCGGTCGTCCGTGCTCGTCGCGGTCGAGATTCGCGACGTACATGGAGTAGTTCGGGTCGGGGTCGTGCCCTTCGGGCGGCACGGGCACCGCCTGGAAGATGACCTGCGACATATCGGGCGCGAAGTACGCCTCCCCGGCCTTGAGGAACTGCTCGCGCGTGGTGAGTTGGGTGACCTCCGACAGCACCGCTCCCTCCGGCACGTCGTCGATCTGCATCGCCCCGACGACACAACCCTGGGCCAACACGAGGGGCAGGACCCGAACGGCGCAGTTGCGACCAAGTCTCATCATGTCCAAGCGTACGCTCCTCACGCTGTGCCCGCCCCCGCCCCAACTCCGTCGCCGTCGGACACTCTCCTGAGGGTCGTCGCAGAATCGGACCAGTGGGTTGTGGTGGACAAGCCCACGGGCCTCCTGTCGGTGCCCGGGCGGGGTGAGCATAAGCGTGACTCGGTCGTCACGAGAGTCCTTGCTCTCTATCCGACCGCGACCGGGTCGATTTCCGTGCATCGTCTCGATCAGGACACCTCCGGCTTGATGGTGCTCGCGCTCAACCCGCAGGCGCACAGGGCGCTTTCTCGCCAGTTCATGCACCGAAAGACCGGCAAGCGCTACGAGGCGCTGCTCGACGGCGAAGTCACGGACGACGAGGGGAAAGTCGAGCTTCCGCTGATCGTGGATTGGCCCAATCGCCCGCGCCAGATGGTCTGCTACGAGCGGGGCAAACCCGCCCAGACGCTGTGGCGGGTCGTGGATCGGGCCGACGGCCGGACGCGCGTGGACTTCCGCCCGGTGACGGGACGGACACACCAGCTCCGGGTGCACTCCGTCACACCGCGGGATCGCGGCGGGATCGGGGCGCCGATCCTGGGAGATCCCCTGTATTCGGACCCCATCAGGGCTCCAAGACTGATGCTGCACGCCGCGATGCTCGCCTTTTTCGAGCCACTGACGGGCGAATGGCTCAAGTTTGAGTCCGCAGCCCCGTTCTGAGGGGCGGAAACCCCAGAACTGGGAGCGATGTGCTAAGGCCTTGCAAAGACAGGGCTTTTGCACTTGCACACCTCTTGCCAGCGCGATAGCCTCCCGTTGTCTAGGAGTTCTTCCTCCGTTCGCGGAGTCGGCACGGCGAAAGCCGAGCCCGAGAAGAGAGAGACGACCCTCCGCAACTGCATGAGCTTTCGTGGTGTCGGCGTGATCGCGTCGGCATGTTCCGCGATCACGCACTGTGACGCCTTGATCGGCGCATAGGTGTTTTCCGGGCTTGAGGTCCGGTGAGACAAGACAACCCCAGCATGGGAGGGATTGACATGCGTCTGACTTACTCGGTTCTGTTGCTTGCAGCGGCCGCGGGCGTCGCTTCGGCCCAACCCATCATCTCGTTCGGGTACACGGAGCTCAGCGGCTCGTACTCGGTCATCGATGCGACCTCCGGCACCATGACCGCCGGTGCGGTCGACAACGGTTCCGGTGGCCTGCAGACCGCGGGCGACGTCACGCGCCTCGTCGGCTCGGGCGGCACCGCCAACTTCGATGACGGATTCAAGAGCATCGCGGGCGACGTCTCCATCACCATCAACGTCACCGGGATCTCCGGCACCTCCGCCAACGGTGCGGGCTCGTTCACCTTGACCGACGCCGACGGCTCGACCATCTCCGGCGACATCTCCGGCACGTTCAGCGTCGCCGGCTTTGTCTTCTTCAACGGCAACCTGTCCAACGTCGTCATCACCGCCGGTGACAACGACTTTGAAGGCACCACCAGCGGCAGTTTCAACACGACTTTCGCCAACCCCGGCCCGTACACGGGCGCGATTGTGCAGCTCACCTTCGGTGGCGGCACCGGGTTCACGAACTTCGCCGGTAGTTCGACCGAGGCACACGGCCTCATCCTCCCGGCTCCGGGCGCCGCGGCGCTCATCGGCCTCGGTGGACTCGTCGCGGTCCGTCGCAAGCGCTAACCGACCGAGTTGAACGCATATCCCGCCCCGCCTTGACCGGGCGGCGCGGGCATTTCCCGGGCGTGGCCTGGGGGGCAGAGAGACACGCAGGTTGGTAGAGGGACAAGACATGACCAAGTTCGCACTGATCGTCGCCGGCACCGCCGGGGTTGCCGCCGCGCAGCCGCTGATTTCGTTCACGTACTCCGACTTGGAGGGCGCATTCAACTCGGGAAGCAGCGTCATGACGGCCAACGCGGTGGACGCCGCGTTCCAGACCTCGGGCGACGTCACACGCCTCGCCGGCGCGACGGCGAACGCCGAGTTCGGCGCGGGCTTCAAGAGCTCGGGCGGCGATGTCAACATCACGCTCAATGTGTCCGGCATCACCAGCTCGACCGCGAACGGCGCGGGCACCTTCACGCTGACTGACGCGGACAACGACACGATCTCGGGCGACATCTCCGGTGTGTTCAGCGGCGCTGGGCCGTTCATCGGCTTTGTCGGCTCACTTTCGAACGTCGTGATCACGTCGGACGACGGCACCTTCGATGGCACAGCCGGCAGCTTCAGCACGTCCTTCGCCGCGAGCGGCCCCTACACGGGCGCGATCGTGGAGCTGACGTTCGGCGCCGGGTCGTTCTTCTCGGGTGATTTCTCGGGCGCCTCGACGCAGATCTCCGGCGAGATCCTGCCGACGCCCGGTGCGGCCGCTCTGGCCAGCCTCGGCGGGCTCCTGGGCCTCCGCCGCCGTCGCTGAATTTCATGATCTCACCGCGTCGCTCTAACGGGAGGCGCGGACTTTCCTGGAGATCGGCCCCGCTCGAGTGTTCGAGTGGGCCGGACAACCGATGCCCGACGGCGAGGGCGAGAGACGCCGTCGGACGGTTCCAATAGGACAAATACCAGCATGTCTATGAATCTCGATTCGCGCATGATCGCGTGCCTGGGTGCAGTGCCGGCGCTCGTCGCCTCTTCGGCCCTTGCCGTTCCGCTCGTGACAATCAACTCGAAGACGTTTGACCTCGCCCAGTTCTCCGGCGCTTCGGTCACCTACCGCACCAACGCGGACGGCGGCCAGGTCACCTTCGATGGCAAGCTCTGGGACAACGAGGTGGGTGTCGATCTCTTCACGCTCGGCGAGCTCGCGTCGGGTCAGTTCGGCAGCGATCCAGGAGACCAGGTGTCGCTCAACAACCGCTCGACCCCCGACTGGTTGCAGCTGAACTACGGCACGCCGCAGCCCGTCCTCGCGGGCGCCGAGTTTGTCGTCTTCGAAATCACGAGCTCTTCCAGCGGCGTCGACCTCGAGGGCACCAGCTGGAAGATCGGATTCAACGGGGGCACGCCCGTTGCCGTGAACCCGCTGGATGTCTCGCACTTCCCCGGCCCCAACGGCGTCGAGGACACCAACATGGCGGTGCTTGATCTGGCCGACTTCGGCCTGAACCCGGGCGACTCGATCAGCACCGTGTACATCGAGAACATCGACTCGGGATCGGGCACATCAGATCCCGACTTCATCTTCGCAGGACTCACCAACGTACCGGCACCCGCTCCGCTGGCCCTCCTCGGCATGGGGATGGCGGGCTTGGCACGCCGCCGACGCGCCTGATCGACGCGAGAGCTGACTCTCACCCGCCTCGCCCTGACCGGCGGCGCGGGCTTTCCCGCTCGGCGCGGTGCGCCGAGGTCCCGCGAGAGAAGAGCAGAACTACCTCGTTCCGAAGCGGTGAGAACCGCGCGGTGTGTGGTGGCTTTGCCGGGTGATGAAGTTGGCCCGGTGTGCGTTCGAAGCTCTTGGTAGGCAGGGAGATCACACAATGAATCGTTCCACACTCGTCGCTGTCGTTGCAGGCTTGACCGGCAGCGCGATGGCCCAAGTCACCCTCGATTTCGAGGAGTTCTCAAACGGCAATGCCGTGAGCGCCTCGATGGGCGTCACCATCTCCGACGGCGGCGTCGGGCCCGGGCTTGGCCCGACGGCCTTCGACTCCGCCCCGGGCGGACCGAACGCCAGCGGCGGCGACACGGACCTGCTTGTCGATCTCGGCATGCTGCTCATGGTCCAGAACAACGCCTTCCCGACGCAGACCGTCGGCGGCACGTTCGACACCGCTAACGACGAGGAGAGCGGCGGGCAGATCGACTTCGACTTCTCCGCGCTCGGCCCGGTGACCATGACCTCGATCGTGCTGGTCGATATCGACGGCGCTGCCGCCACCGAGGTGCGTCTGATCGATACCGCAGGCCTGGTCCGCACCTACTCCGTGCCGGACAACTGGACCAACGACGTCGACAGCGCCCCGGACGGGTACGACACGCTCGATCTCACCACGCTCGCTGGCCAGCTCGGCGAGGGCGGCGCGACCGCGACCGCTTCGGAAGATGCGGGGTTTAACCCGGCTCTCGTGGTCTCGATGGAAGTCGAGTTTGCCGGATCGGGCGCTCTGGATGCGGTGATGTTCGTCCCCGCTCCCGGCTCGATCGCGTTCGGCGCTCTCGGCGTCCTCTTCGCAGCGCGTCGGCGTCGCTGATCCTCGCACAAATCACCCGCGTCGCCCTCACCGGAGGCGCGGGCTTTTCCTGGAGATGTGGCGCGTTCGAACTCGCGGGCGGGCCGGACAACACGCGTCGCGGTGAGGTGAGAGACACCGCGCACGTCTGGCGGAAGGAACAGGATCGAATGACCTCACGCACCATGACCAAGACGAAGGCGAGCCTGACCCTGATCGCGGCGACGATCGGCTGCTCCGGCGCGGTGGCGTCAGCGCAGGACTTCGAGGCGTTCACGCTCGGCACCAGCGTCAACGGACAGAGCGGCTGGACCGTCGAGGACTCCTTCGGCAACAGCGGCGAGTTGTTCGACGAGGCGATCGTCGACGACGGCGGCAACCAGGTCTGGCGGATCTCCAACGCCTACACCTCGACCAGCTACAGCAACCAGCCCTTCAGCTCCAGCTCGCCCCAGATCGCGGGCGAGACCGGCGCGCAGCTCTTCAACGACTACGGCAGCGACCACACCTCGCCCAACACACCCCCGCTGTCGTCCGGCGCGGCGACCACCAAGTTCTTCTATGGCTCGTGGGACTTCAAGTCGGCGACCGGAGCGGCCCAGAACAACCTCTCGCTGACCGTCTCGCCGAGCGGCAAGCAGAGCACGCTGCGCATGAGCTACCTGTCGATGATCGACACGGGCTCGGGCTTCGACCTGCTCTTCTACGACACCAACAACACCACCTTCGTCCCGACCACGGTCGCGACGGGCCTGAACTACACCGACTGGCACAACATCGAGATGCTCGTCGAGTTTGTTGACGGCGAAGGGACCGGAAACACCGGAAACGACATCGTGACGATCAAGGTGGACAACAGCGTCGTGCATACCGGCACGACGTGGGAGTCCTACTACGCCGCGGTCGCCGACGGCGGCATCCCCACGTCAGCGGAACGAGCGGTCGATTCGCTGCTGTTCCGTATGGCGGGCACGCAGGACGCCGGCAACTCCGGCGAGGGCTTCTACATCGACAATGTCACGGTCTCGAACATCCCCGCGCCGACGGGCGTGGCGCTGCTCGGTCTTGGCGGACTCGGACTGCTGCGTAGGCGGCGCTGATCCTCGAACTCCTCACTCGCGCCGCCTTGACGGGAGGCGCGGGCTTTCAAAAGTCCGAGAATGACGGCGTTCTTGACACCCGCGCAACGTTCTCGGACATCCTCGACAGGAATGTCGCCGGGTTAGGTCAGGATAGCGCAAACTTTGCTTGCCATTGCCATTTCAGCATTGCAGTGACTCAGGGGCCCAGCTAGAGTCAGGCAGTCGGAGCTTTGCCTCCGCGCGGAGTGGTGCCGCGACAGCGGCGCCTGAGAAGAGAGAGACAGCCTCCGCAACTTTGAGAGTGTGTCGCGTTCGACGCTCCGCGTCGGATTCGTGAATCGCGCACGTCGCGCCTTGACAGGCCGCGTGGGTATTCGCCGGGTTCTGTTTCCCGGCGTCGAGAGAGACAGATCAGGTACGAGGGACCTACACGTGAAGAAGTTCGCACTCATCGTCGCCGCGGGTACCGCGAGCGCCGCCATGGCCCAGCCCATCATCTCGTTCGGGTTCACCGAGCTCAGCGGTGCGTACACCGCGATCGATGCGACCTCCGGCACCATGACCGCGAACGCGGTGGATAACGCCTCGCTCCAGTCCGCGGGCGACGTCACCCGCCTCGTCGGCTCCATGGGCACCGCCGACTTCGATGACGGCTTCAAGAGCATCGGTGGCGACGTCTCGATCACGATCAATGTCACCGCCATCGCCGCCAACAGCGCGAACGGCTCGGGCAGCTTCACGCTGACTGACGCCGACGGCTCGACCATCTCCGGCGACATCAACGGCACCTTCGCCACCAACGGCTTCGTGTTCTTCAACGGCAACCTCTCCAACATCGTCATCAACGCCGCGGATAACGACTTCGAGGGCACCGCCGGCAGCTTCAACACCACCTTCGCCAACCCAGGCCCGTACTACGGCGCCCTCGTGCAGTTGACCTTCGGCGCAGGTTCGGCCTTCGCGAGCGACTTCTCCGGCAGCTCCACCGAGGCTTCGGGCCTCATCCTCCCGGCGCCGGGCGCGATGGCCCTCGCCGGGCTCGGCGGCCTGGTCGCGATCCGCCGCAAGCGCTAGCTCGCATCGTTTCCAAGACCTCAACCCCCCGCCGTCCTAACCGACGGCGCGGGCCTTTCCCCACCGGAGAGAAGAGCGATCTGCCTTTGTCTCGAAGCGACATGCTGTCGCGCGGGATGTCGGCGGCTTCGCCGTGAGTTTGTTGCTCCGGTTGTGTAACACCTGTAGGGAGATCAAGAATGAATCGTGCAGTGATCATCATAGCGGCGGGCATGGCGACTTCGATCGCGAGCGCCCAGACGTTCGACTTCGGAGCGCTGTTCGGCGGCGACGCCGTGCCCAGCGGATACGCAGCCGCCCGCCCGGTGGCGGGCGACTTCGATGGTGGCGTCCCGAACACGTATCAGTTCTCCAACGGCGAGAGCCTGCAGCCCGGGTTCCGCTCGGAGAGCGCGTTCGTGTACTACGACTGGATGCAGCCGACCTGGGGCGGCAACATCACCCTGACCGCAACCGCCGAGGATGACGGCGGCCAGATCTTCGTCTACGGCGATTCCAAGTCCGGCGGCAAGGCCGCGGGCCTCGGCGCGGTCCAGCCGTTCGTCGGCAACGGCGGGATCAACAACACCACGAGCCTCCAAGCCAACCCCTCCGACGCCGATAACGCCGCGGGCGCGCTCAGCGAGATCGTCGTGCTCTCGGCGAGCCGGGTCGTCACGCTGACCGGCGCGACCTTCGTCGATGCGGACCACAACCCGCTCGACGGGTCCAACGTCCTCGTTGATATCGACGGCTCCGGGTACGTCTACGACGGCAACGACTCGCTCCGTGGAACCACGTTCAAGTTCAAGAACGCCACCTCCGGCGGGCAGTTCTACGTGAGCATCATCTCCGTTCCGACGCCGGGCGCAGTCACGCTCGCCGGCATTGGCGGGCTGATCGCCCTCCGCCGCAAGCGCTAGCCAGTCTCCTCACTCGCGCCGCCCCAACCGGGCGACGCGAGCATTCCATTTGCCGCTCGCGTTCTTGAGTGGGGCGCGGGCGGCATGTGAGAAGAGATGGCCGCCGACTCCTTAGCGGGAGACCGGCGGCTTGCGTCTCCACGCCGCACGTCGCGCGAATACACTCCGCGCATGAGCGACATCACCTTTGATCAGGCGCACGACGCGATCCACGCCGCCCTCGACAAGTCCAAGGAGATGGGCGTCGCGATGAACATCGCCGTCGTCGACTCGGGCGGCAACCTCAAGGGTTTCTTCCGCATGGACGGCGCCTGGCGTGGCTCGATCGACATCTCGATCAAGAAGGCGCGCACCGCACGCTTCTTCGACATGCCCACCGGCGAGATCGGCAAGCTCTCGCAACCCGGCGGGCCGCTCTACAACATCGAGCACTCCAACGGCGGGCTGATCACGTTCCCCGGCGGCGTGCCGATCCAGAGCGGCGGCACGGTCGTCGGCGCAATCGGCGTCTCCGGCTCGACCGTCGAGGACGATCACGCCGTTGCGAGTGCCGGAGCCGGCGCGGTGTCCTGATCGATCGGCACCCGGTCAGTCCTTCAGGACGAAGGTCACCTTCATATTGACGCGGTAGGCGGTGATCTTCCCGTCCTTCACGTCGACCTTCATCTCCTGAACCCACGCGCTCTTGACCTTGTCGAGCGTCTTCGACGCGCGCTCGATCCCCACGCGCACCGCGTCTTCAAAGCTCTTGTCAGAACTCGCGGTGATCTCGGTGACCTTGGCGACTGTGTTGGCGCTCATGGCGATCCTCTCTTTGGCGCGCAGCGACCAGCAACACCCTCCCGCCGGTCAGCTACTTGTTGAAATAGTCCAGATTGAGCTGCACGTACTTCGACCACTCGCTCGGCAGGTCCTCCTCGGGGAAGATCGCCCGCACCGGGCACTCGTCGACGCACAGCCCGCAGTCGATGCAGGTGTCCGGGTCGATGTAGAGCTGCTCAGCCGTCTCAAAGTCCGGCTCGTCCTTCGTCGGGTGGATGCAGTCCACCGGGCACACGTCCACGCACGAGACGTCCTTCGTCCCGATGCACGGCTCCGCGATGATGTGAGGCATGGCAAGCTTCCTGTCGCCCGGAATGGGCGGGGCTCCGAGGCATGACGCCCCGGCCCAGTGATAGCGGCTCGGAGCCGCGGAGGCAATCCGGGGCTGCATCGGCGATCGGAGGGGCCCGGTTGGGTGATTTGCGATCGACGCGTTGAAACGGGACCCACCCCACCAGGGCCCCTCCCGCAGCGACCCCGTCTGCCCTACCCCGGCGCCTCTTTCGCCACCACCGCCTCAAGCCGCACCGGCACCGGCGGATCGGTCGACTCCACCAGGATGCGCAGCTCGTTGAGCGAGCCCTCGTCCGGCGCCTCGCCGCGCACCACCAGCCCGAGCCCGCCGCCCTCAATCGCTTCGGGCGTCACCGTGAGCTTCGCGAAGCGCTCGTCCGACGCGAGCGCAGGGCGGAGCACCTCCGCCGCAAACCGACCCACCGCCTCCGGCGTCACGGCCTTCGCCTCGACCACGCCCGCCTTCTTCTTCGCACGCGCCTCGGCACGCCGATCCGCCTCCGCCTTGTGCATTGCGCGCTCGACCTCCGACGTCGTGGGGAGCCTGGGGATCACGGCCACCGCCAGGAAGATTGGCACGAGCAGGATCGCGATCGCGACCACGCTCACCTTGATCACAAACCACAGGTCCTCGCGGTTGTGCTTCGGATCGAGCTTGCGCAGGCGCGACCACTCGTCGCGAGCCCTCGAGCGGAGTTGGTACCAGTCAATACGCATCGCATCCAGCATCCGGCCCGGCCATCGGCGCCCGGCGTGCGGGCAGGATAACGGGTCGCGAGGGCGAGCCCGCACGCTCCCCTACCCTTGCGCGTGTCTGCGGGCGAGAAGATCCTGGTCGCGATGTCGGGCGGCGTGGATTCGTCGGTCGCTGCGGCGCGCCTCGTCCGCGAGGGATACGACGTGGTCGGCGTGTTCATGCGCCTGGGCACGATCAACGAGCCGGAGGAAATGCACGCCGACACGTGCCCGACGCCGGTCAATGGCGACTCGCCCAAGCCCGACAAGCCGCACCGGGGTTGCTGCTCGGTGGGCGACGCCGCCGACGCGCGCGTGGTGGCCGCCGAGCTCGGCATCCCGCTCTACATCTGCAACTTCCGCAAGGACTTTGCGCGCATCATCGACCACTTCGCCGACGAGTACGCCTCCGGGCGCACGCCCAACCCGTGCGTGCGCTGCAACGACTGGCTGAAGTTTGGCAAGCTGCACGACTACGCGAAGCGCATCGGCGCGTCAGCCGTCGCGAGCGGGCACTACGCGCGCCTCGAGCGCCGCGGCGCGACAGAGGGCGGGGCCGCCCTGTTGCGCGGGCGCGACGGATCGAAGGATCAGTCGTACGTGCTCTTCGGCTCGCCGCGCGGGCGCCTCGCCGAGATGATGCTGCCGATCGGCGAGTTCGAGCGGAAGGCGGAGGTGCGAGACGAGGCCGAGCGCCTGGGCCTGCCCGTGTTCGACAAGCCCGACTCGCAGGAGATCTGCTTCGTGCCCGACGACGACTACGCGTCCGTCGTCGAGCGCCGCCGACCGGAGCTCGCCGCGAACGGCGCCGGCGGCGCGATCCTCGACGCTGCGGGCAACCGCGTCGGCACGCACGACGGGCACCACCGCGACACCATCGGGCAGCGGCGCGGCGTGGGCGTCGCGTTCGGGCATCCGATCTACGTCATCGAGAAGGACGCCGCCGCCAACACGATCACCATCGGCGAGCGCTCGCAACTGCGCACGACGTCGCTCCTCGCACGCGATGCGAACTGGCTCGTGGATGCCGCGCCGTTTGAGGATGGCCGCGAGGTGCTGGCGCAGGTGCGATACAACGCGCGCGCAGTGCCCGCGCGGGCGCGGGTCGTCAACGCGGACGGGGCGTTCGAGGTCGTCTTCGATGAGCCGCACGAAGCGGTCGCGCCGGGGCAGGCCGCGGTGCTCTACGACCCCGCCGAGCCGGCGCGAGTGCTGGGCGGCGGATGGATCGCGAGCACGACGCGCTGAACCCACCGCGTCGTCCT
>JAUIFD010000118.1 GCA_030429485.1 Phycisphaerae bacterium | reverse complement strand
GAGAGGCGACGCCATCGTCTTGATCGGCCTCGGAGACGGGACGTTCGGCGCCTATGACGCGTACCCTGCCGGCGGATCAGCACTGGCCATTGCCGTCGGCGACCTCGACGGCGACGGCGTCCTCGATCTGGTCTTGGCGAACACCTTCAGTCACGTCGTCAGCATCCTGATGGGACTCGGAGGGGGCACATTCGGCGATCCAGTCACCTACGCGGCGGGCAACCGACCGAGGTCCGCCGCGATAGGAGACGTCGACGGCGACGGCGTCCCCGATCTTGCTGTCACGAACGAGTTCAGTCATGACGTCAGCATCTTGGTCGGATTCGGAGACGGGACGTTCAGCGACCAAGTCACGTACGCGACCGGTCAGCGGCCAACTTCCGTTGCGATCGGCGACCTCGATGGCGACGGCGCCCTCGATCTGGCGACCTCCAACGCGAACAGCGATGATCTGAGCGTAATGCTTGGCCAGTGTGGCGTCACCTGCGATGCTGACCTCACCGGCGACGGCTCGGTCGACACGAACGACTTCTTTCAGTACGTCGCGTACTACCAGGCCGCTGACCCGCGCGCGGATTTCTATCCGGCGGACGCACCCGATGGGGCGATCAATACCAACGACTTCTTCGCGTTCTTGACGGCGTATCAGGCAGGGTGCTGACGCGCTCGGCGCACGCCGGACGCGCGAGTGGGGGAGGGTCAGGAGTCGCGCCACCGGTGTCCGCTCTGGGCCATCGGTGCTCCTACCGCGCTCGGGCCCACAACGCACCGAGGTCGCCAAAGCCCGACCTCGGTGGCACGTCGGTGCCACCCTGCCTCTTCGAAGCGTAGCCGTGGGGGCGGCGGGGTGGCACCGATGACCCGTGCCACCGATGTCCGCTCTGGGACATCGGTGCTCCTGCCTCGCTCGGACCCACAACGCACCGAGGTCGCCAAAGCCTCGGTGGCACGGCATCGGCGCCACCGCGCCCGCCAGGGATCAACCTGCGGACGAGCTCCATCGAATGAACTCCTGGTATCGTTTGACTGGTTCAAGGACATCCTCGAGCGGCCCAATCAAGCCCGGCATGTTGGAGTTCATCCACCACATAGATGGCGGTGGCATCAGGGCAAGTTCGATGGTCAGTAGTCGTGGATCGATGCCGCACCGTGCCCAAGTGGATCGATCATTTTGGATGACGCGACGCCTGGAGAAGTCGGCCGTCGCATAGACGGTCACATCCCTGTGTGGCGCGTCCTCCAATGAGAATGGCGTGAAGAGGCAGGCCTCGACCGCGACGCCCGCAACGCGGCCTACGCCTCTTGGCCCCGACTCTCCCATGTTGGCTAGACAGCGCTCCACCTGTACGGCGATGTGGTCAAATGCAGCAATGCACTCCTTCCGAAACTCCATTGCCTCCATAATGCTAATGCGGTCGCGCACAATCTCAGCAATGCGCGCCGATACGTCCAAGACGATGTAACCGCCTCCAAACGCGTGCAGCTGTGCGGCGGCTTTGCGGAGGTGCCTTGCTACCTGTCGTCGTTGCGTGCTCTGCAGATGCTTGCACTGAATGACAATGGCTGGCTCGAGGATCCCCGAGCGAGACATGACGATCGACAGGGGGTGCGAGTCAACCACACGCATCGGATGGCGGAATACGACCATATCCGCTGGCGTGAATCTGCGATCCGTGGATACACGCGCGTCGTCGAACTCGAACTGCACTCTCGCGCCCGCACGGGCATAGATGCCTCCAAGGCGGAGCAGGACCGCCTCGGACGCGTACATCGCGTTGCCTTCGGCGGCGCTTACCAGTTGCTCGAAGAGCCCACGGAGTAGCGAGGTCGGAATAGGTGCATGTCGCATGTATCCCAGTGCCATTTGCATTTCGAGCGCTACCGAGGACGCCCTGTCGCCTCCGTTGAGGCGGAGCAAGGTGCCTGGCACCTGGCACCCCAAGGAGACGCCATGATGACGCTCCGTGTGCTGGTTAATAGCAGTTGCCAGTGTCTCCAGAGGTGTCAGAGTCCGGATAGAAGTCTCCTCACAAAGCGGGGCGCCCCGGCTGGGGCGCCCCGCTAGTCAAGCCGATGGTGACGAGCCCTAGTAGTCCATGTCATCCATCCCCGCGCCAGCACCCGCCGGGGTCTTCTTCTCCTTGAGCTCCACGATCGCCGCCTCGGTCGTCAGCAGCAGGGCCGCGATGCTCGCCGCGTTCTGGAGCGCCACGCGCTCGACCTTCGTCGGCACGATCACGCCCATCTCGACCAGGTCGCCAAACTCGTGCGTCAGCGCGTTGAAGCCGAAGTTGGTGCTGTCGTTCTCGACCACCTTGGAGGCGATGACCGAGCCGTCGAGCCCGCAGTTGTTGGCGATCTGCTTGATCGGGGCCGAGACCGCCCGGGCGATGATGTCGATGCCGATGCGCTGATCGCCCTCAGCCTTCTTGCGCAGGGCGTCGAGCTTGGTGCTCGCCCGCAGGATGGCGACCCCGCCGCCGGGCAGGATGCCCTCTTCCACCGCGGCGCGGCAGGCGTGCAGGGCGTCCTCGACGCGGGCCTTCTTCTCCTTCATCTCGACCTCGGTCGCGGCGCCGACGTTGATCTGCGCCACGCCGCCCGCGAGCTTCGCGAGGCGCTCCTCGAGCTTCTCGCGGTCGTAGTCGGAGGACGTGTTCTCGATCTGGTGGCGCAGCTGCTCGATGCGTCCCTTGATGTCGGCGCTCTTGCCCGCGCCCTCGACCACGGTCGTGTTGTCCTTGTCGATGGTGATCTTCTTGGCGCGCCCGAGGTCGGCCAGCTCGACCTTCTCGAGCTCGATGCCGAGCTCTTCCATGATCGCCTTGCCGCCGGTGAGCGTCGCGATATCTTCGAGCATCGCCTTGCGACGATCGCCGAAGCCCGGGGCCTTGACAGCCGCGACCTTGAGGATGCCGCGGAGCTTGTTGACCACGAGCGTCGCGAGCGCTTCAGACTCGACGTCTTCCGCGACGATCAGCAGGCTCGCGCCCGCCTCAGCGACCTTGCCGAGCACGGGGAGCAGGTCCTTGGCGGACGTGATCTTCTTCTCGTGGATGAGCACGTAGGGCTTGTCGAGCTCGACGGTCATCGTCGCCGGATCGGTGACGAAGTGGGGGCTGAGGTAGCCCTTGTCAAACTGCATGCCCTCGACGAGCTCGACCTCGGTCTCGAGGCTCTTGCCCTCTTCGACGGTGATGACGCCGTCCTTGCCGACCTTGTCCATCGCCTCAGCGATGATCTTGCCGATCTGCTCGTCCTGGTTGGCGCTGCACGTGCCGACCTGGGCGATCTCCTTGGACGACGAGACCTTCTTCGACATCTTGCCGAGCTCGGTGATGAGGCCGTCGACGGCCATGTCGATCCCGCGCTTGATCTCGTTGGGGTTCGCGCCGGCGGTGACGTTCTTGAGCCCCTCGGCGAAGATGGCCTCGGCGTAGACGGTGGCGGTGGTCGTGCCGTCGCCCGCGTCCTTCGACGACTTGGAGGCGACTTCCTTGACCATCTGGGCGCCGAGGTTCTCGTAGGGGTCGTCGAGCGTGATCTCCTTGGCGACGGTCACACCGTCCTTGGTGACGTTCGGCGAGCCGAACGACTTCTCGAGGACGACGACGCGCCCGGACGGGCCGAGCGTGACCTTGACAGCCTTGGCGAGCTTCTGCACGCCGCGAAGGATGCGCTCGCGGGCGTCGGTGTTGAATGCGATCTGTTTGGCAGCCATTGTTCTTACCTCTGTCTGTGCGTCGGTCGTGCCGGCGCGGGTTGTTACTTTCTCTTACCGATCTCTCTGCTTCTCTCGCGGGGCGGCTCCCCACCGCACCCGTTCGCTATCCAATCCTGATCCACGCGACGCGTTCAGCGTCGATGCAATACTCGTGCTTGCCGTCCGTGAGCTTGACGAGGTGGTCCGCCTCGTCCGGGATGAGCATCGCCCGCGGCACAAGGCACTCGTCCGAGCCGTCGAAGTAGAAGACGACGTCGCGCTCGCCGTTGAGGCTGGTGAGGGCTTCGCGGAGTTGGTTGGCGGTCATGTTGATTCCAAGCAAGAGGCACGGAGGCACGGAGGCACGAAGCGATGGCTGATCAGTCGACCACCGCGAGGATGTCGGACTCGGTCATGATCAGCAGCTCCTCGTCGCCGAGCTTGACCTCGGTGCCCGAGTACGACGAGAAGATCACGCGGTCGCCCTTCTTGACGGTCAGCGGGATGCGCTCGCCGGTCTCGGTGTTGAGCTGCCCGTCGCCGATCGCCTCGATGACGCCGGTCTTCGGGCGGTCCTTGCTCGACTCGGGCAGGTAGATGCCCGACTCGGTGCGGTCCTCAGCCTCGTCACGGCGCACGAGGATCTTGTCGTGTAGCGGGCGGACTTTCGTCTTGCTCTTCGCGGGGGCTTTGGTCGCCATGTGTTTCTCCCTTTGGATATCCCGTTTGGGGTTGTGAGTGCTCAAATGCCCGGGCCACGTCCCGCCGGGCGTCGGGGTTACATGCGTGTGTCGTGCGGCGTGCGCGGGTGATGGGGTGAACGTTCAGGCGTCGGCGGTGTTGGGCCACCGGCTCCGCCACCCGCCCCGCCCACGATCGCGGGCCAGCACCCGCGGTAATACCGATCCAGCGCCCGCCGGAGAATCTCGAGCAGCAGTTCAAGATCGCGCGACGTGTTCGGGCGGTCGATCACCGCGAACGCCCCCATCCGCAGGGCCGTCTGGAGGTCGCGCGTCGCCTCCCGCTGCGTCGTCGACGACCGCACCGCCACCGTCGGCGGGCGATGGTCGAGCCGGCGGAGCAGGTCCAAGAGCCGGCACCCCGCGGGCTCGGGCTTGGGGGTGGTGTCGAAGGGCAACGCCAGGTCCACGACCGCGAGATGGATCGGGACCGCGGAGATCACCGCGCTCGCCTCTCGCCCAGACCCCGCCCGGTGCGATTTCACGCCCATCGGCTCGAGCAGCGCGGGCAGCTGCTCCGCCCATTCGCCCCGCCACCCCGCCTGGGAGAGCAGGAGATTGAGCCGCCCGCCTGCGGGGCCTTCGCCCTGCCCGCGAGCGGGCTCGCCGCCGCCGCTCGCCGGGTGTCCTGGATGGAGACGAACGTTCACCACGCTCGCGTATGGGCAATCAGCGTGCCTGGCGCAAGGGCCGGCACTCGGCCCGCACCGCCTCCAGGGGGCCCAGGCTGGTGCCCGAGGCTCAGCTGATCGGGCAAGCGTGTGCCAGTTTGGCAGGAGAGGGCGTCTACAGCCTGTGCGCGGGCAGCGGCGTGTCCTCGTTCACACGCTCGATCTTGCACTTGCCATCCGCCTCGGCGAGCGTCATCACCGACGCTTCCTCGCGGATCACGGCCCACAGGTGCACCGGGCGACCCCACACGCGCCGCAGGGCCGCGAGCACCTCGCCCGCCTTCGTCGCGTCGATCTCGAGGCCCACGTGCCGATGCGCGAGCATGAGCTTGCCCCGGTTCAGGTAGTTCGCGTCCACCACCTGCACGCTCGGGCGCCCGAGGTTCGTGATCTGCGCGAGGAATACCCGCTTGACGCGGTCGAAATCGCGTGAGGCGATCCGCAGCTCGCCCGTCCGCGGGTCACGCCGATACTCGTACATCTTGTGGCGGTCGACAAACTCAGGCGTGAGAAACTCATCGATGAACGAGACGTCGTTGTAGATCCGTCGCACCTCGAAGATCTTCTCTCGCCCCTTCATCGACTTGTCGTCGAAGCGGTCCTTCGCGCCGATGTCGTCGAGTGATTCCCACGCCGAGCCGTGCTGCCCACGATCCCACCGCCGCTCGATGTCCTTGAACATCTCGACGCCGATCTTGTACGGGTTGAACCCGCCCGGCGGCATGTGCACCACGCCCGAGTGCTGCTCGGCGTAGTCCACGATCTCCGACGCTTCGAGGAAGTGCTGCGTCATGAGCTTGGAGTGCCAATAGGTCGCCCACCCCTCGTTCATGATCTTCGTCATGCCCTGCGGCGCGAAGTAGTACGCCTCGTCGCGGATGAGCCCCAAGACATCCTGCTGCCATGAATCCAACGGCGCGTGGCGCAGCAGAAAGAGCAGCACGTCGCGTGCGGGGCTTGTGGGGAACGCCCGCTTGCTCGCCTCCTGCTGCTTCGCGTGCGCCTCGCGCTGCCGCTCCATCTCGGCCGCCGGGTTGATGAAGGGGTCCATGTAGTCCTTCGCCGGCAGGCGGTGCGGCTCGAAAGCCTGCTCACCTTCCTCCGATCCTGCTACCCCTTCTCGCCGCACAAACATCGAGTGCGGGTCGATGAGATGCTCGAGCGCGAGGCAATCGTCGATGAACCGCTCGACGACCTCCTGCCCCTGGCGCTCGATGTGCCGGCGCACGCGTGTCGCGTGGTTGGCCGTCACGTCCATCATCTTGCGCTCGGTCTTCGAGAACCACAGGTTGTGCTTGAAGAAGTCCGCGTGCCCGTAGACGTGCGCCATCACGAGCTTCTGATCCGTGACGGAGTTCGACTCCTGCAAGTACGCGTAGCACGGGTCGTTGTTGATGACCATCTCGTAGATGCGCCCCATGCCGTAGGCGTCGCGCTTGGAGAGGCGGTCGTACTCCATGCCCCACCGCCAGTGCGGGTAGCGCACGGGGAAGCCGCCGAACGCGGCGATCTGGTTCATGGTCTCGAAGTCGAGCACCTCGAAAACGACCTCGAAGAAGTCGAGCCCATACTCGATCGCCTTCGCCTTGATGCGGACCATGTGGTCGAGCAACTCCGGCGGCAGGTCGGTCGAGGCGCGCGGCATACAGAACGGTATCGGACGGATCGCCCGCCAACGCCAGCCCGCCCCAAAACCCGCCCCCACGCCCTCTCGCCGCTACCTCCCAACCGCCAGTCCAGCCAGCGGAACCGCCAAAAGAACGAGCCCCCACCGTTGAGCAGGGGCTCGGACCAGAGAGCGATCGGCCTGACACTCACCATGCGCGATCGGGAGCTTCGGCGGGCCACGGTTTCGAACCGTTGCTCTTGAGTCGCGTCGGTACGCTGCCCGCGGAGGGCCCCATGCGAGTATGCACGCTCATCGCCGTCCTGAGTCTGCTCGCCGGATGCGCCGACCCTTCGGGCGACCAGCCGATCCCGCCGAAGACCCCTCAGCCGGCGTACACGGGGCAGATCTCGCTCGACGCACCGGACGCGCTGGGACGTCTCCTCGCGCTCTACAGGGACATGGACGAGGAGTTGCTGGATGATTGTTCTTGGGTTGCGCTCGACCCCGGCGAGTCTCGGCTCGACGTCGTCGAGTGGGAAGACCCGCCCGACTTCGGGCCGTTGAACTTCGCGAGCGCCTGGCGGCTCCCGATACACAGCATTGGATCGAGTCGTTCATCGCAGCTTCGCGCCTGGAGGGTTACGAGACCAGACTCCTCGTGGGGCCGTGGGTCGAGGACGCGCTCGATAAAGACGACCCTCGTCGCCAGCGTCATCGATACCGCCACGCGAGCGACCTCCTGAGGGCGGACGCGGTGCGCCTGCTCGCCGAGGGGGAGCAACAAGCGGGCCTCGCGAGGATCGAGGCTCTCATCCGTGTGGCGATGCACTCGGTGAGGGATAGAGGCCCCTTGATTGACTCGCTGGAAGCCGAGTTCGTGTTGAGGCAAGCCCTTCTCGGGCTTGAGGCCATCCTCCCCGCGCTGAATGGGCCCGAAGTCGTTGACGCTGCGCTTGCCATCGTGGACTTGGTGCCCGGGACCGACCCAGCCGGGCTACTCGCCACTTGGGAGACCCGAGTGGGTGAGCAGGCCGCGTTTGTCAAGGAAGAACTGAGTGTGGATGGTGGTGGGCCACGGCTTTGTACTTGCTGGGTCAGATCCTTGGTGTCGAGGCTGTGTTCCAAGACCTGTTCGATCTCGATCGACTCAACGAAAGCGGCGGAGAGGTCACGCTCCCGAGCCCAGCCGAAATCCGCAAGCAGGTGCTGGAAGAACTGGGGGGCATTTCGATCGGCGATCTGCGGGATCAGGCAGCCCGTGTGCCTGAACTCCGGGAGGGGATCAGGGCTGCATGGCTCAGCGATGACACGGCCAGCATGCGAGAACTCGCGAACGAACTGGACGCGAGCCCTCTGTTCGACCTCGCTTTCCTTGGGGGCGCCTCTTGGCATCGGCGCGATCTTGCACTCCGCGAACTCCGAAGTCGAGTGGATGCCGCTCTCCGAGCCCAGGCTGGCGGGCGGTAGCCCTCCCCCCTGAAACTGGCGGAAACCCCGAGCCCCCTATACTGAGCGACCGACGCGCCACGGTCGGCCTCGCGGGAGAGCCGGGCCAGCGCTACCGGTGTGAGGATTCGGCACGAGTGTTCTGGGACAGGCTCACGGGTTGGTTCACCGTTGACATGGGCATCGACCTGGGCACCTGCAACACCCTGGTCGCGGTCCGCGGGCAGGGCATCGTCCTCAACGAGCCCTCCGTGGTCGCCGTGCGCAAAGGCACCAACCAGGTGCTCAAGAACGGCCAGGCTGTCGGGTGGGTCGCCAAGGAGATGCTGGGCAAGACCCCCGGCTCCATCACCGCCATCCGCCCGCTCAAAGACGGCGTGATCTCCGACTTCGAGATCACCGAGGCGATGCTCTCGTACTTCATCCGCAAGGTCAACGGCAAGTCGGCCATCACCCGCCCGCGAGTCGTCATCTCCATTCCCTCGGGCATCACCGCGGTCGAGAAGCGGGCGGTCTTCGATTCCTCCGAGCACGCCGGCGCCCGCGCGACCTACCTCATCGAGGAGCCCGTCGCCGCCGCCATCGGCGCGGGCCTGCCCTTCGCCGAGCCCACCGCGAGCATGATCGTCGACATCGGCGGCGGGACGACCGAGGTCGCCATCATGTCGCTCGCCGATATCGCCGTCTGCGAGTCCGTCCGCGTCGCGGGCGACGACATGGACGAGGCGATCATCTCCCACATGAAGAAGACCTACAACCTCATGGTCGGCGAGCAGACCGCCGAGCGCATCAAGATCGAGATCGGCTCCGCAGCACAGGCGAGCGACGAGTCGAGCATGGAGGTCCGCGGTCGCGACATGATCTCGGGCCTGCCGCGCAAGACCGTCATCACCTCCGAAGAGATCCGCGAGGCGCTCCAGGAGCCCGTGGGCGCGATCGTCGACACCGTCACCCGCACCCTCGAAAAGGCTGAGCCCGAGCTCGCCGCCGACCTCGTGGAAAACGGCATCGTGCTCGCGGGCGGCGGCGCCCTGCTCCGCGGCATCGCGACCGTTCTCCAGAAGGCGACCGGGCTCGAGTGCCGACTCGCGGACGACCCGCTCACCTGCGTCGCTCGCGGTACGGCGATCTACCTTGAGAACATCGACCTCTGGAAGGACACCCTCGAGACCGACCAGGACTTCTGACCGTCACGGGGATCTGATGCCCACGCTCTCGTCGATCCTGACAAGCCGGAGGCTCATCCCGGCCGCGGTGGCGCTGCTGCTCCTGACCTCGATGCTCCCCTCGCGTTTCGCCGGCGTGGTGGGCGATATGGGCGCCGTCGCCCGCTTCTGCATCGCGCCGATCTCCAACCCATTGCGCGATCTGGCGGTGTGGCTCCTGCCCGCGCGCCGAGGCGAGGCGCCCCCCGACGAGATCGCCCTGCTCCAGCAGGAGCGCGACCACGCGCAGACCCTCTACCTCCAGAAAGTGCGCGAGAACGAACGTCTCCGCGCGCGCATCGCCGAGCTCGAGCGCGGCTTTGCGATGAGCGCCGGCGGGTTCGCGCAGGTCACCACCACCGTGGTCGCCGCTTCGTCAGACCTCTCAAGCCGTTTGCTCACTGCGCGCGCGGGACGCGCAGCAGGAGTGCGCGAGGGCGCCGTCGCGGTGGTCGAGGCTGTGCAGCTCGTCGGCAAGGTCACGCGCATCGACGGGCGTACGAGTCAGGTGCTCCCCATCACGGCGCGCGACGCCGGTTCGCTCCGCGCCCGCATCATGGTGGGCGGGATTGACGACGCCGACGCCGGGCTCGCGTGTCTGCTTCGTCCCACGGGCGAAGGCACGCTCCGCGGCGACGTCGCCGACCTGCCCGAGGGTGAGCCCGACACGCTCGCGATCGATCAGATCGTGCGTCTGTCCGATTCCACCTGGCCGGCCCACGCCGACATGCTCGTCCTGGGGCGTGTCATCGCGATTGAGCGCGCGCCGGAGGCCCCGCTCCGGCGTGTCGTCGTCGTGCGTCCGACGCTGGACCTCGCGCGCGTGTCGGAGGTTGTCATCCGCACCCCGGTCGAGACGGAGGACGACGGGTGAACTGGGGCGTCTTCGCAGCCGCGACGTGGGTGTTCTTCGGGCTCGAGCTCGGGTTACGCTCCGCGCTCGAGATCGGCACGAGCGGGGTTGCGCCCTCGTTCGTCATCCCGTTCGCGGTGTTCATCGCCCTTTGGGCGCCCACCAACGTCGGCGCCGTCGCGTGCCTCCTGCTCGGCCTACTCGTTGACCTCACGTGGCTCGTCCCGACCGAGTCAGGCGGCGCCGCGATCGCCGGGCCGCACGCCCTGGGCTTCTTTCTCATGGCCCACCTCGTGGCTGCGGCACGTTCGATCATCATCCGTCGCAACCCGCTCACGCTCGTGGCGCTCTCGGTCGTTGGGTCGATCGTCGTTCATGTGGTGGTCGTCGCGCTCGTGACGCTGCACACCGTCATCGAGCCGCTCCAGTGGGCTCCGACAGCCGAGATCGTGCGGCGCCTGGGGTCGTCGGTTTACACAGGTGTTGTCGCGCTCGCGGTTGCGCTCATCGCCTACCCGCTCGTCCCGATCTTCGGCTTTCCCCACTCGACGCCCGGCCCACGCTTCACCTCGCGCCGCGAATAGCGCGGCGCGACCGCAAAGAGCCACGTATCCAGAACAAGGTATCCAGAACAAAAAACGCCCGGCCTACGCAGCCGGGCGCCTCGGGTGTGTCTTATGGGTGGCTTACTGCCCTGAAACCACCACGTCGTCGAATCGTTCCACTTGATCGATCGACGTAGGCGTATTCGCGTCGTCGACGAGCCTGGTTCCGGCCAAGTCGAAGAAGTTGAGCGGGTAGTCGAGCTGGCCGCCGATCGCCTTCGCGCCGTTGTCCTTGGCGCCAACGTAGAACCCGTCTGCGCCGGCCGACTGGAGAATCAGCGCACCACGCCCCTTCGCCGGCAGC
>JAUIFD010000117.1 GCA_030429485.1 Phycisphaerae bacterium | reverse complement strand
TCGAGGGTCCGGACGCTAGGGCCTGGGCGACTCGCGTATGTGCAGCAGCTCGCGGTACCGCGGGAGGGCCCAGAGGTCGTCGGCGACGCGCTGCTCGACTTCGTCGCACACAGCGCGGAGGTCTTCCATGAGAGGACGGACCCGCTCGGCGAGCGTCGTTGCGAACTTCTCGGGGTCGCCATGCTCCTCAAGGTCTTCCTGCTCGAGCGCGTCGATCGCGCGGCGCAGACGTGACGTCAGGTCGACGTGCTCCTCGAGGAGTCCGCGGATGTCCGACGCGTCCACGTCCGCCGCCTCAGTCGCCCCGACCGCTTCGCCGAGTTCCGCCTGATGGCGCACCGCCGAGGGCAACACCATCGTGCGGGCCATGGACACGAGCGTCTCCGCTTCGATCACCAGGCGCTTGCAGTACTTTTCGAACTCGATCGCGGCGCGACTTTCGATCTCTGCCTTGTTGAGCACCTTGTGGCGCTTCAAGAGATCGGCGTTCGCCTTGCGCGTAAGGGCCGGCAGGGCCGTGGTGGTATCGCGCATGTTGGGCAGGCCGCGCTTCTCGGCCTCGGCGTGCCACGCCTCGCCGTAGTTGTCCCCGTTGAAGAGCACCGCCTTGTGCTCCTTGATCACACCCTGGAGCACCTTCATCACGGCGGCTTCGCGCTTGGCCGGGGTCGGGTTGGCGCCCATCTCCTTGGAGAGTGCGTCGGCGAGGAAGTTCAGCGAGTCGGCGACGATGCTGTTGATGATCGTGGTCGGCCACGAGACTGTCGCCGACGAGCCGACCGCGCGGAACTCGAACTTGTTCCCGGTGAACGCGAAGGGTGAGGTGCGGTTGCGGTCGCCCGAGTGGCGTGGGATCTGCGGGAGCGTTGATGCGCCGAGCGAGAGCGTGCCGCCCTTCTTGGTGCTCTTGGCGTTGCCGCCTTCGATCTGCTCGACGATGTCCATGAGCATGTCGCCCAAGAAGATCGAGATGATCGCGGGAGGGGCCTCGTTGGCGCCGAGGCGGTGGTCGTTGCCCGCGCTCGCGATCGAGGCGCGGAGAAGATCGGCGTGCAGGTGCACCGCGCGGATCACGGCGCACAGGAACACGAGGAACTCCATGTTCGTGTGCGTCTCCTCCTGGGGGTCCAGGAGGTTGTCGCCCAGGTCGGTCGCCATCGACCAGTTGAGGTGCTTGCCCGAGCCGTTGACGCCCGCGAAGGGCTTCTCGTGGAGCAAGCACTCGAGCCCGTGACGGGGCGCGATGCGTCGGAGAGTCTCCATGACGAGCATCTGGTGGTCGCACGCGACGTTGGCGCTCTCGTGGTGGGCCGCAAGCTCGTACTGGCAGGGCGCCACCTCGTTGTGCCGTGTCTTGACGGGGATGCCGAGGCGATAGAGCGTCCGCTCGCACTCGGCCATGTAGGCGAGCACGCGCGGCGGAATGGAGCCGAAGTAATGGTCCTCGAGCTGCTGGCCCTTCGGCGGGCGGGCGCCCACGATCGTGCGTCCGCAGTGGAGCAGGTCTTCACGATCGAAGTAGAGCTGGCGATCGATCAGGAAGTACTCCTGCTCGGCGCCGACGGTGGAAAACACGCGCTCGACGCGCGTCCCCGGGTTGAAGACCCTGAGCAGCTTCACCGCCGCGGCCGAGAGCGCATCCATGGAGCGCAGGAGCGGGGTCTTGGTGTCGAGTGCTTCGCCTGTCCACGACACAAAGGCGGTGGGGATACAGAGCGTCGCGTAGGTCAGCCCACGCACGAGGAAGACCGGGCTCGTCGCGTCCCACGCCGTGTACCCGCGCGCCTCAAACGTCGCGCGCAGCCCGCCCGACGGGAAACTCGACGCGTCGGGCTCGCCCTGGACCAGCATCGATCCGGTGAACTCGGTGATCGCGCCGCCTGCGCCATCGGGCGTGAGAAACGAGTCGTGCTTCTCCGCGGTCGAACCCGTGAGCGGCATGAACCAGTGCGTGTAGTGCGTCGCGCCCTGCTCGACCGCCCAGTCCTTGATGGCGGCGGCCACGACGTCGGCGACGTCGGGCGTAAGGCGCTCGCCACGCTGCAGCGTGCGCTGGAGCTTCCTGTAGATCTCTTTCGGAAGTCGCTGGCGCATAAGCCGGTCGGAGAACACATCCGCGCCGTACTGCTGCTCGACTTCCCGCCCGATCGCGGACCAATGGTCCGGAGTGTGCGGAGCTGTACCAATCCCGTTCTGCATCGCGATCGCGCCCATCGGAAGGACCCTCCTGGTGTCCGGAGTGCATCCTAAGCGCCTCGTATGCACGGGTCGGCGCAGCGTCGCGGTTTGTACGCAACTCGCCGGAGATCCCGCTTCAACCGGCCTATGCCAGCCCGCCCGCGAGCTCCCCCACCACCTGCTCGACGCTCTCGCCCGCCTCGGCCCGGCGGACCAGCGCGCTGCCCACAATCGCAGCGTCCGCGGTCTGGACCACGCCTCGCACGTGTGCCGCGCTCGAAACGCCGAAACCCACCGCGATCGGCAGGCTCGTCAGTTCTCGGAGATCGGCTATTCGGGCGGCCATCTCCGGCATCTGCCCGCCCTCGCCGGTGACCCCGGCTCGCGCCAGCACGTACACGAAGCCGGTACTCGCTTCGACAATCCGGGCCGCCCTTTCGGGCTCGGTCGTGGGACCGACGAGCATCGCCAGCGAGAGCCCGGCGTCGCTTGCTGCAGCCTGCAACTCGGCGCTCTCCTCGACCGGCAGATCGGGCACGATCAGTCCGTCGAACCCCGCCTGCGCGGCGCGAGCTGCAAACTCGGCGTCGCCCCCCCACCGACGCACGACCGAGTAGCTCACCATCGCGACGAGACCGGCGGAGAGCGAATCTCGCGCAGCATGCACCGCGTCAAACACCTTCGCGGGCGTGACGCCATCGCGGATCGCGCGGTCCATCGCCTGGGCGATCACCGGGCCGTCGGCGATGGGATCGGAGAACGGGATGCCGACCTCGATGATCGACGCGCCGGCACGCTCGGCGCCGCGCAGCACGTCGCCGAAGGCGTCGATGCTCGGACGCCCGCCGACCACGAACGGCATGAGGAGCTTGCGCCCCTCCGCCCGGGCGTCGGCGAAAATGCGGTCGATTCGGCTCAACGGCGCACCACGTCGTCGAGCTCGTCGAGCCCCTCGGTCAGCACGCGCGGGCCGTCCTCGGTGATCAGCACGTCGTGCTCGTAGTGCGCCGCAAAGGAGCCGTCGGCCGTGTAGATCGGCCAGTCGTTGAACGCGTCGCGCCGATCGGGCGTGCCGACCGAGAGCATCGGCTCGACCGCGATGAGCGTGCCCGGCTTGCACGGGCGGTGCTTGTCGGCGCTGGCGTCGTCGAGCGCGTTGGCGACGAACGGCGGGCCGTGCAACATGTTGAGCCCGATGCCGTGTCCGCCAAGCCCTCGCGTGAGGTGGAAGCCGCACTCATCCTCGACATACCCCTGCACCGCACGGGCCCAGTCGATGTAGCGATTGCCGGGGCGAAGCTGCTCGACCCCGCGCCGCAGCGACTCCTTGCCGCAATCCATGAGGGCGCGGATGGTCTCGTCGGGCTCGCCGAAGGAGTAGGTCCAGGCGGCGTCGCCGATCCACCCGCGGAGCTTGACGCCGATGTCGATCTTGAGGAGGTCACCCTCGCGCATGGGTTGCTCGTACGAAGACGCGGTGCCGTGCACGATGCAGTCGTTGACGCTCAAGCAGGCGTGCGAGGGGAAGACGGGGCCTGGGCCGTTGCGGTAGTGGTAGAACGCGGACTTGCACCCCATCGAGTCGAGCGTGCGCGCGACGAACGCATCGATCTCGGGGAGCGTCTGCCCGACGCGCAGAAACCCGACGAGCTCACGATGCACGTCGACCACACGCTGCGCAGCGTCGGCAGCATGATCGATCTGTCCGTCTTTCACGGGCCTCCCACGCGACAAGATCGCCACCGCCTAGATTCCGCTCGTGCGGCTCTTCTGCGCCATACGCAGCTTGAGCTCCGCAACGCGGCGCTGATGTGCGATGCGTTCGCCCGCGGCAGACGCGTCGGCCGCATCGGATGGCACTTGCCGCGCCTGGGCCTCGGCGAGTTCGGCCTTCGCGTCGGTCTCCGTGAGAGTCTCCGCCGGGATCGCCTTCTCCGCGAGGATGGTCAACTTGTTGTCCGCCATCTTCACGAAGCCCCCGTCGACGAGGAACGACCGCTCGCCGCCGGCAGCCGTCGAATCGGGGAATCGGACCGTCAACTCGCCGAGCCCGAGGCGTGCGAGCAAGGGCGCCCGTCCGGGCAGCACGCCGAACAGCCCGTCCCACGCCGGCACCGACGCGTACACCAGCGCCTCATCGAGGAGTTTGGCTTCCGGGGTGACAAGCTGGCACTCGAACGTGTTGCTCACGGGGCGTTCTCCGTCTGGGCGGGCATCCTAGGGGGCACGCCCTGTGCGGTCCGCCCGCACGACGCGGTAGCCTGCCCGAGTGCCGCGGCGCCTGCTGATGCTCGGAGTGCTGGTCTTGCTCGGGGCCGTGGTCTGCGCGCTCCGCATGGTCGCGTGGCACCAGGGGTGGGGCTGGCCCGAGGATCCGTACATCGTGGGGCTGCGGGCAAGCCGCGTGGCCGCCGGCGCGGCTGTCGGCGGGGCGCTGGCGCTCGCGGGCGTCCTGCTGCAGACGCTCCTTCGCAATCCCCTCGCGAGCCCTGACCTGCTCGGGCTCTCGTCGTCGGCCGCCCTCGGCGCGCTCGCCACGATCTACGCGGGGTTCATCTCCACGGGCGTCCTCGCGACGCAATCGCTCGCGCAGGGTCCGGCGGCGCTTGCCGCCTCGGGGCTCGCGCTCGGGCTCGTGTATGTGCTGGCCCAGCGGCGCGGGGTGATCGACCCGATTTCCATGATCCTGCTCGGGGTCATGATCGGGATCATCGCCTCAGCAGGTGTGATGCTGATTCGGCACCTGCTGCCCGACGCCGGGCAATCCACGGGGCGTTGGCTCGTCGGCTCGATACCCGGCGAGGTGCCGACACTCGCGCTCGTGCTGACCTGCTGCGCGACCATCGCGGTGCTTGCAGGCACGCTGTGGTGGGCGCCCGCGCTCGACGCCGGCACACTCGCGGACGATGAGGCACGGTCGGTGGGTGTGCCCGTCGGCGTGATGAGGGGCGTGCTGTTCGGTGCAGCGGGGATCCTCACCGGGCTCTCCGTGTGGCTCGCCGGGCCCATCGGGTTTGTGGGCTTGGTGTGCCCGCACTTGGCGCGTCTGCTCGTCGGCCCGGGGCATCGCCTGCTCGCACCGGCTGCTTTGGTGATTGGCGTTGTCCTGGTGGTGGGCGCCGACACCGCCATCGCGTCGGTCGCGCTCACCTCGGGACGCCTCCCGCTTGGGGTCGTGACAAGTCTGCTTGGCGGTCCGCTCTTCATCGTGCTGCTGTTGCAGCAACGCCGGACGCACGCCACCGGGATCTAGGGCGAATCTCACGCGCGGCGAAGGCGCCTCACCCCCCTGAGATTAGTTCCATCACCGCCTCTTGCTTGAGCGTCATCTTGAAGCCCGTCGAGATATCCGGCGAGACCTCACCGCCGCCGCTCCACTCCGAATCGATCTTCTGCTCCCACCGAACGACCGCGCTGCGGTCCGGATCGAAGAGCACACGCCCCTCGCCGGTGCCCCGCTCCAGTTTGAAGTCCAGCCCGAGCGCACTGGGGTGGGTGTTCCGCTTGTTCTTGAGACTCATCTCCGTGGTGGACTCGATGCGCGCGCACTCGCGTCCTTTGTCGTGCGCCGCGCCCGTATACCGGTAGAGCGTCTCGGTCTTCACCGTGCCGACGATGGGAAACTCCTGCTCAATCGGCACGCTCCAGGTCTCGCCGCGCCGGACGGTGCGACCCGGGATGAACCGCAGCCCGTTCTCGATCTGCTGCCGCACCACTTCGCGATTCGAACGTTGCGGCGCGAGCCCCTGCAGCATCCCCATGCCGCCGGTCGCGACCTCGAACACCCTGTCGATCGCGTCCGCGGCTCCGCGCACCTCGCGCACCTTTCCCTCAAGATCGAGATCGAACTCGATCTCCACCCCCGCGAGCCGCGCATACGGACGCACGCGCGGGTCGGCGGCCCCCTCGTCGTCCTTGTCCGTGTCAAACTCGATCTTCTCGCCTTCCTCCTCGAGCCGGACCTGCACGCGTGCGTACGTTCGCTTCACCGTGGAGATCCCGTCGGGCGTCACGCGGGTCACTTCGTCCTCGATGGTGAACACGTGCTGGTGCTTGAGTTCACGGTCCATACCCGCCCCAATCCCGGTCGGCTCGATCTTCTGCTCCATGCGCTCGGTCGCGCGATACACGAACGCCTGCCCCTCCTCCCACTTCCACTGCAGAAGTGTGTCCTGCGCGAGGGCGCACGCGTGCGAGATCGCGAGCATGCCGAGGGCGCACGCGGCGTGGGTCAGTCGTTGCATCGAGCGTCTCCGGTTAACCGCCGGCTGGGGCGTTGGGGTCGAGCAGCGGGCCGACCTCTTCGGGGCGATCGACCACATCGGTCACATCGACCAACCGAGCGCGGAGACGCTCGGCCTTCGACGCCGGGATGACAAACGCCCATGCCGACCTCCCCGCCAAGGCCTCCGCCGCTGATGGGAGTACCGACGCCGGATCGCCCGGTTGCTCCGGATCCGCCGACTCCCCGGGACCCTCCGCGGAATCGGGATCGTCGGCCTCCGTCGCGTCCGACGCTTCGAAGACGACCCAGAAGCGGGAGTCGTCGTCCTCCCACGTCCGCGCACGCAGCGTCGAGCCATCGTCGAGCGTGTACACCGCGAGCACCGCATCCGCCGGAGCCTGCGGCGCCTCCTGAGCGTCCTCCATGCTCACATACGACAACGCATTGACGAACGCGTTGAGTTCGGCTTCGGGCTTGCTCTGCCGCCCATCGGGGGCGTTCTCGACGACGAAGGGAGCGTCGATCGCGTCACCCGAGCGCGCGAGCTCGACCACTTCACCGTCCGGATGCTCGAACCGAGCCCGTCGGAGACGCTCCCCGGCGATCCGCACCACGGAGCGATCGACCCATCGCATGACCTCGTCGGGCGCGTTGATCGCGCCTTTCGCGAGCCAGGCCTGGTCGTCGCCGGACGCGCGCACGTACGTGCCCTGCTCGTCGCCGAAGAAATCCGACGACCCGACGATGATCGACGCGAGTTCCGCCCCGCCCGCGTCGGCGAGTGTCACGCGGTATGACTCCGACCCGTCGGTCGGCCCCTCGACCCCTATCGCGGCGTAGCGGTCCGCCCGTGAGGTCTTGGGCTCGAGCGGTTCGAGTTCACCCAGCGCCAACACGAGACGCTTCACGTCTTCGACGCGGGCTGGGTAGTGGGCGAGGTCATCGACCACCCACTCGCCGTCCTCTCGCGAGAGGGTGAGCGACGCGCTCGCCTTCTCGATGCGGACCGAGGCGACGTCGTTGACGCGCGCCTCAAGCGCCGGCAGCACCCGGTCGGGCAGACCGGCGCCCTTCTGACCGCCCGCGCGCCCCGCCTGAATCGCGAGCGCGCCGAGCACGAGCACAACCGAGACTCCGGCCAGAATCAAAAGCGACCGCATCGACATGGGCGGCTCCTACTCGCGGTCCCTTGCGGCGCGACGGTCGGCCCGCCTGCGCCCGACGCGGTATGCGCCGAGCCCAAGCGCCGCCAGCGCCACCGCCGCCGGCGCCGCGCCGATGTTGATCACCTTCAGTTTCGTGCCGAGCGCCTCGACGTCCTTGTTGAGGCCGTACTGCACCTCGCGCAGCTGGCGGGTCGTCTCGAGCAGATCCGCACGGAATCGATCGAGCTCGTCCTGCTGTTCGGGCGTGAGGATGAACCCCTGCTGATCGGGGCGCGACCGCTGCAGCTCGGCGAGCTTCTGCTCGGTCTCGCGCCGGCGTGTCTCAAGCTCCTCGCGGCGCTGGGCGTAACGCTGCTCGGCCGCTCGTCGGATCTCCTCGACGCGCGTGAAGGGGCGCGCGAACGTGCCGCGCGCTCGGAGCCCGATCAGGTCTTCCGACCCGGCCATCTGATCGACGATGTTGAAGAGGAAATCGCCGTTGTTGGCCATTTTGTTGTACCCGAGCACCGGACCGTTGGCGCCCAGACGCATGACCCGGATCCACGACCCGTCCTCGAGCATGTCCGCGTCGGACACGATCACGACATTGATGTCGCCCTCTGCCGGGCCCTCGATCAAGGGCGGCTCCTCTTCGCCTTCCACCGGCTCGGGCTGTGGCACGTCTGCGAATGCCGACTTCGCGTGACCCGAGAGGCGTCCTGCGACCGTGAGCGGCTCGCCGCGCGAGACGAAGTTCGCGAGCAGCTCCCTCGGCTGGGCGAAGAGCCCCGCGTCGGTCTGCGCCACGAGCATGCTCTGGCTCGAGGTCTGCACGAGAGGCGTCCACGTCGTGCCCGCGCCCGCGTTGTGCACGAGCGAGCCCGCCCACGCGAGTTGCAGGAGCGAGATGTCGCGCGTACTCGGATCGTCGAAGTCAAACCCGTCCCGCAGCGCCAGGAACACGATAAGCGGCACGGCGCCATCCGGCGTATTGACCGGCACCGCCGCGATCACGTCACCCGCGATCTGCTCCTCAGCCATCTCCACCCCCCAGGCGCTCGTCAGCCCGTTGAGGTTGCTGGTGCGCATCGCCTGGAGGGCCATCATCGGATTCTGGTCGGCGCCGGGCGGCATGTCCGCCGCACAGAAGGGGTCCTCGAAGATCACGGTCGGCCCGCCCCGCATCACGTACCGATCGACAAGCCGCTGCATGGTCGGCCCGACCTGCTTGGCGTGCACAATCAGGAGCAGGTCGAGATCGTCGTCAAGCTCCTTGTCGTCGGGGTTGATCGTGCGGACCTCGTAGTTCGCCTCAAGCTGTTGCACGACCTGCCAGGGCTCGCTCGGCTGCTGTGTGCCGGGCGCGGGCATGCCGCCGCGCATGGGCAGGTCGGTCATCAGGCCGATGACCGGTCGACGCGGGTTGGCGAGCGTGAACACCAGGCGGGTAAGTTCGAACTCGAGGAACGACTCGTCGGAAGGATCAAGGAAGGGGATGGTCTCACGCCGGTCTGTCGAATCGACGCCCTCGATGCCAAAGTAGAAGTCCTGCCCGGCCGCGATCTCGATCGGGGGGATACCCGCGCGCTGGGCTCGTTCTTCGCCGACGGAGAACGCCTCGGGGTTGACCTCTTCGAACACGAGCCCGCCCCGCGACTCGAGCGCGTAGCCCTCCAGCACCTCACGAACACGCTGGGCGTACGCCTGAAGTTGCGGGATGCCGCGGGCTTGGGTCTCGGAGTAGAAGAGCGTGAGATGCACGGGCTCATCGGGGTCGAGGTCGTGCAGGATGTTGCGCGTGCCCTGGGTGAGCGTGTACAGACGGTCCTCGGTGAGATCGAGTTGCGTGCCTCGGAGCGCTACGTCGGCGAAGAGGTTGATCGCGACAAAGAGGGCGGCGAGGACGAGCAGAGCCATCAGAGCGCTGGCTCGTGCGTCGCGGCGTGTCGGCCCCTGCGTGGGTGCGTCCTTGGAGGTGTCTTTGAGTGCCTCGGTCATCACGCCGCCTTCCGAAGATCAACGATGATCGCGTTGGCCGCGAGCAAGATGCCGATGAGCGAGACGAAGAAGAGGACGTCGCGCGGGGCGAGCACGCCCTTGGAGATCGCCTCGAACCGCGTCATAAAGCTGAACCGTGCGATCATCTCACTGACGCCGTGCGGCGCCCATCCTTCGAACAAGCTCTGGACAAACGGATAGGCCGAGGTCATAAAGAGGAAGCACACCACGACGGTCAGCACGAAGGCGATCACCTGGCTCTTGGTCAGCGCCGACACGCACGCGCCGATCGCAAGGTACGCCCCCGCCATCAGGAGCCCGCCGATGTACCCCGCGAGGATCGCCCCGTTGTCGGGCTCGCCCAGGTAGTTCACCGTCAGCCAGATCGGGACGGTGAGCACGAGCGCGACGCCCAGGAACGCCCACGCGGCGAGGAACTTCCCGACCACCGCCGCCCACGCCGGGATCGGAAGCGTCGAGAGCATCTCGATCGTGCCCGAGCGCCGCTCCTCCGCCCAGAGACGCATGGTGATGGCGGGCGCGAGGAAGACATAGAGCCACGGCAGAAACGTGAACAGCGGACGCAGGTCGGCCTGCCCTCGCCCGAAGAGCCGCCCGTACTCGTCGCCGAACGTGAACACGCCCGCGAGCACGAGGAAGATCACGATGAACACGTACGCGACGGGCGTGGCGAAGTACCCGCCAAGCTCGCGCTTGAAGACCGCCAACATCCCGCCCATCACGCAGCCTCCCCGCCCGTGGTGACCGTGCGGAACACCTCGTCGAGGCGCCCCGCCTCTACACGCAGTTCGCGCACCTCGACGCCCTTGGACCTGCACACATCCCCCACCGCGGCCGCGATGGAGGCGCCGTCCTTCGCGAGCACGACGCACGTCTGCGCCGCGGGATCGTCGGACTCGAGACGATCGACCGAGCGCACGCCGGGGGCGCTGGCGAGATCGCCGACCAGGGCGTCGAGCGAGCCGGTGACGGTGAGGCGGACCGCGTTGTGCATGCGCGAGCGCCGGCGGAGGTCTTCGGGTGTGCCGTCCATGACGACGCGCCCCTTCGCGATGACGACCGCGCGGTCGCACACCGCGTCGACCTCTTCGAGGATGTGCGTCGAGAGCACAACCGCTTTGTCTTTGCCGAGTTCGCGGATGAGCGCACGCACCTCGTGCTTCTGGTTCGGATCGAGCCCGTCGGTCGGCTCGTCCAGGATCAGCACTGGTGGATCGTGCACCAACGCCTGGGCGAGTCCCACGCGGCGCTTGTAGCCCTTGGAGAGGGTCTCGATCGGCTGGCGCATCACACCCTCGAGATGGACGCGTCGGGCGACCTCCGCGATCCGTGTCCTGCGGTGCGAGCCTCGGAGCCCGCGTACGTCGCAGATGAAGCCGAGGTACGCCTCGGGCGTCATGTCGGGGTAGGCGGGGGCGCCCTCCGGCAAGTACCCGATCCGGCGGCGCGTCTCCATTGAATCGGAGACCACGTCGTGCCCGTCAACCGTCGCCGATCCCGACGTCGGGCGGAGGAAGCCGGTGATCATCTTCATCGTGGTGCTCTTCCCGGCGCCGTTCGGCCCGAGGAAGCCCAGCACCTCGCCCCGGGGCACCGAGAGCGAAACGCCGTCCACCGCG
>JAUIFD010000116.1 GCA_030429485.1 Phycisphaerae bacterium | reverse complement strand
TGGTTGTGTATCTACCTGATGACCCGCAGCGTGGGCGCGTGCGCACGGCCGTCAACTTCAGGGAGACCGCGCCCGCGGCGGCCGGGCCGGGCTTCTATGAGCAGGGGAGTGAGTTCGATTCGCGCTTCGGTGGGCGGGCGGTGGCGATTCCTGGGACGGTGGCTGGTCTCCTGTACGTCCAGGAGCGGTATGGGCGACTCTCGCGGCGCGCGGTGCTTGAGCCCGCGATCGAGCTCGCGGAAGCGGGGTTTGCGTCCGACGAGTTCCACTTCGACTCGGCACGCGCGACGGTGGCCCGGATCGAGGGGTTGGAGGGCGGGACGACTCGTTATGCGCCGCTTCTCGGCCAGCTCCGGCGCGAGCTTGCGGATCAGCCGGCGGTGATCACGAACGCGGGGCAGGCGCGAGCGCTGCGCATGATCGCGCGCGACGGGGTGCGGGCGTTCTACGAGGGCGAGATGGCGGATGCCATGGTGCGGGCGACGCACGGCGCCGGCGGCGTGCTGACGACATCCGACTTGTCGCAATACGAGGTGGCGGAGACAGGTCCGCTTGTGTTCGGGTATGAGGGGGTGACGTTTCTGGCGATGCCGCCGCCGTCGTCGGGCGGGACGACGATTGGGGAGACGCTCGCGATCTTCGAGGGGGCGCCGGCGGGCGTGCGCGGGGACTTCGACTCGCCGGCGCGTGCGCACGCGCTGGCTGAGTCGTTCAAGCATGCGTTCGCGGATCGGGCGCGGTGGCTCGCGGACCCGGCGTCTACGGATGTGCCGGTGGATTGGCTGATGAGCGACGCACGCCTTGCGCCGTTTCGCGAGCGCGTAGCGCGCGGTGAGCCTACCGGGCCGGCGGAGATGTACGGGAGCGCCGCGCGCCCGCTCGACGACCACGGGACGAGCCACATGTCGGCGGTCGATCGGTGGGGTGGCGCGGCGGCGTGTACGACGACGATCAACCTGGTGTACGGGTCGCTCGTGCTGGTCGAGCCGTTCGGCTTTGTGCTCAACGACGAGATGGACGACTTCCAGGCGCGCCGGGGTGAGGCGAACGCGTTCGGGCTCGTGCAGGCCGACGCGAACCTGCCGGGTCCGGGCAAGCGTCCGCTCTCGAGCATGAGTCCGACGATCGTGGTGGACGGCGATGAGCGGGTGATCGCGACGGCGGGGGCGGCGGGCGGGCCGAGGATCATCACAGCGACGGCGCAGGTGCTGCTGCGCGGGCTTGCGGGGGAGGGCGCGGGCGAGGCGATCGCGGCGCCGCGCCTGCATCATCAGTGGCTTCCGGATCGGGTGGTGGTGGAGGAGGGGATGCCGACGGCGGTGGTCGAGGGGCTTCGAGCGGAGGGGCACGGGGTGACGACCGGTACAGTCGCTCACGCGCAGATGATTGTGCGCCGGGGCGATGCGTGGGAGGCCGCGTCGGATCCAAGGAAGGGCGGGAGGCCAGCGGGGCACTGATGACGACGATCATGATCAATGGCGAGGTGGTGGAGGGCGATGCGGGGCGCGTGGGGGCGCTCGACGCTGGGCTTCAGCACGCGGTCGGGCTCTTCGAGACGATGCTCGCGACGCGCGGGGACGGCGGCGTGGAGGTGCATGACGTGCGCGCGCACCTGGCGCGGCTCGATCGCTCGGCGCGCGAGCTCAAGCTGTCGGAGTCGCTCAGCCTGGAGGCGCTCGAGCGTGATGTGCGCGCGTGTGCTGCGGCATCGGGGCTGGAGCGTGCGCGGGTGCGTCTGACGGTCACGGGAGGCGATCTCAATCTGCTGCGGGGCGAGGGTGGGCACGCGCCGACGGTGCTCGTCGTCGCGCAGGCTGCGCCGGCGTATCCGGCGGAGATGTTTGATCGGGGCGTGCGGGTGACGGTCGCCGACGCGCGGGCGAATCCCCTCAATCCGCTCGAAGGGCACAAGACGCTCAGCTACTGGTGGCGTTTGCGCGAGCTGCAGGGTGCGGCGTCGAAGGGCGCCGCGGAGGGGCTTGTGCTTTCGATCACCAACCATGTGGTCGGTGGGTGCGTGTCGAACCTGTTCGCGGTGCGGGGTGGTCGCTTGATTACGCCGGTGGCGCGGGGGCAGGAAGGACCGGCGTCGATCCCGAGCCCGGTGCTGCCCGGGATCACGCGCGGGCGGGTGCTGGTGGAGGCTGAGGGGCGTGGTATCCCGGTCGAGCACCGCATGGTGTCGATCGAAGATGTGCTCGGCGCGGAGGAGGTCTTTCTGACCAACTCGAGTTGGGGCGTGCTTCCGGTGGTCGCGGTGGAGGGGGCGGTAATCGCGTCGGGCAAGCCTGGGACGATGACCCGACACATGATCGACCAGCTGGGCCGGTAGTGGGGGCTCGCGCTACTACGCTACGCGAGTGACTGCGCTGCTCATCGCCATCCCGATCGCGTTTTTGCTCGGGTCGATCCCGTGTGCGCTCTTGTTGGGCCTTGCGCGCGGCGTGGATATCCGCAAGCACGGCTCGCGGAATGTCGGGGCGACGAATCTCGGGCGAGTGCTCGGCGGGCGCTGGTTCGTCGCGGGCTTCGCGCTCGACGCGCTCAAGGGGCTTGTGCCGGTGGTCGTGGCGGGGTGGCTCGCGGGGGTGCTGGGGGTGCTTCGACCGGAGCCGATGCTGGCGTGGGCGTGGCTCGGTGTGATGATCTCGCCGGTGCTGGGGCACATGTTCAGCCCGTGGATCGGGTTCAAGGGCGGGAAGGGCGTGGCGACCGGCTTTGGCGCGTTGCTCGGCGTATTCCCTGCACTCACGATTCCCGTCGCGGCGGCGTTTGTTGTGTGGCTTGCGGTGATCCTGACGGTGCGGCTTATGGGGCTGGCGTCGACGCTCGCGGCGCTGACGCTGCCGGTGGCGGTGGGGGTGCATACGGCGCTCGCGGGCGCGGACCATGGGCGGAGCGTGCCGTTCTACGTGGTTACCGGGTTGCTGGCGTTGTTGGTGACGTGGAAGCACCGCGGGAACCTGGCACGGACGGTGCGTGGTGTGGAGCCGCGGTTCTCGCTGACGGGTGAGGGCGCAGTTCCCGCCGATGATGCGGTCGCGTCTGACCACGCAGCGGGTTGATGCCCGATCGCCCAATGCGGACGGTGGTGGAGCGCCCTCTGGTGGATGTTGCGGGTTGTGCGGGCGACTCCTCGGACGTTGGGTAAGGGCGGGCCCAAGGACGTGGCCCCGATCGCCGATCCCAGCACACGGAGGTGGCTCTATGAACCTGCGGCTTCATGCTGATGATCCGGCGACGATGAGCGACACGATCCCCTTCCCTCGGGCCTCCGAGCCTTGCCGCCTGCGGCTTGTGGGAACGGACCATGACTTCGGCTTTGATCTCGATGCTGAACGGGCGTTGGAGATGGCGGAGTTGTCGCTCGAGCGTGTGTTGAGAGCGTTCTCGAGTGGGATCGACGACGACGGGCCGCGCGCGGCCTGACGGCGAATCCCGCAACTTGGACCTTGACCGCAAGCCCCGGTGCGAAAGCCCGGGGCTTGTTTGTTTGGAAGCCCGTCGCGAAGGGCGCTGGCATTGCCTCGGCACTGACCTCAGAGCGGGTCAGTGGCACGCCGTCCATCCGCCAAGCGCCTGCAAGCAAGCGGCTCTACGCCATGCGGAAGAGCACGATCATCATGGTGAACGCGACGGAGTTCTGGAGGCAGTGGGCGACGACGCAGGGGATGATGGACCCGCGCCATTCGCGGAGGGAGGCGAAGACCATCGCGAGCATGATGAGGGGTGGGGTGAAGAGGATGCCGTAGGAGTGCATGAAGGCGAAGAGGAGGGCGGTGATGGGCGCGGCGAAGATGAAGTGGAGGCGTCCGCGGAAGTGGCGGTAGAGCGCGCCTCGGAAGATCGTCTCTTCGACGAGCGGTGCCCAGATCACGACGAGTGAGCCGAGCAGGATGAGCGTTCCGGTGCTGGCCTGGGTCACCAGGTCCGCGGCGTCGGTGCGGATGGGCTCGGGCTCTGCACCCTTGAGCCAGGTGGTGATGGCGACCAGAACGAGCGTGACGAGCGCGCCGAGCATCATGAGCGGTATGCCGCAGAGGTAGCCGAGGAACCCGGCGACGACCTCGCGGAGCACACCGCGCGGTGCATGCCAGCCGAGAGCACGGCGCGCCTCGCTCCATGGCACTCCGCGCACGACGGGCCAGAAGACGGCGAGCCCCAGACCCCACTGCGTCGCCATGACGGCGGATTCGAGGCCCATGTCGGAGAGTTCGAACGCGCCGCCCTCGCGCAGGAGCCCGAGGGTGAGCGCCACGCCCATGACGCCGAGGAAGCCGAAGACGAACGCGGCGAACGTCTCCAGGTAGACCGATCCACCCGGGGAAGGCGGCTCGAAGCGCGGGCGCATGCGTCCGACGAGTTTGAGGACGCACGCGGTAATCAAGAGCGTGCATCCGGCGAGGATGCCGGTGAGGAAGACCAGGCCGAGCACGACTGCGCCGATCGTAACGAGCCACCGGTGTTCGACGAGTTCGTCCTTGGCCGGGTCTGATGGGGGGAGGTCGGCGACAAGCGCGAGTTCAGCGAACCACCCGTGGCGTTTGACGAGGCGCTCGCGGGCCTCGTCGGGGAGCGTCTCGCCGTTGTAGATCGCGCGGAAGTCGTGGAGGTCCTGATCGAAGCCGGCGGCGGGCGGCGCGTCGTCGAGGGTTGGATGGAGGACGCGTTCTTCAATGGCGTCGAGGTCTTCGAGTGCGCGCTCGCGCCCGGCGAGATCAGCGACGACCGCAGAGAGGCGGATGCGGTCGTTCCACGTCTTCGCGATGGATTGTGCTTCGGGGTCCGACTCATCGCCCGTCATCAGGCGGATGATCATGTTGAGCTGGCCGGTCTCGCGTGCGCGTTGGAACTCGGCCTCACCTGCCTCGCCCTCGCGCGAGGCGTTGAAGAGGTTGACCATGAGCTTCGAGGCCATGGCGACGTCAGCCGAGGGCGGCGCGGGGATCGTCTCCGCGGCGACGGCGTCGGCGGGCGCCGGGGTCGCCTCGGGCGGTGCTTCGCTCTTGGCCCCCTGGAGGAATGCGACGGTGAGGAAGCCAACGATCGTGAGCACCCAGGCGAGCCCGAGGGTCAGCGGCGTGCCGCGGTCGGGTCGGCGGGAGGTCGGGGGGCCGACGTTTGGCTCGAACGTGGGGCTCGTCGGCGGGTGCGGATCGGGGGTGTCCATGCGGTGATCATCGGCCCCCTGGGGCGATGTCGCCAATCGGGGGCGGCGGAGGCTCTTGACCCGGGGGCTTGTGCGGCGAATGCTTCCCTCCCGCGGGGACACCCGTGGTCCAGAGTCGTAATCCTGCCGGGCTCGCCCGGCCCGCCCCGCCCGGTAGGCGGCGAGTTGCCCGTTCCGCTGGCTTCGTGCCCGCGGCGATCGGAGGCCTGACCATGCGGCGTCAGACGTACATGGCCAAGGGTGGCGAGCTTGATCGCGCGTGGCGCGTGATCGACGCGACCGACATCCCGCTCGGACGGCTTGCGTCCGAGGTCGCGGTGGTCCTCATGGGCAAGCACCGCCCGGAGTACACCCCCCACGTGGACTGCGGTGATTACGTGGTGGTGACCAACGGCAAGCAGGTTGGGCTTACGGGCAACAAGGCGGAGCGGAAGTTCCGCCAGCGGTACACCGGGTTTCCCGGTGGGCAGAAGACCGAGTCGTTTGGCTCGCTTCGTGAGCGCCGTCCGGAGCGTCTGATCGAGGACGCGGTCCGCCGCATGCTTCCGAAGAACCGTCTGGGGCGCCACATGCTCAAGAAGCTGAAGGTGTATCCCGGTGATGAGCACCCGCACGCGTCGCAGCAGCCGATCCCGCTGAACTCATAGCGAGAAGACCATGACCGACGAAACAACTTCGACCACTGCGTCTTCGGCAGCCGCTCCGGCGACCGCTCCTCTGATCCCCACCGGGGCGTTGGGTTCGGATGCGCCCGGGTCGTCGTCGTCGCCCGAGACGCGCCCGATGCGCGAGCCGGTCGCCGCTGATGCGCACGGGTGGTGGTGGGGCACCGGTCGACGCAAGGCGTCGGTCGCTCGCGTACGGATTCGCCCGGCGCAGTCGGGCAAGGGCGGCGTGAAGATGCAGCGGACTCGCAAGGACATCCGCGAGGTCGAGGTGCATTTCTCGGAGCCGCAGGATCGCAATGACGTGTACGCCCCGCTGAGGCTCACCGACACGCTGGACAAACTCGACGTGTTCGTGCGGGCTTCGGGCGGCGGCACCACAGGGCAGGCCCAGGCGACACGCCTCGGGATCGCCCGCGCCCTGGTGAAGTATGACCCGACCCTCGAGCAGGCGCTGCGCGATGCGGGGTACCTGACCCGAGACGCCCGTAAGGTCGAGCGTAAGAAGTACGGCCAGCCGGGTGCGCGTCGTCGCTTCCAGTTCTCGAAGCGATAGCGCGGGTCGATCAGAAGCGTCCGAGAGCCGGTGGATTCGTGCCTGCGTGGTGCCGTCGTGCACACCGCGCTGTTATGATCGCGGCATCGTGAAGCGTCTCGCTTGGCTCAAGCCCCATCTCCAGCGGCGGATGCGCCGGTGGGCGGTTGCGGGCGCGATCGGGCTTATCTTGATCGCGTCGGTGGTCGCGTTTGTCGCGACTTCGCTCGTGCGCACCGCGCCGGCGTGGTGGCGCACGGTGGACGTCTCGAGCCCGACGACAGTCTCGCGGGCCGAGACGCTCGAGAACGCGGTCGTCACGCAGCTGTACCTCCACCGGGATGAGCCTGGTCAGGCGGAGCCGAAGCCGTGGCGCGTGGCGATCTCGGCGTCAGACGCGAACGCGTGGCTCAACGTGCGTCTGCGGTCGTGGCTCGCATCGCAGGGGGATCTGCCTCAGTGGCCGGAGGCGTTGGCGGACTTCCAGGTGGATTTCGATGAGGGGCTGGTGCGGGTCGGGGCGCGCGTGCAGGCGGAGTCGGGGCATCAGGTGGTGTCGGCCGATATCCGTCCTGCGCTGGATACGGGCGGGGCGGTGTGGACGCCGGCGGAGTGGGTGCATCTGGGTCGCCTGCCGGTGCCGGGGCCTTGGGCGCTCGATCGGGCGACCTCGCCCGCCGCGGGATACGTCCCGGACGGGTTCCGGGGCACACCAGAGGCGGAGCTGTTGCTCGCGGCGTTGCGCGGGGCTGCGGCGTTGGGTGAGGACGCGGTGATCGCGCTGGGCGATGGACGCCAGGTGCGCCTTCTCGACATCCGGGCGCGCGGCGGTCGGCTCGAACTCACGTGCCTGACCGAGCGGGCTGATTCGGGACCGATGACGCGTCGGTGATTCGGCGCCGCGGATGGCAACCAGTGTGTTGGTGGTGAGTACCTTCGTGTGATGGGCGAGCGGGCATGGGAGGATGAGTACACGCTGCTGTGCGAGCGGTGCGGGTATGTCATCGAGGGGCTGCCGCACGAGGGGGCGTGTCCGGAGTGCGGGAAGGCGATCGCGGAGAGCCTGCCGGAGCGGCGCGTGGGGACGCCATGGCAGCGAGGACCGTCGATGGTCTCGCTCTTCGCCACGGCTTGGTTCACGGTTCGCCATCCGTACGGCACACTTGATGTGATGCGCGCCGGCGAGGCCGCGAACCGGCGCCTCCGCTTTGCATACAACGCGAGCGCGGGAGGGCTGGTGGGTCTTGGGGTTCTCGCGTGGGTGGTGCCCATGATCTTCATTCCATTCGTGCCTGGCGACAAGCAATCGCCGGAGACGGCCGCGTGGCATGTTGCTTTCGCGGGCATTGCGTGTCTGCTGATTGCGGTCGTGGCGTACTTGATGTTCGAGGTCTTTACGGAGATCGAGACGCGTGGCGTCCGGTTCTTTGCGGCCCGACGTGGCTTCCGTCTCACGCCCGCGATGGCGCAGGCGGTCGGGGCTCACGGTTCGGTGGGCTGGGTGATTGCTGGCGTGGGTGCGCCTCTGTCAGCGCTTTACGTCCCGTTCGCGCTCGAGTACGCGCCGGAGGAGAGCATCATGATGGTGCTCGGTGGTCTTGGACTCGGCGGCGCTGGCTTTCTCTTCTTCGAGGCCTTCGCCTACCTCGGGCTGCGCCGGTGCAAGTTCGCAAATCGGGGGCGCCCGAGCGGGGCGGCGGATGCTGGTGTCGAGGCCGCGCGTGACGAGTCCTGACGTGCCGCTGACCGGCGTTGAGGTCAGTGCCGAACGGGCGCGTGGGCTGCGCGCGCACTGACCTCAGAGCAGGTCAGTGGCACGGTGAGCAGGTCAGTGGCTTGGTTGTGCGGAGCCGGCTACAGGGTCGGGGTGCGTCCGCCGTCGACGGGCAGGTTGATGCCGTTGACGTACGCGGCCTCGCGCGACGCGAGGAACGTGACGGCAGCGGCGATCTCGTCGGCGGTGCCGAGGCGGGCGGCGGGGATGCTCGCGATCGCCTCGCCTTGCACATCCTCAAACGTGCGTCCGCTCTTGGCCGCCTTTGCTTCGAAGAGTGAGGTCAGGCGCGCGGTGTCGGTGAAGCCGGGGAGCACGTTGTTAACCGTGATCCCGTGCGGCGCGAGTTCGGTCGCGAGGGTCTTCGCCCAGCTCGCGACCGCTCCGCGGATGGTGTTGGACACGCCGAGCCCGGGGATGGGGGCCTTCACGCTCGTCGAGATGATGTTGACGATGCGTCCGAAGTGGCGCTCGCGCATCTGGGGCACGACGAGGCGTGCGAGAGTCTGGTTGTTGATGAGGTGCATGCGGAAGGCGCGTTCGAAGTCGGCGGGCTCGGCGTCGATCGCGAGCCCGCCGGGTGGGCCGCCGGTGTTGTTGATGAGGATGTCGAACTGTGCGCCGTCGGCGATGGCACGTCCGACCACACGTTCAACCTCCGTCGGGTCGGCGAAGTCGGCGGCGAGCCAGGCGTGCTGCTGCCCGGCGGGTGTGGGCAGGGCGGCGCAGGCGTCGGCGAGGGTCTCGGGGTTCCGGGCCAGGAGGGTGATCGATGCCCCGCTGCGGGCGAGCATCTCCGCCGAGGCTCGCCCGATGCCCTGGCTTGAGCCGCAGACGAGCGCCCGCGTGTCGTTGAGTGTCCACATGCGTGGATGGTAGTTGGATCGGCGTTCGGGCCATGGCGGCTCGTACACTCCCGCGTGCCGCCGACCTCAGACCAAGCCGTGCCCGTCGATATCCGTTCGGTGTCGCTGATTTCGCTCGGGTGCCCGAAGAACCTGGTGGACTCCGAGAAGATGCTCGGGCTGCTTGCGGAGGCGGGGGTCGCGCCGGTGGCGGCGTCCTCGTCGTCGAGCGACGCGGGGCACGACGACTCGGGCAATACCGATCTTGGCGCCGGCGGCGCGCCGCCGCCGGAGATCGACGAGGCCGACGCGGTCGTCATCAACACCTGCGGCTTTCTGGAAGCGTCGAAAGAAGAATCGCTCGCGACGATCCGGGCCGCGATCGACGCGAAGCGCCAGGGGCGGGTGAAGCGCGTGGTGGTCGCGGGGTGTCTGGTGCAGCGGCACCGGGCGGCGCTCGACGCGTGGGCGCCGGGTATCGACGCGATGCTCGGGGTGTTCGATCGCGACAAGGTGCTCGAGGCGGTGCGGGGCGACGGGGCGGCGCGCGAGACGCTCGCGGATGCGGGCGGGGTTGCGCCGCGGTATTGGGTTGCGGCGAATGCGCTGACCGCGGCACGCGAGCGCGGGCGCAACACGGTCGGGCTGACCGTCAACGGCAAGGACGGGAAGGGCATCGGATACTTCGAGTCTGATTCGGCGCGCCTGCGACTTACGCCGCGGCACTATGCGTACCTGCGGATTTCGGAGGGGTGCAACCAGGCATGCGCGTTCTGCACGATCCCTTCGATCCGCGGCAAGATGCGCTCAAAGCCGATCGATGTGATCGCGGATGAGGCGCGCGAACTGGTGCGCGACGGGGCGCTCGAGCTCTCGCTCATCGGGCAGGACACGACGAGCTACGGCGATGACATCGGGCAGGGGTGGGGCGAGCTGGATAGCGCAGGGGGGCTCTTTGATCGCGGCGGGCTTCCGGCGATGCTGCGTGCGGTGTGCGGGGCGATGGAGGCTGAGGGTGTCGAGGGGTGGGTGCGCCTGATGTACGCGTATCCCTCGAACTTCCGGGATGAGTTCATCGAGGCGTTCGCGGAGCTTTGCGCCACCTCGCGCCTCGTGCCGTACATCGATATCCCGCTCCAGCACGCGTCGGACCGGATGCTGACGGCGATGCGTCGGCACGTGGCGGCGTCGCAGCAGGCGGAGCTGATGCACAAGCTCCGCGAGCGTGTGCCGGGGATCGCGATCCGGACGACGTTCATCTCGGGTTTCCCGGGCGAGAGCGAGGCCGACCACGAGGCGCTGCTGGCGTTTGTGGAGGAGGTGGGTTTCGACGCGGTGGGGGTGTTCGAGTATTCGCCCGAGCCGGGGACGCCCGCGGGCACGATGGAGGCCGATGCCGCGCTCGCGGTGCCGGGCGAGGTGAAGCGTCGGCGCAAGGGGGAGATCATGGAGCTTCAGCAGCGGCTCGCGTTCGAGCAGGCGGCGTACCTCGCGGAGCAGTTTGACCCGGAGCATCCGACGGATTCGGGGGTTCGCCTTGATCTCTTGATCGATGGGCAGGCGGAGGGCGGGTCGTCGCGGGCCCGGGCGTATTTCCAGGCGCCGCAGATCGACGCGGTGACCTACTTGGTGTCGGAGCGTGCGCGCGCGCCGGGCGAGATTGTGCCGGCGGTGGTGGTGGGCTCGGAGGGGTACGACCTGATCGCGCGCCCCGTGGATGAGCTCGCCTGACGCGGCTCGCCTCGCCCGCTTGTGGGCAAACGCTCGCGATTGGACAAGTCGCGCTCTGCGTGCCGATGATGTGGTGTGCGCGCTGGTGATGTGATTGCGCTTTCCGTTCTCGCGCTGCTCACGCTCGGCGTGGTGATGGTGCACAGCGCCCTGATGCAGGTCGCACCGCTCGGGATCGACGGCATCCACACCGGCGGCGTGACGCTGCGCTCGATCCTGCTCTCGCGGACTTCCCTGTACTGCGTGCTCGCGCTCGCGGCGATGGCGATCGCGGCGGGGCTTCCGGTGCGGCGGCTCGGCGCGTGGGCGACTCGCGTGATGGAGTCGCGGGCGGGGCTCCCGATTCTCGTGTTCGGCGTGCTCGGGACGATCGGGCTCCTGCTCGCGGTGTACCTCCCGGGGATCGGTCACGAGGTCAACGGCTCGCACCGGTGGGTGGGATATGGGTCGGCCCGGTTCCAGCCCTCCGAGGTGGCGAAGTGGGCGGTGGTGGTGCTCGCGGCGGGGTACGCGGTCTGCGCGCGCGACCGCTTGCATAAGTTCGCG
>JAUIFD010000115.1 GCA_030429485.1 Phycisphaerae bacterium | reverse complement strand
GGCACATCCCCCCGGTGCCCTCGACCCGGCGCGATCATCCGTGCCCGTTCCCCGCCGAACTCGCGCACCGCCTCATCGTCCTCCTGAGCCACACGGGCGATCTCGTGCTCGACCCGTTTCTGGGCTCGGGCACCACGGGCCAGGCCGCGGTCGCCACGGGTCGGCGCTTCGTGGGCTACGAGATCGAGCCGAAGTTTGCGCTGCTCGCCGAGAAGCGCATCCGTGAACCGCTGACCCTCCGACGGCGCCAGCACATCGGGCGCACTGAAGTCATTGAAGATGACCCGTTCCTGAGCACTGGCTCAGATACCAAGGCGTGAGAGACCGGCCTCTGCATGATGGGCACTCGCCATCACGGGTCCTGAACGCGGGCGTAGCCTCCCGCATGGACCCGGACCGAGACTGGGCTCTGGCCGCTGTCGTCAGTGTGGACCGCGAGCACGCGGTGCAATGCCAGTGTCGGAACTGCGGGCATCGCATCTATGCTCACGTCCACATGATCGTGTGGGAGGGCGGCGAGATCGAGTGTTGGGGGTCGCACTGCTACGCGCGAGAGCTTGCGGAACTGGCTCGGCAGCGGGGAATCTCCGCGGAGTTCACGGACGCGGGCGAGCGGCGCCTGAGCGACGAGGAACGTTCCCTGCTCCTGACCAACCGAGAAGCCCTGATCGAGCGGTTCCGTCGCGAGCGTGAAGACGCCGTACGAGAAGCCGAGGCCAGGGCGCGTGCCAAGGAACGTCGCTTTGAAGACGGCAGCTTGACGGCGGACCTGGGCCAACGCAAGCGCCCCGCCGCCCCGGACATCGCAGCGCTGCCTGCGACTGGAGTGACCTACGAGCCGGACGACCCGCGCTACCGCGAGATCAAGGCGGACCTCGAAGACTCTTGGCGGCGCAGCGGAGTGGACCTGCGAAGCAGCTACAACCGCGGCAGGCTGATCACGAACGCGCTGGCGAGGTACCACGGAGACCGATGACTCCAACAGATTTCGTGGGTCGCTCGACTGCGCCATGAGCGCAACGTTGATAAAGGGAAGACTGTTCCTCCCTAGAAAATGACAACAGACAAACTTGATCTACGCGGCTACACCGCGATCCATGACAACGCAGTTTATCATCGCTCGGTGCCGGCGAGCACACGCGGCCCGGCGGTGGACGAAGTGGTCGATGTCTTTCGCGTCGACCTGCCAACGTACGGTCAGGCGCTCCGCGCCGCCTCGTCCGCGGCGGCTCAGATGCTGAACGGAGGCGCACCGCAGGCCATGTACGCGGACGTAGCTTCAGCACTGCACGACGGTCCGGCGGATGACCTGCGCCACTGGGCGGAGCCGCACCCGATGTTCTGGCCGTATGTGGCCAGCAGATGCGGCGACGAGGGGCTTCCGCTTATCAGTGGGGATCAACTGTTCGCGCCCGTGCGCGCGTACGAGCTTGGCGTCACCACGCTGGAGCCGGGTGCGCTTGAACCGGTTCTCAGTCGGACAGACTGCGCAACCAGCTTTGCTCACGCACTCCGAGACACTGCCGTGGGCGGTCTTTGGAGTATGGACAGGTACGAGATGACGCTCCAGCCCCTCACGGAGGACCGATACAGCATCCTCTCGGTGAATCAGCCGGGAGGCAAGGTTTGGCCGATCGACCGTGCTCGGCTTGAGGACCTGCTTGATCTCGGGGGCCTCGTGCTCTCCGAGGCCGGCACCGGGGATTCGCTGACCGACCGATCATCTGGTCCGATGCTCGCCGAGATGGCCGCGGGCCTTGTTCGGTATGTCCAGCGGGCGGTGCAAGGTGAGTCACCCCAGTCGGTCGCGGCGGCGGAGTCCTTCCGGGGCTGTCCGGGCGAATAGACCCCTCGCGCATTCTTTTTGTTGTTGGGGGGCGGAGTTTTCCGCCCCAGCGCCCTTTCCCCTTTGGAGGGTCCATCGCAACCCCATGGCCCGTGGAACCACCGGTGAAAGGGCATCGCGTGTCGCGACATTCCCATCTGTTCGATCAGTGGGCTCAAGGGAACGCCTCGGTGATCCCGGACCTGGTCGCCCACACCGCGATGTTGCTCTATCGAGAGACGGCTGAGGAGGGGAAGCACCTCGGCCCCACGTCGCAGGCAATAGGCCAGACCTTGGCGATTGTCCGACGCTTGTTGGCGCGAGGTCCAGACCAGCTCCTCGATGCCTCACAGGGATTCCTCGGTGGCAACAAGGAAGGCCGCGACGAGAAGCAGTGGCGGTTCTTCCTACTCGCGATCTTCTACTTCATCGTATCAAGCTCCCGAACGGGTGGCACCGGGCATCGCGAGGTTGAACTACTCGTCGAGCTGCTGTGGACTCCAGTCCGCCGTCGCCTGCGAGGGCACAGTGCTACACCTCGGCACCTTCGCAACGCATTCGGCTCGGTGCTCGCTCGACCCAGCTTCACGAACCACCTCACGACCATCATCGATCGCTTTGAGTCGCTCGTGCCGCTCATCGTGTATGTGGAGACCGCGACGAGGTTCGAGATGGAGCGCCAGTCGCTCAGGACGCCGGAACCGCTTCCCGATGACCTTGAATCGCTCAGGCCCGACGAGCGACTGAATGCGCGCACACGGGCCCTCGTGCTCTCCGAGTCGGAGGAACTCCTCGTTGATGAGCTCTTCGAGGAACTGGCGCCGTTGTTGCTCCGCGCGTTTGCCTCAGGTGTCTTTCACGTCTCGGTGCTCGTCTTGATCCTCGGCGGACTCAGCTACCGGGAGTACAAACACCATGCATGGCGATGCCTCAAGGACGATGAACTCGGTTGGTTTGAGTCTTGGATCTTCGTCGTGGCCCTCAGGGCCTTGGTCGGCAGGCCCGATGCGCGCCCCACGATCGAGAGCGCGCTGGTCGATCACGCCTTGTACACCCGGCTTGTGGAGCTGAGGTCGATCGCTGACGAAGTGCTCGACGAGCCTCGGGACTACATTCTCGGCATCGCGCAGGCGATTGCCGATGCGCAGCACGAGTCTCCCGGTAAGGTCGCGTTCGGATTCCTCGTGCGCTTCGCCAGCGGCGTCGTCTGGCAGGTTCTCCGCGGGGTACTGGAAGCGTCGGGGGTCACCCGAACGTGGCCGAGGGGCGATCCCCTCGCAGCGATCGACGCCATTCGTACGTTCGCTGTCCAAGCGAAGACTCGCGGACAACTCACCGCCGCCGACGCACGCGCCGTGGTCGAGTATGCCCTCAAGGAGTTGACCACTGAGGAACACTGGGTCCGGTGCGTCCGCGCGTAGCAACGGTCACATCCACTCATTGTGTGTGTATGTCAGGAGATTTCTATGACAGACGATCTGGAGAAGCCGATTGTGGAGATCCTCAACGAGGCGTTCGGTGATCGACCGATCACATGGTTCGACATCGCGGACGTGATCGCATCGTGCTCCGTACAGAACGCCAAGGCCTATGTGCTTGAGCGTCCCCTTGCCGCGGATGTGAGGGCGGACATCGAGGCCGTGCTCGCGTGGAGGCCCGATCTCCGCTGGCAGCTTGAGTGGCCGCGCGCGAAGGACGAGACCCGCGTCCTCATGCCGTGCGCTGTGGAGCGCGACCAGCGCGGTCGGGTGACCCGCATCGAGGCCGGAGCCGACTCGCGAGCGATCCGGTTTGCCCGGATCAGCAGGTTTGAGTTCGCCATCCGCCTGGCCGGACAGGGCCTCGACGAGGACATCGGTGTGCTCGTTGATCGACAGCTGTTGCCGACCCTCCCGCCGCAGCTCCCCGGCGAGTGGGCGAGGGTCCACGAGGACGATCTCAAACCGCTGTTCGGTGCCGAAGCCGAGCTGCAACTCGCGATTCGGAACGAGGCTGCTGGGGCCGGCACCCACCTCGCACTCCCGGGTGACCCCGGGGCGCATCCGGGCGTAAGGTGGCCACGCCTGCTCCGTGGAATTGCAATCTGGACTGGTCCGCTCGCCGCGGCCGTGCTCATGGCGGTCCTCATATACGGCCCATATGTCTCATGGCACTCGGATCACACTGCAAGCGTGCGCCCGGTAGCACTTCGCGCCACCCCAGCGCAGGCCGCTCATCTGAACGAACCTCAATCCGAGTCGCCGCGGTCATCTCCCGATGCCCCACATGTCGGCGAGTGGTTCGGCTCCATGCCCGACTACTCGCTCCTCCAAGTCGCACTGAGAGAATCGACAGCGGGACCACGCCTCACCATGACCGACATCGACAGCGGTGAGAGCCGAACAGGGGACTTCGTCGTCGATGCGCTTGCAATACCACCGGAGATCGGGAGGTGGTGCGACCACGAGCCCGAGCCGCGGGTCATTCTCGCGAAACCGATGGACTTGCTGGCGGAAGACATCAATCCGGGAAGTGAACTCGTCGTCGTGCGACGCCACCGCATGCGGGAAGCCGCGGTCGTCGAGATCCGAGACATGCGCGGCCGCCTGCTCAAAGCGATCTGGAACCGAGGGTACATCTATGACGTGTCCGAGGGACCGGAATACGGCACGCTGGTCATCGCCGGAAGTTCGAACTCGCTGCCCCAGTCCATGCCCGGGCAGTCCGATTGGGACGGGTTCCTGCTGACGAGAGCGAAGCGTCACGTGCATCCGAACTTCCTGGCCAAGGTCGATGTGGCGTCGCTTCCGGCGCGATCCGGCCTACTCCCGGCACGTGCAACGGCAACTCTCCCGAGAACGCCAACCATGTCCTACTTTGCCCAGTCCGCCGCGCATTCCCTAGAGGGACTCCAAATCATGGGAGTGAGACTGGACCGGCAGCGAGGGGTCACAACGGTGGAGTTCGTCCACTACGAGAATGGCGCGGTCGGTCACGACGTGCATCTTGTGTGCGACCTGGGGGAAGGAGGAAGCCTGAGCAACTGGCGCTTCGAGGACGGCACGCCCTTGCCCGCGGACACACACTTCTCTGACCTGTTGTCGGTCGATTCGAACAGATGGGGGCTCGCGATCGATGCGGTCGAGCAACTGGCTGCTACAGGTACACCGCGTGACGTATGGCGGACGCTCGCCGACCGCCCCGGAGACGCCCGCACGATCGCCGAGCTGAGAGCCGCCAGCCCCGTGTGGGTGCTCGATGACCTCTACAACCGGCTCAGTTCCTCAGACGTGGACGCGGTGGCCGCCGCGGGATGCCTCTCCGAACTGGCCGACCTCGACCCATCCGGCTGGAGCATGGCTTCGACGCGACAGCTCGGAACCACAACGGCGCTGGCGCTGCTGCGGACCGGCGCGGCCGCCGACGCCCTGGAAGTGGTTCGCGGCAACCCGACGGAGCCGCTCGGGAGCGATCCGACCCCGATCGAGTCGGACATCGCTGAAGCGCTCATCCTGGCGCACCTCGGCGAGATCGAGCGGGCGAAGGACGTACTCGCGGGAGTTCAGCTCTGGCTTGATGCGCAGCCGGCTCACATCCGCTGGCTGGTGCTGTGCGACGCTCGGAACGTGCGTCTCTTGAAGGAAGTAGAACGGCTGCTCGGCGACGCAGCCCGTCCCGGCTCCGAGAGCGACTCGCAGCCCGTCACGCTCGCCAGCGCGCTCTGATCTCCGGAGGCACGGCCCTCGCGGGCCGTGCCTCCCTTGCTCCGTCGGCGGCAACGCCTTCCGCCACGCAAAAAAACCTTTCAACCTGCCGCGAGATTCTGTCGCCTCGGACTTTCCTCTCATGTGACCGATCGGCGTGTCGTGAACTAACCGGGCGCGCCGTCAGACTGTGGGAGGACAGAGCGATGGAGATCCAACCCTGGAGGACGCTGCGCGCCGGGAGCGAGCGGCTGGAGACCAGCGCCCAGCACCTGCGTGACGCGAGCCGGGTCACGCTGTCGGGCGCGGCGCTGGCCGTCTCGCTGTTCGCGCTGCTGGTGCTCACCGCGACACTCTACCGCGTGGGTGAGCTGCTCTGGACCGCCGTGCTGAGCAGGAGTTGGTGATGCACCACGCCACGCCCCCACCCCCAAACCCCGGTGGTCCTCAACCCGTCCGTCGCCGCGTCAAGTCGTACGCCGCGCTCGACGAGGACGGGCGGAAGGTCGCGCTGCCCGACCGCGAGGAACTCGTGATCCTGCACCCCGACGCGGGTCGCATCGATCAGGTCGATACCGCCCACCGCGTGTTCGCGTGCGGAGCCGACCCGCACGAGCATCGGGCCGTCGCCCAATGTGCCGACTGTCACCGGTCGATCTGCGACCATTGCAACTGCGCCGGCCCGAGCCGCGACGGGCGCTTCAGATGCGACGCCTGCTCACGCGAGATCGTGGACCGCGACGGCCGTCTGCACCGCGTGGGCCACGCCGAGTTCGAACGCTGGCGCTTCGACCGCGCCGTCGTCCGGGTCTGCCTCGTTCTGCTCTCGCCCTTCTTTTCGGGAGGCGCGCGATGAGCACCGACCACGGGTTCGTCCCGCTGCGCGACCTGGAGCGTTTCGGGCGCCTCGACGACGCCCTCGGGCAGTCCTGCGCTCAAGCGCTCCGGCTCGGGTACGCCGACGGATTCGACCAATCGGTGCTGCGCGGGCGCGTCGACCGTCTTCGACTCGACCTTGAGTCCGGGAGCGTCCCTCCATTCTCGATCCCCCGTCTCGGCGACCGCGGTCTCGTCCTGGGCCGCGACGCGCGAGGGAAGTGGGTCCGCCAGCCCTTCGACCGACTCGAAGGCCACTTGCTCGTGCTGGGTAGCTCGGGCGCCTCGAAGACAACATGGGTCATCTTCCTGTTGGCCCAGCTGCTGACTTCGCTCGTCGGGCTCCTCGCCGTCGACGCGTACAAGAAGTCGCTCCGCGTCCTCCGCACCATCGGCCTCGGCCTGGGGCGCGAGGTCATCGTCATCCGCGCCCACGACGATCGGTTCAACCTCCTCGATCCCGGACAGCTCGATCCGCGCACGCACATGCAGCTCACGCTGAGCCTGCTCGTCCGAACGCTCGGGCTGCCCGGCGTCGCGAGGGCCCTCCTGCAGAACGCTCTGTTCGATCTCTACTCGACCTTCGGCCTGTTCAACGGTCCCCGGGATCACGCGCCGACGCTCTTCCATGTTTGGGAGCACGTTCGCAGCAAGATGCCCGACGCCAACCACGCGGCGCGTGAGTCGCTGCTCGAACGCCTCGCGTCACTGCTCGTGTCGATGTCGCCGAAGACCGCGGCATGGACACGGGGCTGGCGGCACGCGGACCTCGAAGACAAGCTCGTCGTGCTCGAACTGGGCGCGGCCTCCGAGTGGCACCGCGCCCTCCGAGTCAGCTCGACGCTGCTCCACCTGATGCACCTGCGCAACCAGACCGGGCGCGGAGAGCCGCTCCTGGTCGTCGGCGATGACGTGCTGCCCCTCCTCCAGGGCGCGGGCGTTGATAGCGGCGGCCTCACGCCGCTCGCCGAGGCACTGACCCTCGTCCGTTCGGCGAAGCTCGGGTTCTGGGCGCTCGCGCAGAGCCTCGCGGGCATCGACCCGGCCCTCATCGCGAACCTCAACAACAAGGTCGTGGGTCGTCTCGCGTCGGCGCACGATTGGTCGGCGATCGCGCGAGAGACGTTTCTCGATCCGCGCCAGCTGTCCTGGGCACGCGCGCATCTCGAGCCCGGCACGCTGCTCGTCCATCTGGCCCACGGCCATCGCGAGCCGTTCCCCATCTCGGTGCCCTACCTGCCCCCGCCCGCTGCGCCCGACGACGCCGAGGTGCTCGCCAGCCAGCGCGCCCTGGACCATCTGCCGACGAGTTTCGCGGAGGAGTTCAGGGAGTGGTCGCCGCGCGAGCGGATCAAGGTGGTCAACCACAGCGAGCAACCGCTCGCCTCCCAGGCCGCGCCTCCCGAGCGCCACCCGCAGCCCGAGGCCGCGCCCCCCACCCCCAGCCGGCTCTCCCACGACGAGCGCCGCGTGCTCGCCGTCGTCGACGCGAACCCCGGCGTCAAGAGCAGCGTGCTCCCCAAGCTCGCGCAGATGAGCCCGAAGCGATTCCGGGTCCTGCGCACCCGCCTCGTGCGGGAGGGGTTCCTCGCGGAGGTCCCGCTCCAGACCAGTCCGACCGGCCGGCCCTCCATCGTGCTCGAACTGACCGCGGACGGGCGCGCCGCCCTCGCGGGAGGAGGATCCTGATGGAGAGCGCTCTGCATCGATCCATGATCCACTCGCTCAAGACGCTCGCCGAGCAGTGCTTCGACTGGTGCCTCGCCGAGGCCGAGCTCGACCCGGGCGTCGTCGATCTGATCGCGGGCGTGGACAACCACCGGCTCGTGATCGAGGTCGAGCGCCGCACGGACCGCATCGGCAACGACCTCGCGAAGGCCGCCTCGATCGGCGCGGATCTCCTCATCGTCTGTCCCGATCCCGGTCTCGCGGAGCGCGTCAAGGCCCGGCTCCGCCTCGCGAGAGTCACCAGCCCCCGCGTGGTTGTTGTCACCGCATACGGCCAGGCGGCACAGAGGCTTACCGAGTATGCGGCCCATTGCAGGCACCCCGTCTTGGCGCGCCCGCAACCCGCGCCAACAAGCCAAGAACCCAGGAGCAACACACGATGAGCACGGTGTATCTCAACCGGTTCCGGGCCGAGGGGCGCTACCTCGGCGCGGGCGGGCAGTCCGTGGTGCTCGCCGGCGAGGATCTCCAAACAAGCCAGCGCGTCGCGATCCGACTCTGCGTCTCGGCCTCGGGGTCCGCGGCGCACCGCATGCAGCGGGCCGCGTCGATCGATGTCGTGCATCCCAACGTGCTCCGCACGCTCGCGGGCGGGATCAGCAACGGTCAGCCCTGTCACGTCACCGAGTACATCCCCGGCCCGACGCTCAAGCAGCACATCCAGGAACGGGGACGACTGCGTTGCAGCGAGGCGCTCTGGATTGTCGCAGGCGTCCTCAGGGGCCTGGGAGCGCTCCATCAGGCCGGGGTCATTCACCGCGACATCAAGCCCGCCAACATCATCCTCGGGCCGGACGGACCGGTCATCATCGACCTCGGCCTCGCCAGGCTCGTGGGACGCGACCCTGACCGCGAGCGGCGACACGGTGGGCACCCTCGACTTCATGGCGCCCGAGCAGATCGCGACCCCGGACCGGGTCGGCTTCGAGGCTGACGTGTTCTCACTGGGGGTGTCGTGCTTCAACATGGTCACCGGTGAGCTTCCGTGGACCTCCGCCGACGCCGACGAACTTGTCGCACTCAAGCTGCGGCAGGATGCGCCACGACCGAGCAGTGTCGTTCCGGGCGTGTCCGAGGAGGTCGATGCGCTGTGCGAGCGCTTGCTGTCCCGCGATCCCCGCAAGCGCGGCGTCGCGCCCCCGAAGTCCGGCTCGCTCCGCTGCCTGGCCTGCGGCAAGTCGCTCGGAAGTGCGCCTACGCGCTGTCCCGGGTGTGATCTCCCGTTCCCGCCCACCCGACCGCGGCTGGAGTTCACCGACGGCCCCGCGGCGGGTCAGGTCTTCCTGATCCCGCAGGCCGAGTTCGTCACCGGCAGGCTCCAGATCGCGCCCGAAAGCCTGAACATGAGCCGGCGCCAGATGCACGTGGCCTGCTCCGGGTCGGTCATGGTTCGCGATCTCGGTGCGGCCAACCCCACCCGTCTCGACGACGGTCCCCTCACGTTCGACGCGTTCCTCAGACCCGGCGACCGCCTGCATGTTGCGGGCAGCACCGGGAGGTTCCTGGTTGGTGCGTAGCCACGCACATGGAGACAAGTCATGACCGGATTCAGCGAAGTCACTGGGAGTTTCCACGTCAACCGCTCGCAGTCGTCCACCTCCCGATTCCAGAGCACCCTGACGGGAGGCAAGTCCGCGCCGATCCGGGCGGCGGGAACGCCTCTCCCGTCCCCGTCGGCTCCCATGTCCAACACGGGGTCGATCTTCCTCCTGGATCGATCCGGCTCGATGAGCGAGCCGCTCGCGAAGGGCAAGTCCAAGATGCACGGTGCGCTCAAGGCCTCGCGCCTCTACGCGCTTGCTGCCTGCGAACGCGATCCCAATCACGTCTTCGCGCTGGTCGCGTTCAACGACGATGCCGAGACGCTGATCGAGCCCACCCCCGTCGCCGCGGCGACGGTCACCCTGGAGCCCACGCTCAGTACGGTGTCACCAACAGGCGGCACCAACTTCGTCGAGGCGCTGCGGGCCGCGGGCCGCATCACCGACGCCCACCCTGGAGTGCGCTTCGAGATCATCCTCGTCACCGACGGCAAGCACACCGCGTGGCGCGACCCCGTGAAGACCGCCACGGCGCTCAAGGCGCGCGGGCACGGGATCGCCGCGATCGGGGTCGGCGCCGAGCCCGAGGAAGTCGACACAGACAGACTCCTCCGCATCGCCTCCGAGGTCAACGGTAAGCCAGCGTACGAGTTCTGTGCAGACCTGATGAGCTTCACGAGTCAGTCCCAGGAACTCGGCCGTCTCGTCCAAGTCGCGAGCCGCTGGTGATGCTCGCGCCCAGAGCACACATCGTCCGCTGTGTCGTGTTGGTCGTTGCGGTCTACCTCGCGGCACGGCACTTCGGCTGGGTTGGCCCCGACGCCCACGTCAAAGTCGATCCCGCCATCGCCACGCCAGCCATTGTCGTTGTGACCGCCTGGGGGCTGTTCCGGATCGCGACGCGACTCAAGGAGGTGAGACCATGAGACTCTCCGCACTGGGCACGCTCGTCGTCACCCTGATCCTCGCCTTCGTCGCGGCGCGCATCGCGGCGCGCGAAGGCTGGTCGCTCGGTGACATCTCGACGGTCGAGGCGATGTTCGGCATCGCCATCGGGTTCATCGTGCTGCTCGCGGCGGGCGGCGGAAGTGGCGGGACGCCGACCCCGGCGCGTTCCGATGCGCCCGCCGGGCGGTTCTCGCGCATCTGGCGATAGGAGGCACTCCATGCCCAGTCTCGTTGACACGCTGGTCTTTGTTCCCGCCACGCTCGCGATGTTCGTCATGCTCACGCTCGCGTTCGCCCTGGCGATCTCGTTCGAGATGCGCGAGGTCCTCCTGTCTCTCTACGAACGCATCTGCTTCTACCACAACGACCCGCGTCGGCCCCGACGGCGGCCGCGGGAGCAGAAGTGGCCCAACCGGCATTCTCCGCCCGCGCGAAGGCCCGATCGCAAGCACTAGCACAACCCGCTCGCGGACGCTCGCCCGCGTCCGCGAGCGTTCTGCCACCGATCGAAAGGAACGCATCATGGACGCCATCCCGGTGCTTCAACCGCTCGACGGAGAACGGTTCCCGCCCGTGCTCACACCACAGCAAGCCGCACGCTTGTTGCAGGTGTCGATCGCGTCGATCTACCGCTGGAGTTCGGAGGAGCGCATGAAGGGGTTCGCCAGTCGCGGAAGACCATTGCGCATCCTCCGCGACCCGCTCGTGCACTGGTGGTTCGAGCACCGGGCCACGCTGCGCCCCTCCCGGCGCACCACTCGCTCTGCGAGGCGCACCCGGCCCG
>JAUIFD010000289.1 GCA_030429485.1 Phycisphaerae bacterium | reverse complement strand
CGATGACGAGCGCGACCAAGACCGGCGGCCAGAACTGATCCGCGCTGGCGCCGAAGAGATACTCAATCGTTCTCATGGCGCGTCCTCGTCGGGATCGCTTGTGCCGGCGGCACCAGGCGGCTTGCTGTGCTGGCAGCATCCGTGATCGTGCGCGTGTTCGTGGGCCTCCGAGGCGTGGGTCGGGTCGTCACACTCTGCTGCGGTGTGCGCATCAAGATGCAGCGCACCGAACACGCCCTCGATCTCGTGGCGGAAGACCTCCGCGAGCACGCCCGGCGTGAGCCCCGAGGGCGCGGTATGGGCGTGCAGCGTGCGCGACACGCACGCGACGCGGTCGCAACCCGCTGCGATCGCACGGAGATCGTGCGTGACGACGACGATGGTCGTGCCGAGTTCGCCCTGAATGCGGTCGAGCATCTCGCCGAACGCCGCCTGCCCCGCGACGTCGATCCCGACGGTCGGCTCGTCGAGCAAGAGCACGCGCGGCTCTGGCGCGAGCGCGCGCGCAATCATCGCACGTTGAAACTGCCCACCGGAGAGTCGCCCGATCGGCTTGTCCGCAAAGTCCGCGGCTCCGGTGAGCGTGAGCGCACGCTCAGCCCGTGCGTTCGCGTCGGAGCTGAGGCGGGCGGTGCCCCGCAACTTCCAAGATGCCCCCAGCGCTACCGCGTCGCGCACAGCAATCGGAAACGAACGCTCCGCACCCGACCGCTGCTCAACGGTCCCAATGAGCCCCCGGCCGCGTGCGCGGTCTGGCGTCATCCCCGCGACGCGCACCGAGCCTTCGGAGGGTTCAAGCAAACCGAGGATGAGCTTCACGAGCGTGGTCTTGCCGCCGCCGTTCGGCCCGAGCACGCCCAGGCGTTCGCCGTGCTCGACACGGAGATCGATCCCATCGAGCACGCGGGCTCGCCCGGTATCCGGGTACCAGAACGACACACCGTCAAACGCGATGTCCGCTCCTTTCCCCTCGGCATGCGCAGGGGCGGTCATCCGCGTTCGCCCTCAGCATCGGACTCTGCGCCGTTCGCCTCGCGGTCCTCGCTTTCGCTCAGCACGCGGACGAGTTCGTCGAGGTTTCGGCGCATCATCTGTGGCCAATCGCCATCGCCCAGTGGGTCGAGCGTGCCCAGCGGGACGTCGCTCGCTTCGGCGAGGCGTGCGAGGATCGTGCTGTCGAGCTGCGGCTCGGTGAACAGTCCGGCGACTTCCCGCGCACGGATCGCTTCGGCGACCTTCGCGATCTCGTCCGCGGAAGGCTCGAGCTGTCCACGCGGCACGACGACGCGCAACACGCGCAGTCCGTACCGCTCCGCGAGACGACTCCACGCGTCGTGCTGGGTCACGATGGCGCGTCCCGCGAACGGTTCGAGGCGCGTGTGGTACTCGGCATCAACGGTGCGCACATCGACGCGAGTCGCGACGAGACGCGAGTCATCGACCGCAAGCCCCGCGTCGCGCATCGCATCGGCGACCGGTTCGAGCAAGATGTCCACGAGCTGCGGATCGAGCCACAGGTGGGCATCGAGGGAGCCGTGCGCGTGCCCGTCGTGGCTATGCCCTTCGTGGTCGTGCGCGTCGTGATGGTCGTCGCCTGATTCTTCTTCGTCGAGATGATCGCTCCATCGCACTCGTGTCGCGTGCTTTGCGCGCTGATTGATGACACTCCCGACGCTGCCCTCGAGTCCGTACCCGACCTCGAGCACCACCCGGGCTCCAGCGATCGCCGCTGCGTCGTCAGCCGTGGGTTCAAACCCGTGCACGGAGACGCCCGGCGGGATGAGGGTGCGGACCTGCACCCCGTCGCCAGCGAGCGAGCGGGCCACCCAGCCGAGGGGGGGAATGGACACGACCACCTCGGGCGTTGGCTCGTCGCGGCCACACCCCGGGAGGGCGGCGAGGGGGATGGCGAGGAGGGCCATGGTCAGGATTTGCAAATGGATTCTCAACAACCGAATGCTACAGGGCGCGAGCTGGTTGATTTGTTTTTTGACGTTTTCGATGACCTTCATCGGATTTTCGCCGTAACGCACCACGACCACGCCAC
>JAUIFD010000288.1 GCA_030429485.1 Phycisphaerae bacterium | reverse complement strand
GCCCAGGGTTGCGTGTTCGACACCGAAGCCCTGCGTGGATCTCCCGGCGACGCCGGGATGGACGCTGGGGCTCCAGGCGATGCGGGTCTCGACGCTGGCTTTCCGCCTCGTGATGCGGGTGTCCCTGATGCGGGCGAGATCGCGGTCGACGGCGGGCGTGACGACGCAGGATTGAGCCCTTCGGATTCCGGGTCCCCGCGCGATGCCGGAATGGAATGCACGGTCGAGGTTCCCGGCGATTGTTGCGGAGTCGACTGCGTGGCCGTGTGGATGGCCATGGGCGGCGAAATGCCGGTGTTGATCGGCTGCACGGAGGGCGTTTGCGACATTCGTTATCCCGCGGCCGACGGAGGCGTGGCACCGGACGGAGGGCCGCCGACGTGTGCGCCAACTCCTGAGTCGCTGCAGATCACCGAGATCATGGTCGCTTCACAGTCGGGTGCCATCGATAGAGGTGAGTGGTTTGAGGTTCAGAACACGGGTTCTTGTGCCCTCGCACTCTCCGGCTTGAGCATCGAGACTGGAGGAGTATCGCACTCGGTGCTGTCAGGGACGGTCGCTCCAAGCGGATACTTCGTATTCGGGCAGAGCACCGACCCGCTCGAGAATCACGGCTTGCCCGTGGACTACGCATACGGCTCGAGCATGAGGTTCGCGAACAGTGGTGGGGACCTGCTTCTTCGCTTCTCGGGTGTCGAGGTGGCTCGGGTTACGTGGACTGCCGTTGACCATAGCGTCGCGCGTGCGCGACAGCTGAACCCGGGCACGAGCATGCCGGCAGCACTAGATGCGCCCGGCGGGTGTGATGCCACTGCGACCTACTCCACGATGACCGGTGGTCCCTTCCTAGGAACTCCGGGGGCACCCAATAGCTCCTGCCCGTAGACGAGGTTCACAAGTACGTTTGCAAGGTCCAGGCGTGTGCCTGGGGCGCATGTGCTTCCGTCCGCTTGCTGTGCCCTTATGGGGGCGACGCCGCAGTCCCTGCTCCCAGAAGCTGTGCGGCGCTGACCAACGGCGAACTCGACCAGAAAAACGGTGAAACCTCCGATCCGCCCGCAATTACGTGGGTAGAGACTGTCGCGCGTTCTTGCCGGATCGCAGCCGAGCCGGTGGCACTACGCGCTTTGGGCGGGTTTCGCGCTGGTTGATCGCGCGGAGGGATTCGCACGCCTCGCGGCATGCGATCGAGGGAGACGTATGACCGAAGGCTCGAACACGCTCCTGTACTACCCGCGGCGCAAGCAGTTGGAGCGCGTGTCTCCGCAACGTCCGTTGTCCAGCGGCGACGCGTTCGGTCTGCACCGCAGCCTCGGCCGCGAGCTCGGCTTCGGCACCGCGTACGTCGAGATCGGTGCCGACCTGCTCCCCGTGGACGAACGCCCCGCGCACGGCAAGAGCATCAAGCTGCTGTGGCTCCCGCTCGTGCCGAGCAAGTGCCTGCTCACCGCCGAGGACGCGACGGGGGTGCTGCGCATCGTCCCGCGCGATCCGGCGTCCGAGGAGCTCGCCTGCACGCTCGAGCACCTCGAGGTCGAGTGCGCGTGGGCGCACGAGGAGGGGCTCAAGTCGCAGCCCGACAAGATCCGTCTCGTCGATCACCTCGACGCAGCGCTCGAGCACGCCCTGCTCGCCATCCTGCTGTTCAGCGATCAGGTGGGCCCTCGTCCGTTCTGGAAGACGGTGGCCACCACGACGCCGCCGCCCGCGGCGGGAGCGAGCGCGTGACTCGCTTCGCGTGTCAGAGCTGCGGTCACGAGGCGGACAAGCGCTGGGAGCGATGTCCCGAGTGCTTCGCGTTCGGAGTGTTCGCGCCGACCTCCGGCAAGCGTGGCGCGAAGGTGCGGGTGTCGTCCGAGCGTCGGGCCGGTCCCCCGGCGCCGCTCTCGGACGTGTCGATCGAGCGGCACCCACGCCGGGCGACCGGGCTGCGCGAGCTCGACCGGGTCAAGACACAGTTCTTCGCCGACGCCAGCCACGAGCTGCGCACACCACTGACCCTCGTCCTGGGACCGCTCGAAGAGCTGACCCGCAACCGCGAGTCGTTGCCTCC
>JAUIFD010000114.1 GCA_030429485.1 Phycisphaerae bacterium | reverse complement strand
CTTGCCCGTCGCGACGGAGTTCCACAGCATGGGCGACAGGACCGGCCCGAGCGTCGCGAGATTGCCCGTCGTCCCCTGGTCGATGAAGCGCTGGAGGTGCGGCAAGAGCCCCTGCTTGAGCAGCGGGTTGATGTGCTCCCAATCGGCCCCGTCCCATCCGATAAGCAGGAGCTTGCGCGAACCGGCCTCTGACATGGTCGAGCCCTCTCGGTGCGGTGACACTGGACCCTCGGGCTATCGGCCCGATCTTCCGCGATGCTCACCCTAGGACAAGGAACGCCGACGATTGCCTGCCACCGCGGGCGCAAGAAAGACCGCCCGCACGAGGCGGGCGGTCTTCGATCGGTTGAAGTGACCATTGTGCCCTACGCGCGGCGGTTACGACGCCACCCGGAGACGCCAGCGGCGCCGAGGGCCAATCCTGCCAGGGCGCCCGGAGCCGGCACGACGCCGACCTGCACCGCTTCATCGACATCGCCGTAGGCGTAGCGGATGAACTCGGCCCGGTTGTCCGGAGCACCGTACACGTCGAGCTCGGCCCACCCGTACTGGGTGCCGCCGCCGAGATCGAAGCGGAAGCCGACGTAGCTCTTGCCGGCGCTCAGGAACTGGCTGGAGGTGTAGCCCGCACCCCACGCCATGTCGCCACGCACGCTGGCGGGCATACCGAACGAGTTCGCCGAGAGGTTCGCGCCGTAGGCGAGGTTCGAGGGGTACCAGTACGGACCGGCCCCGAACCCGGCGATGTCGATGTTGCCAAGGCCGACCATCACCAGAACGCCCTCGTTGGATCCGGTCTCGTTGAACGCCTGCTGGAAGATGAACGAGGCGCCCCCGCCGCCGAAGCCGTAAGGCCCGAAGACGTCGAAGTAGCCGTCACCCTGGGTGCGGTCTTCGAGGGTCACGTTCACATCAACGACGGTGATGTCGGCCGAAGCCTCGGAAGTCATCATGCCGCCGGTGGCAGCCGCAACGCCGGCCGCGGTATATGCGGACCAACGGGACGCATCGATAGCTACAGAATCACGACGCATACGCATCTCCCTTTTCCGGACGTGTCTTGTCTGTCTCAACTGCCAATGAGTCGCGAGGACTCCCAACGCGCCAACCCTAGCAGGTCCGGGCACGTGTGCAACGAGAATCAAACGAATCGCCGGTTTCTTTGGTTGTCGGACTTCAAACTGGGCATTCCCCGAGCGACCCCAGTCCGATCACGCGGTTATTACCGGACGTGCAGCCGCCCTAGGCCCATCCGAGCGCGCCCTGTCCTCGCACGACCTGGGGCAACCCCCGGCTGCGCAGCCACTCGCAGCACTCGCGTACGCCCATGCCGTCCCGAGCGCGCAGGGCAAGCGAACGCCGATGGGCGTCCCAGGCTGCGCGTTCCTTGGCCGAGACGTCGACCTCGCGCGCGAAGGGCACGCGCTGCCCGACGAGCATGGCGAGATACCCCTCGGCCCCGAAGAAGTCGCGTTTGAGGTCCGTGCCGAGCAGCGAGAAATCGGGGCCTACCTCCCGGTAATAGTCGCACAGGGGCGCGATGTCGCCGAGCGAGACGTCCTCGCGTGCCGCGCGCCAGAAGGGCGTGTTCAAGCGGGTGTTGAACTTGTAGTGCATCGCGAGGAAGTCGCGGATGATCGTCCAGTTCTTGAAGATCATCTGGTTGTAGTGGCGGCGCTGCGCGGGCATGGGCCGGCACCCCGAAGACTCGAGCGCGCGCACGACGTTGAGCACGCCGTCGCAGATCATCCCGATCGCGGTCGCTTCGAGCGGCTCGACGAAGCCCGCCGAGTTGCCGATCGCGATCACGTTGTCGCGCCAGGTCTCTCGGTACACGCCCGCAGGAAACGGCACAACCCGCGTCTCGCCGATCTTCGGGTTCTTGCGGCGTAGTTCCGCCTCGGCTTCTTCCGGTGCGAGGAAGGCTGACGAGAAAACGTACCCGCGGTTGATGAGATCGTCGTGCTCGATGCGCCACGCCCAACCGGCATCCATCGTCTCCGCGGTCGTGAACGGGTGATACGACTCGTCGGTGCGCGCCCACCCCCCGACAACCGCTTTGTCACAGAGCAGTGCGTCGGAGAAATCGACCCGCTCGGCACCGAGCGTGCGCCCGAGCAGCTCGCTCCGAAACCCGGAGCAATCGATGAACAAGTCGCCCTCGACGCGCTGGCCCGAGCTCAGCACGAGCGACTTGACGCCGTGCTCGTCGCGCTCGACGTCCTGGACGATGTCATCGATCTTGGTCAGGCTGGCAGTGTCGGCGAGGGACTCGAGGTGCTCGACAAACTTGCGGTTCTCAAGGTGGTACGCGAAACCACCCCCGAGCATGGGCGCGCCGCCGGGCCCGCGGAGGCAGGCCTTATCGGACGCCATGAGCGCCGAACCCATGTCGGCAAACTCGAGATCCTCGTCGCAGTAGTACCCCGTCGCGAGTGTGAGCCCCTCTGGGCGGCCGGTGAGCTGTGGCGTAAAGGTGTAGTGGAAGAACGGTCGATCGCCCCAGAGGTACCGGATGCCGAGTTTGAGGCTCGGCTCGACGGCCGCGTGGAACGCCTGGGAATCGAGCCCGAGGAAGTTATGGAGAAAGTGCACGACCGAGACGATCGTGCCCTCACCGACCCCGATCACGCCCATCTTGGTCGATCGCACCACGACGACATCGAGCTGCGGCAGCGTCTTGCGCAGCGCGAGCGCGCACAAGAACCCAGCGGTACCACCGCCAAGGACGACCACGCGATTGACCTGCGGTGCAAGCATGGTGAGAAGCGCGACACACGTGCTATCGGCTCGCCGACTCCGGTGCGCCAGGATGAGGATGGGCGGGCGCGTCGGCGAGCCCGATAACGGAACTCATGATTCCACCGGCGCGGCGAGCTTGCTCCACGCCATGAAACCGCCTCGGAGGTTGGTGACCTCGCGCCCCGCGCGAGTCAGATACGCCACCGCGCGGGCGGACCTCGTGCCCCCTTGGCAGTTGACGAGCACGGGCCCATCGGGCACCTCGTCGAGGCGGGAAGCCAAGCGCGTATGGGCGATGTTGACCGCGCCGGGCAGGTGCCCACCCGCGAACTCCGTCGCGCGACGAACGTCGAGCACGCGCACAGCGCCGCACTCGACCAACTCCGCAGCCCGCTCCGCATCCACCTCGGCGGTTGTCGCGAGGTGGCTCGACCCCCGCAGCGCCTCGATCTCCGCCGCGTCCGTCCATCCCTGCACGTGATCAAGCCCGACCCGGATGAGGTCACGGACCGCCTCTTCGAGGCGCTCGGGCGTCACGACCAGGTACATCGCTTCGGTGTCGCGCACCATCGAACCCGCGTCGGTGTTGAACGAGCGTGTGAGTGGGAAGCTCAATGACCGGGGCACGTGCCCTTCGCGGAACGCATCCCAGGTGCGCGTGTCGATGATCGCGACCTGGCGTGGATCGAGAGCGAGCAGTTCCTCCGCGCTCATGCGGGCCGGACACGGGACTCCGCCGAGCACTGGGGGACCGATCTTGTTGTCGCGCTTCATGTTCGCGAAGTAGAGCGGCGGCTCGGGCTGGCCCGCCAAGATGAAGTCCACGAACGCCTGCTCCGAACTCGCCGCCCGCAGTGCGGGATTGAATCGCTTTTCGTACCCGATTGTGCTCGTCGGCACAGCCCCGAGCGCCTTGCCGCACGCGCTGCCGGCGCCGTGGGCGGGCCACACCTGGACGTAGTCCGGCACGCCGTCGAGCGTCTTGAGCGTTCTGAAGAGGCGTCGCGCGGAGGGCTCCATCGCGCCGGACTGACCCGCGGCGGTTTCCAGCAGGTCCGGTCGTCCGAGGTCGCCGACGAAGAGGAAGTCGCCCGTGCAGACGCCGATGGGCTCCGTCGCTCCCGAACCATGGTCGGTCACGACGAAGACGATGTGCTCAGGCGTGTGCCCGGGCGTGTGGACGACGCGAAACTCGATGTTTCCGATACGGAACGTGTCGCCGTCTGTGAGTCGCACGAAGTCGTACGACCCGCCGGCGCTCCGCTTGTCGAGCCACTCGTACTTCCAGTCGGCGTCGCCCTCGTCCGAGACGTACACCCGGGCGCCGACCCGCTCCGCGAGCTCGCGCGAGCCCGAGACGAAGTCGGCGTGGATGTGCGTCTCGGCGGTCGCAACGAGGCGCAGCCCGTTCGCCTTTGCGAGGTCGACGTAGCGATCGACATCCCGCTCCGGATCGATGACGATCGCTTCACCCGTCTTCTGACACCCGATCACGTACGCCGCTTGGGCGAGCTTGTCGTCGTACACCATCCTCAGGAACATCGGTGCAACCTCCGCTGGGTGTCAATCGTACGCGCCCGCGTGCTCTGCCTCGCGATCGAGCGTGCGCCGCCTGACGACCCAGTCCGCGTCCCGTTCGTCGGGCAGGGCGCCACGCTCGCCCCCGTGCGCAAGCCCGGCGAGCATCTTGCCGATCGCCCGCACGCCGAGCCACGTGCCGCCGAGCGCGCGGCGCAACGGGTTCACGCGGGGCGGCTTCGTGAATCGCACCAACCGATACCCGAGGAGGTGGAATATCTGCCGCCGAAAGACCGATGCGATCTCCGGCGCTACGAGGAAGCCACCAGTGCGCCGTGGACAGCGGCGCACACCCGGCAGCACACGGGGCAGCGCCGCGTGCAGCCACTCGCGCGACCGAAGCCACGCCGATAGCCCGAGCCAGACCCGCCCGACACGCCGGACGACGAAGTACGCGTCGTCGCCCACGCGGTGTGTGTGCTGTCGGTTTGGCATGAACAGCAGGCCGGACTCCTGGGCCACGACCGGGCGACCGCCCTGCTCAGCGATGACAGTCCTCCCTGCTCGCACCGGCGTGAACGCCTCCATGCCGGCGAGAACCGAGAAGCGCGGGTCGCTGATCACCGCACGGTGGCGCACGTCATAGACGTGCCGCCCCCGCCCCGAGCTGGCGGCCCGGAGTTCGCCTTGGGCGGACACCTCATCACCAACGACGCCATCCGGATCAACCATGCCCAGCTCGACGAGGGCGATGCGGATGACGCACTCGTGCAGCCGAGCAGCCGACTTGTCTTGGTGGCGACCGGCCTCGACGGTGAGCGCGACACAGGACAGCTCCCGTGTCGCGAAGTCCATCAGCAAGCCGCTGAGCTCCTCTTCGATACCGAGCACGAGCGGGAGCCCAAATCGCATCGCGAACCGCCGCGCGGGGAGCGCATCCTCCACCGCGATGAACGGCGGGCTCGGCGAGGACACGGTGTGCAGATCGAGCACGACGCTCGCTCCGTGCGATCCCCGTACCGCGTCGGCCACAGCGGCGCACAGCTCGTCGCGCTCGCGAGCTTCGATTCCGTCCTCTCGCCGGGCCTCGCCGAACAGGCGGTTGAGATCGTGGTCAAAATACCGCGGGCGTGTCCACGCCTCGGCCGCTTCAACCGCCAGCGCCGCCGTATTGCCGCGCAGCGCGAGAAAGCGACCGCGCCGGAGCCCGCCGCCCTCGTCGATCGCGCGCAGCAGACGTTCAGCCGCGACCACGCCCGCCGGCTCGTTACCATGCACGCCTCCAACGACAATCAACGTGGGACCGGGCGCCGTGCCGCTGCGCTCGCCGATGACCCGCTCGACACGCGGGACTGCTGAACGCTCCTCAGCCGGTGCGTTCGCGAAGGTCACGCGTCGAGTTCGCCCAGGGCCCGCTCCAGGAGTCGGCGAGCGATCTGCGCGTAATCCCGCTCCGACACGATCCCCACCAGCCTCCCATCCTCGACCACCGGCAGGCACGACACGTGATGCTCCCTCATCAGCTTGATCGCTTCGATCGACTTGGTGTCGGGCGTCACCGTCACCGGGTCTGGCACCATGACCTCCCGGGCCGAGATGGTATGGCGGCGCGCCTGGCTGTCGTGCTGACCGAGCATCCGCAACAGGGCGCGGTACGAGACGAGCCCGACCAGTTCGTGCCGCTCGTTCTCGACGGGGATGTGCCTGAGACGCTCCCAGTCCATGATCGACGCGATGAGATCGATGCACTCCTCTTCTCCGACCGTGAAGAGATCGGTCGTCATGCACTGCGACACCGTCGCGAACGACCGACGGAAGCCCTCGTCTTCGTCGAGTTCTGCGGGCGCCCAGGTGTGACCGGGCCTGCCTGATCGCTGCTGTTCGACGATCGAACGCATGAGGCAGTCGAGGCGCTGCGCGCGTGTGCCCTGCCCACGCAACTTGGCGATCGAATCGAGCATCCACTGTGCGCCGGTCTGGCGGGTGCGCACACGTTCCTCGATCAGCGACAGGTGTCGCTCGGCATCGGCTACGCCCGCACGCTCCAGCCCCCGGCGAGCCATCGGGATCAGCTCCTCCGCAAGCAACTCGCTGATCGGGCGCTCCGCGCCATCGAGCCAGGTCACATGGCAAGCCAGCCCGTTCTGCGCGGCACGCAGGAAGTTGGACCGCGCCTCGCGCAGCTCCATCCGATCCGGCAGATCGCGCCAGGCATGCACCCCCTCGCTCATGAGCCCGATCCAGAGCGCCGCGTTGGCGACCTCGTCCTCGATCGTCGGCCCCGAGGGCAGCACGCGGTTCTCGATGCGCAGGTGGGGCTTCCCGTCGGTGACGCCGTAGCACGGACGCATCCACCGGTACACGCACCCGTTGAACGCTTGCCACGCGTTGAGCTTCGGCGTGCGCCCCGCCTCGAGCGCCTCGAAGGGGTCTTCGATGTTTTCATCATCGACGGTCAAGATCTGACGGAATCGCGCGACATCCGCGCGCAGCACCTCGAGCACGGATTGTTCGACCCAGCGCTCGCCGAATCGCACCCGACCCACCATCTCTCGCTGCCCAACGCCGGCGGTGCGTGTGTCGATCACCTGCTGGAACAGCGCGATGCGCGTCTCGCGCCACAGGCGCTTGCCGAAGAGAATCGGCGAGTTGACGCTCGCCGCGAGCACTGGCGCAGCGACGGCCAGGGCCGTGTTGTACGCCGACGCGAACTCCATGGGCGAGACCTGATAGTGCACCTGAAAGCTCGTGTTGACCGCCTCCAACATCACGTTGCGGTGCTTGACGATCAGCTCGTCGGCGCCCTCGATACGCAGCTCGTAGTCCGAGCCTCGCATGCGCCGGAGCATCTCGTCGAGGGCGTAGTACCGATCACGAGGCGTGATGTTGTCGTGCGTCAGGTGCGCCAGCTCGAGCGTCGGACAGATCCCGGTGAGCACCGGCGTTGCGCCGAACTCGCTCGCGGCGGACGCGATGACGTCGAACGCCTCCTTGAGTTGCCGCTCAAGCGTCGTGAGGCAATCGCCGGCCAGGTCGATCGGATCGCAGTTGAACTCCAAGTTAAACCGCGCCAGTTCCGGCACCACCCGCGGATCTGTCACTCGGCCCAGCACCTCCGGACCCACCGACGCCGGGTGGAGAGTTCGGTCGACGAGCACGAGTTCTTGCTCGGCCCCGATCCGTCGGCGGTCAGACTCAAACCGCTCCTCCGCCAGCATCCGCTCAAGGGCGTCGAGGTCGCGGAGCACGTTGCGGATGCCGCGCCGGTCATCCTCTCCCCCTGACGCGGAGCGAATTGTCTGCTCACCCATGTCGAAGCCCCATCGCGGACCTCACCAGAGTAATGACGATCCGGCATGGCCCGGCAGCACCAGAACCTGGATCGACCAGCAGGTCCGGTACCCAGGACCCGTACAGGGGTTTTTGCCAGCTTTCCACATTCTCGATCCCCGGATGTTCGCTTTTCTGGACAAACCGCTATTCTGCCCCCGGCAGGTGTCGGGCTAGCGCCCGGCCGGAGGAAAGTGACAAGAGTGGGAGAGAGAGAGGAGGCGTGCGCGACCGTACGCGACTCGCCGCCATCGCCAAGCGGGACGTGGGTGTCCTGATCACGGGCGAAAGCGGCACGGGGAAAGAAGTACTTGCGAAGCGGATTCACGCCCTGAGCCCCCGATCGGGTGGGCCGTTTGTTGCGGTGGACTGCACCACGCTTCGCGAATCGCTGTTCGAGAGCCAGATGTTCGGACACGAGCGAGGCGCCTTCACCGGCGCCGATCGCGCGACCGTGGGCTTTGCGCGGTGCGCCGACGGCGGCACGCTCATGCTCGACGAGATCGGCGAGCTCGATCCCACCAACCAGGCGCGGCTGCTCCGACTGATCCAGGACAAGACCGTCACACCGCTCGGATCATCCGAGCAGATTCCGGTCAACATCCGCATCGTCGCCGCAACGCACCGCGATTTGTGGTCCATGGCCGACGCGGGTGAGTTCCGCAAGGACTTGCTCTATCGCCTCGACGTTGTCCGCGTCCACCTTCGGCCGCTTCGCGAGCGTCCGGGCGAGTTGCACAGGCTCGTCGAGCGGTTGCTCACCGAGCTGGCCGAGTCTTACGGCGAGGACCCGGCGCAGGTGAGCGTCGCTCCGGATGCGATGGAGCTGCTGACCTCGTACGACTGGCCCGGCAACATCCGCGAGCTGCGCAACGCGATCGAGCACGCGTATGTCTTCGCCGAGACCGACGCCGAGGGACGGCTCGCGATTCACGCCGAGCACCTGCCCGAGCGCCTCGCCAGATCGCTGGACGGCCCTGGCATCGCGGGCACGGTGGGCAGCCTCGAGCAGCGGGCCGAGATCAAGCCGCTCGAGGTCATGGAGAAGCTCTGGGTCCAAAGGGCGCTCGACGAGACAGGCGGCAACAAGACCAAGGCTGCCGAGCTGCTCGGAATCTCACGCGGGCGTCTGCTCCGCACGCTCGCTGAATCCGCATAACGAACCGGTCTCTCCTCAACCGGGCAACAAGAAGACCCGCTTCGCACGATGCGAAGCGGGTCTTTCTTTGCCATGCTTGTGCCCTCGAGGCACGCGGCGAGATCCCACTCACGCCGAGCAACCACCCCTTGAAAAGCCCGCGCCACAAACTCCACGCAGCGCGAGTGAAGGTGAGCCGAGGAACGATGATCATCGAACTGGACGCAAAGACCAAAAAGCCCGCGTACGGACCTCTCGATCCGCCGGGGCTTTCTCCTCACTCGCCGATCGGTCGAGTGAAGCGAATCTGGGCCCACCGCTCAGGCGGGGCTGACTCGTGAGCTTCCCAGCACGCGGTGCTGAGACATCGCCACAGCCTCCGCACGACGCACCCGCCAAGCCAGGCGAGGCGGCGCCTCCCGCAGTGCCGTGATCGTCTTCGTGATGAACCCAAAGCGACTGACCAAACGCATTGCCATCCTCCAGGGCTACCGAGTCTTCTCTGAATCCCGCCCCACGCCGGTAGGCGTGGTGCGAGTGAGGAGGAGAGAAGAGATTCCGTTTCGTTCAATCCCGCCCCACGCCGGTAAGCGTGGTGCGAGTGAGGAGGAGAGAAGAGATTCCGTTTGTCAATCCCGCACCACGCGGTTGGGCGTCGTGCGGCGTCTCGGCGAGTGGGCGAAGCCCCTCTCAAGTCAACGGGGCGTCAAGCGAACGCCCCGACAAGTTCGTCCAGCACTCCCGCCTGCTCGGGCCAGAGCATCACCGCGTCCGCTCCCGCGGATCGCAACTCGCGTTCGATCGCGGCGTCCGTCGCGATGACCGCCATCAGTTCCGCACAACGCGTCCGGCGAACCGCTGCCACCAGCGCGCGGACCATCGGTGAAGCCTCGCTCGCTGACGCGACGACCGCTTTCGGCCGCAACACGAGCAACTCCCGCATCGCCTGTCTCGGGGATCCGCATTGAATCAGCGACCATCCTCGACTCTCCGACAACAGGCGAAGCATGCCGATCGGCTGCCCACACACGTGAACGAGCACGACCTGCGAAGGTCCGTCCATCCGCCGGCGCGCCGCATATCTCGCGTGCCGGTGTCCCATCACGATGGACTACAAGGCAACACCCGTGCCAACGCGCAGATCACGCCCCACGCCATTCAGACAAGGGTGCCAGGCCGAGCGCGCCTCATCGCGGCGCGCTCCGTAATGGAGCGCGCGCACCGATTCGGCGCGCGCTCGCGAGCGCGCACGTTCAACGCTCGGCCCTCAGCGGCGTCTTCCCGGACCTCGCCTTGGTCTGACTATCCGCGGAGTTCGCAGCAGGTCCCGTAACCACGGCAGACAGGGTGATCCCCACACCCTTTCCGGCGCGCTTGGCAAGCTCGCCGACCGTGCCAGATGATCTGGTGCGAGAGCTCGCACCAACGATCCCTCGGCATCAGGGCGCACAGACGCCGCTCCACCTGCTGCACGTTTGCGTCCCAATCCGCCAACCCAAACCGCTTGCTCAGGCGCTCGATGTGGGTGTCCACCACAAACCCCACGTTGATCCCGAACGCGTTGCCCAGCACCACGTTCGCGGTCTTCCTGGCGACACCCCTGAGCGTGAGGAGCTCATCCATCGTCCGCGGCACCTCGCCCCCGAACCGCTCCACCACGTCGGTCATCGCCGAGTGCACGCTCTTGGCTTTCTGGCGGAAGAACCCCAGGCTCTTCACGAACGGCTCGATCTCGGCCGCCGACGACGCGGCGTAGTCCATGGGCTTCGGGAACCGCTTGAACAGGGCAGGCGTCGCCTTGTTCACCCCAACGTCCGTCGTCTGCGCTGAGAGAATCGTCGCGATCAGGAGTTCGTGCGGCGTGCGGTAGTTCAGCTCGCAATGCGCGTCGGGGTAGTGCGCGCGGAGCGCATCGGCAATCCGGCGAGCCCTGGCTCGTTCTGCTGAGGTCACGTTCGGGACGGCAAAGGGCAGATCGCGCAATCCCCGAGGGTTCTCAGGGGTCAGCACCTCGCCATCAGTCGCCACGGTCTTCCCCCGGGCGATGCGTCGCGGCGTAGCACGACAACACGAAGAGAACGAGCACGAGCCCAGTCACCGCTTCGTACGTCAGCGCGAGCTCCCGGTGCGTCGAGTCGAGGCTCATCCGCGCCGACGCGGCCGACTCCATCTCGCCTGCCCGCGCCGAATCGCGGTACTCGTTGAGCGTGCCCTCAAAGACCGCCGAGTCACGGACGTGGTACTTCCACCCCAAGGCTCCGATCCCGACCAGGATGAGCACGCGGAGGAAGTTCACCCATGCCGAGCGCCCTGGCAGCACCGACGGCAAGGTCAGCACCGTCAGCACAAAGGCGGGGATCGTCGCCCACTCCGCGATCATGAACCCGCGTGCCGCGAGCGTGCCCGCCGCGAGCGGCCAGTGCGGCGCCTCGTACGCCTCAAACTCGCCAAGAGCCGGCGCGAGCTCCTTCATCGTCGGAAAGGCCAGCGCCGCCATCACCCCAGCCGAGGCGAGCACGGAGAGCCAGAGCCCCAGCGTGACCAGATGCACCGTCGCTGCAAAGCGTCGCACGACGGATGCTAGCGCGATCGCACCGGCGACTCTGGCGAACGAAGAACCATGCCACGGGCCTGCTCTCAAGCCAGTGGCAATCTTCGATCAAGTCACCCGTACGCCAACCCGGAAGAGTGCTTACCTCCGACCGGTCCGGATCTTCCCCTTCAGACGCTTCGGCGGAAGCTTCTTCGGCACCG
>JAUIFD010000113.1 GCA_030429485.1 Phycisphaerae bacterium | reverse complement strand
TGACACACCACTCCCCGCCGGCGCCGCCCCCGCGCCGGGCGGCGCGCTCGCGGCGCTGGCCGTCGGCGCCGCAGCCGGCATGACGCGCGGCCGGCGCGGCGGTCGCCACTGAGCGAACTCCGGGTCGGGGCGAACTGGGCCAGGAGGTCCCCCGTCTACCCTTGCCCGTGTCCGCGCCCACCCTCCTCATCGCTGTCGGCAATACGCGTGCCCGCTGGGGGCTGCTCCGCGCGGGCGAACTCGACGAGCGTGGTGTGGTGCCCGCGCGCGACGCAGCCGCACTCGTGAGTGAGATCTCCGCAGCCCTGGCCGATGCCGACGCCACGCGGGCCGTCATCGCCTCGGTCAACGACGCCGCGGCCGAGCCGATCGCCAAGGCCCTCGCGCAGGCGTCCGCCGCCCCGATCGCGTGGATGGGCCGCGACCTGCTCCCCCCCATGCACCACGCGCTCGACGACGCCTCCACGCTGGGTGTCGATCGCATGCTCACCGCGTTCGGGGCGTGGCGCCTCGCCAAGCAGGCGTGCGTCGTCATCGACGCCGGCACCGCCATCACCATCGACTTCGTCGACGGGCAGGGCGCCTTCCAGGGCGGCGCGATCGTGCCCGGCGTCCGCATGATGCTCGCGTCGCTGCACGCGGGCACGTCGGCCCTCCCCGAACTCGCCTTCGAGATGCCCGATCCGGCCGCCGGCCCGTTCGGAGAGTCCACGACGCACGCCATGCGGCTCGGCGCCGTTGCCGCCGCGAGGGGCGCGGTCCGCGTGTGCCTCGAGCGCTACGCCGAGGCGTTCGGCGCCTATCCGCACGTGGTCGGCACGGGTGGCGACGCCGCCATGCTCTTCGAGGGCGACGGGCTCGTCGAGCACATCGTGCCCGACCTGCAACTCATCGGGATCGCCCAGACCCTCGCCGCCCTCGAAGAAGAGGAATGACCGGCGCGCGCACGACCTGGACCCTCGCGACCGCCCCCGGCGGCGCACTCGCCGCGTTCGTGCTCACCGGCGAGATCGACGCCGCGCTCCACGCGCTCGGCGTTGGCCCCGTGCCGATCGGCGCGTGCCCCGTGCGCACCATCCCGGGCGTGGACGACGCGGTGATCTCTCGACCTTCCCCGGCCCTCGCGATCGTCACCGTCCACGCCGGCCGCGCCGTCGCCGACGCGATGGAGCGCGCCCTCGATCGTGCGGGCATCACCGAGGCGCAATCGGCGCTCGGTGTGTGGGACTCCCCGCTCGACGAGGCTCCGGAGCTCTCGGAGTTGCTCTGGCGGGCGCTGAGCGCCGCCCCGAGCCCGCGCGCGGTAGACCTGCTGCTCGATCAGCCCCGCCGGTGGGCCTTCGCCGGCGCGCGCACGCCCGCCGACGTCGGGCCCGATCCCGAGCGTGAGCGCGCGCTGGCGCACTTGCTCCGCCCGCCGGTCATCGCAGCGGTGGGGCGGTCCAACGTCGGGAAGAGCACGCTCCTCAACGCGCTCGCCGATCAGGACGTCGCCCTCGTCGCGCCCGAGCCAGGCACCACGCGTGATCACGTCGGCGCCGCGTTGATGCTCGACGGTCTCACCGTGAGGTGGCTCGACACCCCGGGACTTCGCGACGATCCCGCCCGCGCCGAGCGCGACGCCATGGCGATCGCCGCGAGCGAAGTCGCCGCGGCCGATCTGGTGGTGCTCGTCTCCAAGCCCGACCGTGCGCCGCCCGCTCCCGAACACCTGGGCGTCGCGCCCGATGCGCGGATGGTCTTTGTCGCGACGCACGCCGATGAGCGTCAACCGGTTTGGCCGGCCGATCTGGCGATCTGCGCCATCACCGGCCAAGGGCTCGACGAACTCGCTCGACTCGTGCGCACGCAACTCGTCCCAGAGCGGATGCTCACCGACGATCGCCCCTGGCGGTTCTGGATGACCTGAGGCCGAGCGCTACCAGACGGGGATGTCCGCATCGCCGAGCGCGCGCTCGAAGTTGGCCATGTGATGGTCGGGCACCGTGTCGCCGGCGTTCGGGAACAGCGAGAGCCGAACGACGCCGTAGCCCGTGGACATGCGGATCGGTGCGCCGCCGCCGTTGAGCGTGCCGGCGTAGTGCCCGCGAGCCGCTCGGGCGTTGGTGACCGTGCCGTTCTCCGAGATCCACCGCACGTCTCCGTCCACGGTGGTCATTTCGAGAGCGCCCGCAGTCTGCTCCGAGGCGTAGCACGTGATGTCGCCCCGATCGGTCGTGAGCGTGACGCCCTCGGAGAGGGGCGCGTTTGTGCGCAACTGGATCGGCGCCATCTCGTCGCCCGTCCCCTGGGCATTGCTCACGCGGATCGGGCCCGACACGCGCGTCAACTGCACCTGCCCGCCCGTCGTGCGGACGTCCACGCCGTGGATCGTCGGCGTGCGGATGTAGAGGTCGATCTGCTCGTGCCCGCTTGTCCGCCCCGTCACCCGCAGCGTTGGCGCCCCGCTCGCGCGATCGACCACCGCGGTGGTCGAGGCGCCCTCATGCCCATCCCAGGTCACCGGCGACCGTTCGCCGGTGCCCGATCGGTGGGCGATCGCGGTGACGCGCGGCCCGTCGAGGTCGGGTCTCGCTTCGATGATCACATCGCCGGCGTCGTTGTCGACGACCAGACGGACCGGCTCGGACGTCAGGCCCTCGCCGCCTTCGATCGGGATCTGAAAGGCGTTGAACTGCGCGGTGCAACCGCCGAGCGCAAGTCCAACCAAAGAGCAAACAGCGACTACGAGTGCGCGCATCGGTCTGGTCTCCGAGCATGGGGCGATGCCCCGGGCCGGAGAGGCTATCGGCGTCATCCACCCCCGGCGACACCCCCGGGTGAATCTTGGAGCCCCGATCGCGCAAACGACCGTCCTGGCGCTACACTGCAACGCACCCGGCACGAGCCGGGTATCGAGAACAAACACCGGCAGCGCGGAGCAAGAGCCGCGGCGTCGGCCGAATCGGGTACCAGTCGCGGACCAGTTCCGCGTGTCACAGGCTTTCCACGGGATATTCCGGGAGTTCATCCGAATCCGAAGCTCTGAGACTCCGAATCGGCCATTCCGCACCCTGACCGCGTGCCGCTAGCGTCCTCTTGGAGGACGGGTAGGGGACGATGGGCGATCCTGGCATCCTGAGCTGGACCCCCGTGACCCTGGGCGCGATCGGCGTGGATGGCATTCTGCTCGCACTCGGCGCGTTCTTCGTTGGTGCGATCGGCGCGATCCTCTTCGTCAAGTGGTTCAACGCGAAGACCGAAGCCAACGCCCACGCCAAGGCCGACGTGATCAAGGCGGACGCGCGGCGCGCGGCCGATGCGGAGGCGCAGACGATCCGACTGGAAGCCGAACGCGAGGCGGCGTCGAGGCGCGAGAAGATCGAGGCGGAGTTCGAAGAGGCTCGGTCCGAGATCCGCGACACCGAGCGGCGCGTGGCGAAGCGCGACGACGCGCTGCAGCGGCGTGAGGACGCGATCGCCCGGAAGGAAGATCAGATCGAGCGCGATCGCGACCGACTCCGCGAGAAGCAGGAGGCGGCCGAGGTGCGCGAGGCGGAGGCGGCCGAGCTCGTCGAGCAGCAGCGCGAGGCGCTGCATCAGGTCTCCGGGCTCTCGCGCGAGGCGGCGACGGAGAAGCTACTGGCCCGGATCGAGGAGGAGACGCGCCACGAGGCGGCCAAGCTGACCCGGCGGATCGTCGAGGAGGCGGCCGACGACGCCCACAACAAGGCGACCGAGATCACACTCCAGGCGATTCAGCGGTACGCCAACGAGTCCACGTCGGAGGCGACGGTGCGCTCGGTGGCAATCCCCTCCGACGACATGAAGGGGCGGATCATCGGGCGCGAGGGTCGCAACATCCGCGCCTTCGAGAAGGCGACCGGCGCCGACATCATCGTGGACGACACACCCGGTGTGATCGTGGTCTCGTGCTTCGACAAGGTGCGCCAGGCGGTGGCGGTCGAGTCGCTCGAGCGCCTCATCGCCGACGGGCGCATGCACCCGACGCGCATCGAGGAGGTGGTCGAGAAGGTGCGCAAGGAGACGGAGGAGCGCATCCGCCAGTTCGGCAAGGATGCTGCGCTCGAAGCCAACCTCAAGGGCTTCTCGCCGCAGATCATCGAGGCGATGGGCAAGCTCAAGTATCGCACGAGCTACGGGCAGAACGTGCTCAAGCACTCGATCGAGGTCGCGTACCTCTCGCAGATCATCGCCGAGCAGCTCGACCTCGACGGTCGCCTCGCGCGCCGGTGCGGGTTCCTGCACGACATCGGCAAGGCGATGGACCACGAGATGGAAGGCGGGCACCCGAAGATCGGCATGGACTTCGCCCGCCAGCACGGCGAGAAGGAAGAGGCTGTCCTCAACGCGATCGGCGGGCACCACGCGGACATCCCGTCGACGACGTTCTACACGCCGATCGTGATGGCGGCCGACGCGGTATCGTCGGCGCGCCCGGGCGCGCGGCGTGAGAGCATGGAGCGCTACGTGCAGCGGCTCAACGAGCTGCAGGACATCGCGCTGGGGTTCAAGGGCGTGAACGAAGCGCACGCGATCCAGGCCGGACGCGAGGTGCGCGTGATGATCGACGCCGACCGCGTGTCCGACGACGAGGCGTTCCTGATCGCCCACGAGATCGCGAAGCGCGTGTCCGAGGAGCTGACGTTCCCCGGTGAGATCCGCGTGACCGTGCTGCGCGAGACGCGGGCGATTGAGTACGCGAGGTGACGGACGCGCCGCCTGACGCGAAGCGCCGCAAGCGGCGCGGCGTGGTGCGGCGACTCTCCGTGCTCGCCTTGCTCCTCGTGGTGGGGGTGGTGTTCGTGCAGTTTGCCGGATGTGCTGAGTCGCTCTTCTTCTGGCCCGATCGCACGGCGTTTGCGACGCCGGCGGGCGTGGAGGACGTGGAGTTCACGAACGCGGAGGGACTCACGCTGCACGGTTGGTTCATCCCGCCGCGGCGCGGGCATGATCCTTCGGACGGCCCACCGCCGGCGGTCCTGCATGTGCATGGCAACGCGGGCGGCATCCCCTCGCACATCGATTTCTGCGACTTCCTCGCGGATGAAGGGTTCGCGGTATTCATCTTTGACTACCGCAGCTACGGGCGCTCGCAAGACGTGGGGCGTCAGCTTCGGCGCGAGCATCTGATCGCGGACGCGGACGCGGCGCTCGACGCGCTCATGGCGCGCGACGACATCGATCACGACCGCGTGGGGGTCTTCGGATTCTCGATCGGATCGGTGACGACTCTCGCGATGGTCGCGGAGCGCCCCGATGGTGAGGCGCCGAGGTCGGTGGTGGTGGGGGCGCCGTTCTCGACGTGGCGCAGCGTGGCGAGTGACTTCGTGCCGATCGCGCCGCGGCTGCTCCTGCGGACCGGTGCCGACGCGGTGGAGACGGTGACACGGATCGGCGATCGTCCGCTGCTGATCGTGCACGGGACCGCCGACCCGGTCGTGCGTCCGTACCACACGGAGCGGATCGAGCAGGCGGCGCGGGACGCGGGCATCGACGTCCAACGGGTGACCTTCGAGGGGCGCGAGCACAACGACCTGCTCCTGGATCCCGAGGTGCGCGGTGTGGTCGCCGCGTTCCTGCACGAGACGCTCGACGGCTCCTAGGCGTCGCTGGGCGAGGCGCGACCGGCGTGCTCGGGCCCATCGACACGCGCGTCGCTCGCGTCCGCTTGCGTCAAACGCTCCCGGACGCGGGCGTTCAAGTGGCGAGCGAGGCTCTGCATCACGCCCGGCATCGTCGGGCGTCCGTCGCCGAGCTGCGCCCGCAAACTCGTGACGCCCCTCCCCGCGAGCCCGCACGGCACGATGAGATCGAAGTGGGTCATGTCCGGGTCAACGTTGATCGCGAGCCCGTGCATCGAGACCCACTTGCGGAGGCGGACCCCGATCGCTGCGATCTTGGCGCCCGGGGCATCGCCGACCCAAACGCCGGTCGCGCCTTCGTCGCGCCACCCCGCGAGGCCAACGTCAGCGAGCGTGTCGATGATCACCTGCTCGAGGAGCCGCACGTAGGAGTGGGCGCCGAGGCCGAGCAGACGGAGGTCGAGGATGGGGTACGCGACGAGCTGGCCCGGGCCGTGATAGGTCACATCGCCGCCGCGGTCGGTTTCCTGGACGTCGACGCCGGCGGCCGCGAGGCGCTCGCGCGTCGCGACGACGTGCCCGGGTGCGGTCTTCCGACGCGAGACCGTGATGACTGGGTCATGCTCGACGAGCAGAAGGCGTCCCGGCTCGGGGGCGCCCGCCTCGCGTGCCGCGAGCACCTCCTCCACGTGCGCGAGCTGGATGTCGTACGCCTCTCGGTACGCGACTCGTCCGAGTTCGATGACGGAGACGAGGGGATTCACCCTGCATCGTAGTGGGATGCGGGCGTGGGCGCAGCTGACTCAGAGTTGGGTTTGTTTGGCGCGGGGTTCCACGTGGGTGGGTGCGCCGCCGCTGGGCTCCCCGGAAATGTGGTCACCGCCGCTGGCAAGCTGGTCATGAGAATGTAATGTGCTCGCGGCGCAGTCACGGAGCGGGGTCATGTTGTACGAGGTCGGCGAGAACCCTGGTAGGGGCACGTATCAGTGCGTAAGTTGCTCCTCATGGGTGGTGACGATTCACGACGATGAGGGGTGCCTACCTCCGTGCGGGGGTTGTGGGCAGGGGCAGCACGTCAGGTATCGCAAGATTGCATAGAGGGGCAACGCAGTGGGTAGACCAGTCTGCGAGTGGCAGGGGGCGAGCGGTCGTCACTACGACTACATCGTTCATACATTGGAGGAGGCCGGGCAGATCGGGGCGGGGCAGTTCGGCAACTGCATCTACGCACGGATCAACGACGAGCGTCTGTGGGTGCCGGTCTGCATCGGCCAAGGTGATCTCGGGGTGGAGGCGGACCTCGAGCGGCATCGCTGCGCGGACTGCCTCCGTTTGCACGGGGCGACGCACGTCCACCTGCACGCGAACACGCGGCCTGGCGATCGTCGCGCCGAGGAGGGTGATCTGCGCGCCAACTACCCGATGGCGTGCGAGTGCGATCGTTGTAGCGGGGACTGATCCCGCGATGCGATCGTGGGCTGCCATTCCGGCGGCGTCGCTGTCCCGGGCGCGTAGCATCGCGGGATGGTCTGGAGCATGGACGACATCGGGCCGAAGCGTCAGGAAGGCGCGTCGCATCACGATCGCGTGGACGCCGACGCTGCCCACGCACACGGGGTGAGCGAGGGGCGTTCGACGGCCCCGGCTCGCTTGGCGCATGCCCGGGGCGGGCTCGATGGTGTGGCGCTGCTCCAGGGACTGACCGATCCCCAGCGGGAGGCGGTGACCCACACCGAGGGCCCGCTGCTGGTGCTCGCGGCGGCGGGGTCGGGCAAGACGCGGGTGATCACACGCCGGATCGCGCACCTGATCGCGGGCGGCGTCCCGCCCTGGCGGATCCTGGGGCTGACCTTCACGAACAAGGCCGCGGCAGAGATGCGGGAGCGCGTCCGCGAGCTGCTCGACCCGGGCGGGACGGGCGAGCCGACGCGCCTGACGCGCGGGCTGACGGTCTCGACCTTTCACGCGGTGTGCGCACGCCTCGTGCGGCGCTACGCGTCGCTCGCCTCTGAAGAGGGCGTCCCGATCGGGGTGGATTCGGACTTCACGATCTACGACATGTCGGACCAGGCGTCGCTCATGAAGCGTGTGATCGGTGAGCTCGATCTTTCGACGAGCAACTGGCCGCCGCGCACGCTGCTCAGCGCGATCTCTGATCTGAAGAACAAGCTCATCGAGCCCGACCAGGCGCAGGGGCAGGCGGTGGACTTCTACGCGCGCACGATCGCGAAGGTCTACGCGTCGTATCAGCGCGGGCTGCGCAATGCCAACGCGGTGGACTTCGACGACCTGCTGTTGCTGACGGCGAAGATGCTGCGCACGAGCGGGGCGGTGCTCGCCGAGTGCCGAGCGCGTTGGACGCACCTCCTGATCGACGAGTATCAGGACACGAACCATGCGCAGTTTCTGATCGCGGCGACGCTCGCGGGCACGGAGCGCAAGGGTGAGACGCTGCCCAACATCTGCGTGGTGGGCGATCCGGACCAGGCGATCTACTCGTGGCGTGGGGCGGACATCCGCAACATCCTCGAGTTCGAGGAGCACTATCCCTCGGCGCGGGTCGTGGCGCTCGGGCAGAACTTCCGCTCGACCGCGCCGATCCTCAAGACCGCGGACACGCTCATTCGTCACAACGAGCGGCGCAAGCACAAGGACCTGTTCACGACGCGCGAGGGCGGTGAGCCCGTCCGCGTCGTGCTCTGCCGCGACGAGCAGCACGAGGCGAAGCTCGTGGCAGCGTGGTTCAGGGGCTTGGCGGATGGCGATGATGGGCTCGCGTGGCGCGATATGGCGGTGCTGTACCGCACCAACGCGCTCTCGCGGGCGATGGAGGATGCGCTGCGAGGCGCCGGCATCCCCTACGTCATCGCGCGTGGCACAGCGTTCTTCGATCGCGAAGAGATCAAGCACGCGATCGCCTACCTGCGCGTCGTCGCCAATCCGGCGGACGACGTGAGTGTCAACCGCATCGCCAACACGCCCACGCGCGGGCTCGGCAAGACCAGCCTCGACCGTCTCACCGATTTCGCACGCCGCGAGGGCCTGCCGCTCTTCGAGGCGATGCGTCGGGCCGGTCAGGTCGAGGGCGTGAGCCCGCGGGCGGCAGGCGCAGCCGGAGAGGTGGTGCGCCTCGTCGAAGAGTGGACGGGCGGCGGCACGTTCCTCGGGCAGGAGGTGCCCGAGACGCTCGCCGACCTGACCGAGCGCGTCGTGCGCGAGTCGGGGCTCGAGTCCATGTACAAGGCGCTGGCCGCGAAGACGCAGCAGGAGTCGGACGCCGAGCGCCTGGATAACTTGGACGAACTGATCAACGCGGCCGCGGCGTTCGAGTCGGAGTATGACCCGGCGAGTGACCCTGTGGCGTTCGCGGGCGAGGATCGCGCGGAAGAAGGCGAGATCGCCGAGGCGCCGCCTCTGCTTGCGCTGCTCCGTGCATATTTGGAGCGCGTGTCGTTGATCGCCGACGCGGATACGGTGGACCCCGCACGCGGCGCGGTGACGCTCATGACGCTGCACGCGGCGAAAGGGCTCGAGTTCCCGGCTGCGGCGATCATCGGGCTTGAGGAGGGGATCCTGCCGCACTCCCGTGCTGCCGAATCGCAGGATGATCTCGAAGAGGAGCGTCGCCTGTGCTTCGTGGGTATCACGCGGGCGATGCAGCGGCTCACGATGACCACCGCGAAGTACCGCGCGCACCGTGGCATCGCAGAACGCACCATCCGATCGCGCTTCCTGGAAGAGCTCGATCCGTCGGCGCTCTCGGTCGTCGATGAGTCGGATGAGGACTACAACCAGTGGATCGACGAGTCGCACGCGGATGTCGAAGACCCGGACGATCGCTTCGCGCGGGTGAAGGCGGCGACCGAAGCCCGCTCGGGCAAGCTCGCGGATGCGAAGCGTCGGTATCCGATCGGCTCGCGCGTGCGGCACCCGCAGTTTGGTGTGGGTGTTGTCGAGTCGCTCACGGGTGGCGAATCGGTCCGCGCCAAGGTGCGCTTCTATGAGGTGGGGACGAAAACGCTGATTCTGGACTACGCCCGGCTCTCGGCCGTGCGCTGACCGGCTGCAATCGCGGGGTGTGAACGCCCAACCCTTGGTAGGCTTTGGCTGAAGGGAGTGTGCGATGTCACACCGGGTCGTCTGCACTGTCGTGGCGCTTGTGCTCGGCGCGTGCGCCGCGGCGCAGGACGCGTTCTACGAGGTGGCGCTCTCGAACCTGGAACTGGTCGAAGGCGAGCTGTCCGATACGGGCGCCACAGACCCGATGTGGCGGGTGTGGGAGTACCAGGAGTACATGCGACCGCGGGCGGTGCTCGACGGAGCGATCTGACGGTCATGCCGCTCATCGGCGGCTCGCGCTACGACCGCACGTTCGCGGTCTCGCGCGGCGCGACGATCGGGCGCACCGATCCGCATGAGACGCTGCTGCACCTCGCGATGAGCGTGAACACCGAGTCGCGACAGGTGGAAGAGTGGGGTGGATTTGCGCAGGTGATGGGCGGTCCGGACGTGAACCCGCTGGGTTGGATCGGATCGACTCTTGAGGTCTACGCCGACGCGGGCGATTTGTGGGCGAAGCTGGCCGAGGTGGAGAGTTCGGGGTATGACGAGGTGCTCGAGGCCGAGGGTTTCGCGCTCCCGATCGCGTTGCAGATTGAAGTGGGGAGTGTCGCGAAGCTGGCGGCGTTCCTCGCGGGCGTGCGGACGCTCGTGGACACCGTGCCCGACCTGACGATGTGGACGCCCAGCACGCACAACGATCGGCGGTACGTGCGTGTGGCGCTCGATGAGGGCGCGAAAGCGGGTGATCCCTGGGACGAGGTGGAGGTCTTCTATGCCGCGACGCCGCGTGCGCTCATCATCACGCCGAATGAGGACGTCATGCGCCGCGCGCTCGACCGGATCGATGCGCGAGGGGGCGAAGCGCCCGAGCCCGCGAGCGTCTGGGTTGGCGAGCAAGCGGCTCAACATCGATCGCGAGGGATGGCGCATGTTCATGGGCGTGTTCAACGCAGCGCACCGCATCGCCATGCAGAGGCGAGCGTGGGACAACATCCCGATCTTGAATGAGTGACGTCGCCTGCACCCCGACCGCGATCCGGTCGAGTTTCATCTCGCGACGTTCGGCACGCGCGTGGTGGACCCGGGCGACGGGGCGTACGTGTGGAACGACCAGTTCCAGACGATGGAGTCGACCAGCTATGGGCACCCCGGGGGAGCCGCGTGAGGGGCCGACGCTCGCCGAGCGTCTGAGGTCACTCGGCGACGCCCGCTTCGGGCTGACGCTCGAGCCCGATGGACTGCGAGCCCGCGCGGAGGTCGAACGTACGCCCGGTGGCAGATCGCGCGCGACCGCGCGTCCATCACGGGTACGCTCCGCGTCGGATCTTCCGCGCATGCGGACAGCGATGGGTGGTGATGAACGTGGAAACGCCGGCCGCACAGCTCAGGTCGTTTATCGCCAAGTTCTCGCCGGACGATCAGAAGCTGATTCGCGCCGTGCGCGCCGCGGTTCGCAAGCGGTTTCCAACCGCGAACGAGCTGGTCTGGGACAACTACAACTTCTTCGTGATCGGTTACTCGCCCACGGAGCGCCCGAGCGACTCGTTCATCTCGATCACCGCCCGCGCCGGCGCGGCGGGGCTCTGTTTCATCCACGGGGCCAAGCTCCGCGATCCCAAGAAGCTGCTCCGCGGCTCGGGCAACCAGACGCGTTCGATGCCGCTGCCCACAGCGGACGTGCTCTCGGACCCGGACGTCGAGGCCCTGCTCCGAGCCGCGGTTGATCGTGCGGACCCGTCCCTCCCCGAGTCGGGACGCGGCAAGCTCATCATCCGGGCGATCTCCGCCAAGCAACGGCCGCGGCGGAAGCAGGCAAAGTGACTTTGCCGTGGTCGACGGCGCCGGTACGCTGACGTGATGAAGCTCCTCCCCGCTGTCGTTCTCTGTCTCTCCAG
>JAUIFD010000112.1 GCA_030429485.1 Phycisphaerae bacterium | reverse complement strand
GAGTTCGATCACGACGCGTTCGACGCGTTCGCCGACGAATTCGCCGCGTGGAGGAAGCGCAACGACGGCCGGCGGGTCAAGCGGCCGATCCCCAAGGCGTGGCGCAAAGCGGTCGTCGGTTCGATGGTCGCCGACACGCCCGCAGAGTTCACGCACGTGCGGAACAAGGTGCAGTTCACCGGCTCGACCCGCTTCGTCACCGAACACCCGACCCGCGCCGATCTCAATCCCTCAAGCTACGACATGTCCGAGATCCTCAAGAGCTCGCTCATGCTCCCCAACTTCTCCGTCGACGTCGGCTCGTTCAACTCGCCCGAGACGCAGGACGTCCAACTCCAGGGCGCCATCATCGCCGGCGTGCTCGACGTACGCGGCAACGCCTCCATCAGCGGCTCGCTCATCCTCACCTTCAAGCCCGAGCACGGGCAAGGCCCGCTCAAGGACCTCAACGGATCGGCCGTGGGCAACCCGGCCGGGTTCAACGCCTCTATCGGGTACTTCGGGCCCGGAGACGGCGAGTACGAATCGCTCGATCCGTGGGACCTCCCCACGCACGACGGCGAGCCGATCGTGGGATGGGACACCAACGGCGACGGGTTCGTCGACCTGGGCCCCGATGAGACGCCCACACAAGACCAACTCGACAACGGCGCGACCGCCGTGCCGTTCAACGGGTTCGGGCGCGTTCGGATCCAGTTTGACCCCGACCGCACGCTCCCCGACGGGATCATGCTTCCCATGAAGGCCGAGCCGGTCGCGAGTTCCTATCGGGAGGGCCACCTGTGAACCAGCCATCTCGTCCGTCGATCTCGGCAGCCCGCGCCTTCTCCGTGGTCGAGCTGCTCGTCGCGCTCATGATCACGAGCTTGCTGCTCGCCGGCACGCTCTCCGCCCTGCGCACGAGTTTCAACTCGTACAAGGTCACGACCGAGTCGGCCTCGTCGCACGTCGTCGCACGCATGGTCATGCACCGTGTCACCGCGATGGTGCGCACGGGCACCGACTTCGGCCCCTACCCGGTCAATCCGATCCGCAACCCCGAGATCATCCCCGACCCGCCTCGCCTGGAGTTCACGTCGGGGACCGATGCCGACACAGGTGAGACCGAGGTGACCCGGATCGAAAGACGTGACGCACCAAGCGCGGTCATCGACGCCGGCGGAGCGCCGTACGAACTCTGGTACGTGCGGACAGTTCTCGATTCGGCCGACAACGTCGTATCGCAATCGGAAGCACCTCTTCTGACCGACGTTCAGGCGGTTAGTTTCACGCTCCGCTACGACGTCGGCCCTCGCCTGCGCAAGATGACCATGGATCTCACGATCCGTCCGCCCACGCTGGAAGACGCGTCGATCGCCGCGGGGCTCCACTCGCCGAGTTTCCGCTTCATCACGTCGGTTTCACCGAGGTGCACCGACTTCTAGCGCAGTTCAGCGACCGCGCGGCGGGCGTGATCGCCCCACAAACCACGCGAGCAACTCGCCGCGGCTCGAGACGCCAAACCGCCGGTACACCGCCATCACGTGCTCGTGTACGGTCGCGGGGGACACCCCAAGCACGTACGCGATCTGCTTCTCCGAGTCGCCATCCAGAAGCCCATCGAGCACCTGGCGCTGCCGCCGTGTGAGGTCGCTGACCGACGGCTCCCCCACGGCCGCAAGCGCGCCGCCCACCATCGCCCCGACCTGCTCATGCACGTAGCGAAGGAGCCACCACTCGCGGCGCGTGAACGGCCGATCGCCCACCGCCCGATGCACCCACAGCGAGTGCTGCACGCCCGCGCGCGTCTGACGACGGATCGAGATGATGTAGTCGTCCACACCCGCAGCGCGGTGAAACTCGTTGAACGCGCGCGAGCGGTACCACACCCCACGGTCCCAGAGCTGGTCGCGCGCTCGCGTGACCATCGACTCCACGGCCCGAGACAGCAGCGGATACTCCGGCGTCCGCTGCACGGGCACCGAGTCCACGTACTCAAGCCATGCCCGCTCGTGCTCGGGCGTCTCCCAGCCAAGACGCAGCGACCCGATGCCCTCCGGCTCGCGCGATTCGCCGAAGTGCCGCATCGTCCCCGCGATCCCGACCTGGGCCCCGAGCAGCCCGCACAGCCCCTGCAGCAAGCGTGGCTGCCAGAGCGACGCGTCAGCACCGAGGTCCCGGCACTCCCCGAGCACCTCGAAGCACCGGCGCATATCTCGTGTGGTCACACGCGTCCGCACGGTCCGATCTCAACAAACCCCGCCCCATCGGTCAACCCCGAACGTGCGATCACGTTCCCACCCGGCAGACCCGCCCAGTTCCCGGACGGGCTACGCCGCGCCTGAGGCTCCGAGCCCGGGCGTTGCCGGCGCCGCTCGGCGGAACACCCGTCCGGCGAGAGCCTGGGCGTCCAGCACCAAGCTCAGCAGGACCGGCGCGAGCACGAGCGTGAACACCGTCGAGACCACGAGCCCGCCGACCACGACCGACCCAAGCCCGCGGTAGAGCTCCGACCCCGAGCCCGGCATGAGCACGAGCGGGAGCATCCCACCCACACTCGTCAGCGTGCTCATCAGAATGGGGCGCACACGGGTCCGAACCGACTCGGCGATCGCATCGCGCGGCGCGAGCGCCTCGTGGTGCCCTTCGGAGATATCCGATCGCCCGGCCATGAAGTTCAGCGCCTGATGCACGATCAGGATCGCGTTGTTCACCACGACACCGATCAGCAGCACAAACCCGAGCATCGTCAGGATGTCCAGGTTCTGCGCGGGTAGGTACCGATCAACCTCGCTCCACTTGTGCACGCCGTACAACGCCAGGAAGCCACCGAGCGTGGCCGGCGGCACCGAGACCATGATCACCGCCGGCGTCGTGAAGCTCTGGAACAGCACGCACATCAGGAGATACACCACCACCAGCGCGAGGAACAACGCGCTCGTGCCCGTGCCCAAGATCGTGCCGTCCCCTAGCAGCACATTCCGCACCGTCGTCAGCTTGCTCGCCGAACCGGTGAACTGGGTGTCGACCGTCGGCGGGATCACGCCGGACGCCCTGTCCTCGGCGATCAACCCCTCCACCTCGCTGATCGCTGCCTCCAGAGCCATCCCCTGCGGCGGCGTGAACTCAAGGGTCACCGCGCGCCGCCGGTCCACGCGGTTGATCTGCGTGGCGGCCGTCGTCTGCGAGAGCCCCGCGAGCGACCAGAGCGGCACCACCCCGCCGCCGGGCGTCGCGATCGGCGTGTCGTCGAGGCCCGCGAACGAATCGCGATCCACGGAGTCTCTCGCGATCACCTTCAAGTCGATCGAGTCGCCGCCGACCCGGTACTCGCCGATGATCGCGCCGTCGCCAAACGCCTGCACCGCGAGCCCGAGGTCTTCGGGGGTCAGCCCGACCTCAGCCAAGCGCACACGATCCGGGATGACCTGGAGCTCCGGTGTCGGCAGGTTGAAGTTCGACGGGTTTGGCTGCACCGCGCCGGGATGGTCGCCCATGAGCTTCATCATCACCGCGAGCGCCGAACTCGAGACCTCCTCCAAGTCATCACCGACGAAGTCGATCTTGAGCGCCGACCCCGACGAGCCGCCGATCCGGAACAGCGGAATCTGTCGAGCGAACGCCAGAACACCCGGGACTCGGTCCGGCGTGGTAGCCGCCTGCAACAAGCTCACGACATCCGTCACGCGCCGATCGTCCGACGAAATCGCCCCGTGAAACATCATCGCCGGACGAGTCACGAAGAAGTAGTTGTCGACCGGCGGAGGCGTCACCATCGGGCCGGTCCCGCCCCAACCCGACGGCACACTCGGCAGGTTCGCCTCCGCCTCGGCGCGTTCCGCCGTGCCCGGTGCGTACTCCGCCGCTTCCCAGAACGGACGGATCACCTCTTCGAGCCGCTGGCCGAGTTCACTCTGCTTCTCGATCGTGTACCCCGGGGGCGGGATCAACACGCCGAAGACGAGATTGCGATTACCCGTGGGCAAATAGTCGGCCGGGGGCATGAGACGCACCGCGCCGAAGATCGACCCAGCGGTCAACACCACCACGACCACGATCCGACGCACCCAACCACCGAGCATCCAGTAGATGCTCGCCGACACCGCCCGCGGGATGGCGGCCGAGATCGCGGGCAGGACCCCGAGGGCTCGACCAAACCGCGAGCGCCGCTTCGGGGACGCCGTCGCATTCGGGTGCGCGGCCTTCGTCTTGAGCAACCGTGCCGCGGCGCTCGGAATGACCGACACGGAGACGATCAGGCTCAGTCCGACCGCGGCGCAGATCGCAAGCGCGATGTCGCGGAACAGCTGCCCTGCTTCCTCTTCGACCAGCAGGATCGGAACGAACACGATGATGGTGGTGAGCGTCGCCGCGACGAGCGCGCCCCACACCTCCCGCGCGCCCTGATACGCCGCATCCATCGGCTTCTTGCCCATCTCGAGGTGACGGTAGATGTTCTCGATCACCACGATGGCGTTGTCCACCACCATCCCCACCGCGAAGGCCATGCCGGCGAGGGACACCACGTTCACCGTGCGCCCGAGCACGAGCATCGCGACGACCGCGCCGATCACCGAGATCGGGATCGCCAGCGCGATGATCGCCACGGGCCGAACCGAGCGAAGGAAGGTCAGCAGGATCGCGATCGCGATCCCGCCGCCGATCCAGATGTTGCTCTGCACCAGGTGCAACGCCTGATCGATGTACGACGTCTGGTCATACACCTGCACCAGGAAGAGCTCCCCGTTCAGGCCGCGACGCGTGCCCTCGTTCTCGAGCACGCCGCCCTCGATCCGCAGCTTGTCGAGCGCCGCGCGGATCCCGTTCATCACCTCGATCACGTTCGACCCGACCTCGCGCTGCGCGTTGATCGCGAGCACGGGGCGCCCCTTCCAGCGCACGAGCGACTCGGACTCCTTGAACGTCTCGAGCACACTCGCGACATCGCGCACGAGGATCGGCCCGCCCGACGCGTCGTACCCCACGATCGTCGTCTCGACGTCCGACGTCGCGGTGTACTCCGAGAGCGTGCGCACGCGCACGTCGAACCGCCCGTCCGGCATCTGGCCCGCCGAGACGTCGCGGTTCGTCTGCCGCAACGCCCCGACAAACTGGCTCGGTGTGATCCCGCGGTGCGCAAGCTCGATCGGATCAAACCGCACCTGCGTCTCGCGCTCGCGACCGCCGAGCACGTTGATCTCCGACACACCCGCGACGCGCTCCAGCACCGGCTTGATCCGGTCCTCCGCAAAGTCCTGCATCACGCGCACGTCGAAGCTCGGGTCAGTCGACCCGAACACGACCCACGCGATGTAGTCCCGGCTCTCGGGGTCCGACGCCTCGATCACCGGCTCGTCCACGTTCTCCGGATACTCCTCCACCTCGCGGAGCTTGTCGGAGACCTCGCGCAGCGCGTCGTCCTTGTCCGTGCCCGTCTGGAACTCCAGACGGATCGACCCCTGCCCCTGCACGCTGTTCGACGTCATCGTGCGCAACGAAGAGACGCCCTGCAGCTTCTCCTCCTGCTTGTCCACGATCTCCTGCTCGATCTCCGCGGGGCTCGCGCCTTCCCAGCGCGTCGTCACCGCGATGATCGTGTCCTCAACGTCGGGCGTGAGCTGGATCGGAAGCCGCGTCAGCGCGAGCACCCCCGCCATCAGCACGAGAATGACACCCACCGCGATCGTGACGGGCTGGCGGATTGCCAGGCGGACCGGGTCCATCAATCACCTCCACGCGAGACACCGTTCGCCGGGCTCTCGGCCGCGGCGCGTTCCTCACCCACAGCCCGCACCACCACCACCGCCGCCGTCGGAAAGAGACGCTCCGCTCCCTCCGTGATCACGAGATCCCCCGCCTGCAACGCGCCCTCACGGATGACAAGCCGAGTGCCAATCTGATAGAGCGGCTGGATGTTCACGGGCATGGCCGTCGAGCCGCCGTCCGCTCCCTCGCGCGCCACATACACGAACGCCCCCATGTCGTTGCGCAGCACACCGTCACGCGAGATCGTGAGCATGTCACCGGACTCCCCGGAAGGCACGTACCCGATCAGGCTTGACCCCGCGAACCACTCGCCCGCCGTGTTGTCGAGTTCGCCCACGATCTGGAATGAGCGGGTCGAGCGGTTGACATCCGGGATCACCCGCGGCTGCGCCAACTCCGCGTCCAATCCGGTCGCGTCGGAATGGACCGACACCGTAAACGTCCCGTTCGAGATAGCGCCGAGCAGCCGCTGCGGCACGTCGAGCCAAGCCTCGAGCGTTCCTGTTCCGACCAACTCCAGCAAGGTGTCACCCTCACCGAGCCAGGCGCCAACCTCGCTGTCGCGTCGCACCACGACGCCGTCGAATGGCGCTCTGATGGTCATGTCCTCGATGCGCTTGCGCAGGAGCGCCGACCGCGCCCGGACGACCTCGACCGCGGTCTCTGCACGCGTCACCCGAGCCGAGTTGACGGACCGCTGCGCGCGCGCATTGCGCAGCTCGCTCGCGTTGGAGGCGCCGCGGCTCTGCGCCTCCTCCATCGCCGCGACCTCCTTGTCCCAGTACCCGGAGAGCGCACGCGACTCTTCGATCGCCGCTTCGGCTTCCACGAGTTCTCGCTCGCTCGCCTCGAGTTGGATCTCCAGGCGCGACGAATCCAGACGCGCGAGCACATCGCCAAGCGAAACCCGTGCGCCCTCGCGGGCCAGGATCTCGAGCACGATCCCGGGCTCTTCCACCGCCACGAACGACCGGCGGTGCGCGCGCAGCTCACCCGTCACCATGCGACGCTGCTCCACACGCTCAACTCGTGCCGCGTCCGCATGCACCGGGGAAGGCCCCCGCTGCGCGTGCGCGCCCGAAGCCGCCGCGAGTGCCGCCACAAGCGCCAACGAAAGCCGGCTCATCACTGTGTATCTCCCGACGTGCGCCCGCGGAGCGCCGATTCGATCATCACGTCATCACACCCGAGTCCACGGAGCGAAAACTCAGCCATCCCCTCCGCGATCGTGCGCAGCCGCTCCTCGCTCGGCTCCGATCCCAACCAGAGCCGCTCGTGGAACGCGTAGAAGCTCTTGTAAAACAAGACCTGCCCGAGCACACTCATCGCGAGCATGCGCGTGCGCTCGTCGTCCGACCCGGTGACCATCGCCACAGCGCGCACCAGGCACGACATGTGGGGACGGATGTACGAATCCACGATCTCGTCGATCGCGTCCGACGGCTCGGCCGCCTCCCTACAGATCAAGCTCGGTGCGCACGCGCCCTGCTTCTCCCGCACGACGTGCAGCAGAAACCGCTCCACGAACACCGCGATGCTCCGCGCCGCATCGGCTCGGTCGGCGGGCGGGTCTTCGAGCACTCGCCACGCGGAGTGCCCTTCGGATCGCTGCATCGCCCGCCGAATCACCGACAGGTAGAGCCCGCGCTTCGAACCGAAGTAGTATTTGATCGAGGCGATATTCGCCCCCGCGCGCTCCGTGATCTCGCGGATGCCCACCGCCCCGTACCCGCGTTCGCAGAACAGAGCCTCCGCGGAATCGAGCAGCGAGGTTTCGGTATCGGACGACGTCGCGGTGGGCTGGGTGGGGGGTGGCACGCCGGAATGATCGCACCCTGTACGCCGGAATCAAGCGATTGATTGACACTTGTTCTCAGACGGCATGGAAGGCGACACCCGCCATCGGCTTACTCGCCGGCGATCGGCCAGAAGACCAGATCGAGGGTCTCGGGGTGCGTGCCGCTCGACTCACCGCCGTCATCCTCGGCATTGGGCCCGACTGACCAGAGACGGAAGCCCTCCGAGGTGCGCTCAAAGCGAAGCGGTGCGCGCCGAGCGAAGTGATCCGGGTGGTCGCGACCGAGCGCATCGAGGGTGGCAGGCCAAGCCCCATGCTCTCGCCGGTACAACTCGAGGTCGAGGATCGCGCGACATGCCGACTCGCGTGTGTGCTGGTCGCGGATGGTGCGCACCGTGAGTTCGCCCTGTTCCGCCGCCGTCGCCGCGAGGATTGCGACGTTCGGCGTGCCTGCGCGCTTCGACACGGTGCGTCGCAGCTCCTCAAGGACAAGCTCGGCCCGGCGCAGCGTCGCCGGGTCATCCGAGAGCAGCGTGGCACGCCACCCCGCGACGTACCGATCCGCCTCCTCCACGATCCGCTCTTGCCAGAGGGCCGGCACGTCGAGCTCCAGCCATTCGGCGAGATGCCCGCCCGACACCTCCGCGTGCCACAGGTCGAACATGAGCGATGGCTCGTAGAGCGGCGCATCGCGCAGCGCCGCCGCGATCGACCGAATCGTCTCTTCTGACAACCACCCCTGCTCGATCGCCCGGTAGATCTCGCGCTGCATCGCGACTCGTGCGGACTGCGCGACAAGCGAACGCAGCAGGATGATGTCGGTCGACATCGCGCGCTGGTAGACCAGCATGACCCGCACAGCCCGCTCAAAGTCGCGTTCGTCTCGCGATTGACTGGCGAGCGCCATTCGCCCGGCGAGAAGACGGATGAGGTCTCGCCCATCTCCCCCGGTGACCTCGCCGCCTTCGTGGGTCTCAAGCGGGAAGTAGAGCTGACCACGCCGACGGTCCGCAAGCTCGTCGAGCGCCTCGATGAACCCACACGCTTCCAGCGCCTCCATGAACTCGTGAGCGAGAGCAACGGCATCCTCGTTGCGGTCGTCCCCTCGCACAACCGGCTCGTACACCAAGTAACTCGTCATGGTGGGCGTGTATCCAATCGCCCCTAACCGGGCGGCGTGCTGCTCGCCCCACATCGCGCTCAGCCACCGGAACCCGATCTGAAGGTCGAGGACCGCCGATCTCCCGTCCGTGTGTTCGTCAAGGTTGAACTCAAGTCCGAGTTGGGCCTCGAGCACACGTTCTTGCAACGACTCGATCGTCGGCGCCGCACGAATCTCCAACTCCTGGCCCAGCACTGGCGCAGCCGCCATGACGAGTGCATAAACAACGAGCGGTGTGCGCATTCGCGGCATCGAGCGATGGTAATCAACGCACGCCCAAGAACAAAGCGACCGGGCGTCGGCCCGGTCGCTGGTTCATGTTCTGTCATGCGTTAGCCGGCGCGCGTCGGCGCTCAGCCCGGGCCGCCGGGGCCCCCACCACCGCCACCTCCACCAGCGACGCCGGTGACCGGCACCTTCTCAAACTCGACCTCGCCCGCGTGATCGAAGCGTCCGCCGAGCGAGACGTACCGCCGACCATTGAGCTGTCCCATCACGGTGCGGTTCGTGGGCCACCATGGATACCCGTTGATCTGACGGTGCAAGTAGTCGGGGCCGCGGACGAGCAGCATGCCCTGGTAGTACTGCACGGTCGCGCCGCCGAGCCAGGTTTCCGGCTCGACGAAGAGTTGCAGGATGTCAACGACCTCGTCGGCTCGCTCCTGGCGGGTGAGCTGATCCTCGCGATCGTCGTCGTTCTCCTGGAACGGGCTCTGCCCGCCGCCGCCCTGTCCGGACTGCAGCACCTGCTGCAGATCGATCTCGGGCGCGTCTTCGTAGTCGGGGATGACGGTGAGCAGATCCGAGATGTCATACGTCTCAAGGCGCTGGTTGAGCATCAGGCGTTCCTTGGGCCCGATCTCGATAGCGCCGTAATCGGTCATCTGCCAGGTGTTGCCGCCGCCCGCGAACGCGAGGTCTGTCGCGGACTTCTCGAGCACCATCTCGAGCAGCGTGAGCGCACTCACGCGCCGCGCCTTGAGCGTGATCGGCTGATCACGATCCAGACCCATGCCGCTTGACACCTCGTCGGCCCAGTACGCCTCGATCTCAGCGCCGGTGAACTGGGCGATAAAGGTAATGACGTCCTCCAGGCGCTGCTGCTCAAACTCGATCTCGACCGGCTTGAGCATTCGCGCGATGTTGGCGCGCTTCGCCTGCGTCGGCGTGAGCACCGCCTGCTGCCCCGCCGCCACCTGGGCGGTCGCGGGGGCGGCGATCGCTCCCAGCGTCGCAAGTGCGGTGATCCCGAGTGCGAGTCGTGTCCGGCGTGTCATGACGCTTCCTTTCCCTTCGCCGTGGCGCCCGATCGTGTCGAGGCTGACATCACGGGGAGGCCGGGGGTGCGGGGCCGGGCACGGGGCCCAGGACCGGCCTCTGAAGTGTATCGGCGGGTGGCTCGGCTCCAAACCGGGTTTCCGCCGCGGATTGGACGCCAATGCCGACCCCCCGGTTCCCGATCCGCACCGCGAATCGGCTGAGATCCCGCAGGTGTTGCCGATCTCCGTGATTCTGCGCTCGGAGCCTCCACACCCCCCGTCCCCCGCGCCGATGCCATCGGCACTCGGGGCCTCCCGGGGGACACAAGGTCCGGCAAGGAGATTCCCGGCTCACCGGCAATGTCGTCGGCGGGCGGTTCGCACGGTTTCCAAGAAGGAACTCGCACCATGATGCACACCACGACTTTCCCGAACACCACTCAGTTCACGAACAACGCGTTCAACAACTCCATCAACCCGAACACCGGATTCCCCGTGCCCAACTACTCGCAGACCGGGTATCCCAACTACTCGACCGGCACGCCCTTCGGCTACTGGAACACCCCCAATCAGCCCACCCTGACCAGCTGGTTCGGCGCCCAGCCCTTCGGCGCCACGCCCTCCCCGTTCGGGTTCAGCCCGCTCGGCAACGGGTACTCGCCGTTCACCAGCTCGTTCGGTGGCACGCCCTTCGGTGGCACGTTCGGCCCGAGCCTCGGCTCCCCGATCACCTCCGGCTTCGGCGGCCTCCCCTACGGCTACGGGTACTCCACCCCCGTGAACTCCTACAGCCCCAGCTTCTACGGCTCGGTTCCCTTCAACACCGTTCCGTTCGCCAACCTCAACTCGCCCTTCAGCACGCCGTTCAACACCGGTTACAACTCCAGCTTCGTCGGCGGCTCGTTCGTCGGCACTCCGTGGTACACCCCGTCGAGCTTCTACGGCCCGACCGTCTCGCCGTTTGGGTTCACCGGCGTCGCGCCCGTGACCTACTCCACGATCTCGCCCTTCGGCGGGACGATCCCCCAGCCGACCACCGCGTGGACGGCGCCTCAGGGCACCCAGGGCTGCTACAACGGGCAGCCCACGCCCGTGCGCGAAGCCGCGTAAGCCTGGTCTTGGTGTGTGTGAACGCGGCCGCGTCCCTTTGGGGCGCGGCCGTTGTCGTTGTGGACGAGGCACGCGACTAGCGCAGCGCGGGCGGCAGGTACTTGTGTGGCGCCCACGCGGCGCCGTCGTCGAGCTTCATGCCATCGAGCAGTTGCCTCGCCTCGACGTTGGGCATGAACACGACGCCCGTGTCGTGGAAGAGCACGTAGACACCATCTTCGTGCACACCCGGCATCTCGTAGAGCAGCACGCGGTGGCGACGAGGGTTGATCGCCGGCGCCGGACGCCAGAAGTACGACACGCGCGTTTCGTCCGTCGCGCCCGGCGCGATCCAGCTCTCACTCGCGGTGAATCCCTGCTTGGTGAGGAGCTCCGCCCAGTTCGCGTCGGCGGGTGGGAGCATGCCTCGGTTGTTCTGGGTGTAGAGCACGAGCGACTGGTGAAGCGTCTCCAGGTTGATCTCGGACTGCACGAGCCTCGCTGCATCGCGCGCGGCGCCGAGCGCGGGGATGAGGATCACGGCGAGGACGAGGCTCGCCAGGGCCATCAGCCCGCCGATGATCGTGCCCGCGACCGCGAGCCCGAGGCCGCCGCACTCACGGGGGTGGGC
>JAUIFD010000111.1 GCA_030429485.1 Phycisphaerae bacterium | reverse complement strand
TCCGGGCCGAAGACACTGATCCGGCGTGTGGATGATCTCGTGGTGCTGCACGAGAAGTGGTATGAGGAAGAGGACGCGGCGGGGTGGCGCGAGACGATGCGGTGGCTCTTGAACCAGCTGCTCAAGCGTGGCGTGTCGGGAGAGCCGGTGGATCGGCTGCTCGCGATCTTCAGGATGCACGGGTGGAGCGTGCCGATCAAGATGCGATGGCGCGCGGCGCGGAACCGTCGGCGTGCTCAGATCGCTTCGACCTGATCGAGGCAGAGGAGCGTTTGGGCGCGCTCGGCGAGGGCGGTCTCGTCGTTATGGATGAAGATGCGGTTGAAGCCGAGCGTGCCAGCCTGGGTGTAGCCGCGGGGCTCGATGGCGCGGCGCTGGGCGTCGGAGACGGCAAGGTCGTGGTCTTCGACGATGAGGACGCGCGGGCGGAGTCGCTCGATCTCGAACCCGTCGAGGAGGTCGAGTTCGCCGCCTTCGACGTCGATGATCGCGACGTCGACACGGGGGGCGTCAGCGAGCAGGGCGTCCATCGTGGTGAGGGGGACTTCGATCTCGCGGGCGTGGCGCCCGGCGGGTTTGCGGAAGCTCTGATCGACGCTCGCGAGGTGCGAGGCGAGGTCGGAGTGTTCGCCGGCTTTCTCGTAGGTGACGAAGCGGGCGTTGCCGGTTGAGCCGCGCTTGCCGAGGGCGGCGTTGACGACGCGCGCGTGCGGGCGACGCTGTCGGCAGAGCTCGGCGAGCGCGGGGATGGGCTCGATGAGCAGGCCGTTCCACCCCAGTGCTTCGAGAGCGTAAGTGGCGGAATAGCGGAGCCCGTCGTTGGCGCCGACCTCGACGAAATACCCGGTTCGGGCGCCCTCGAAGAGGCAGACGAGGGCCATATCTTCACCGAACTCGGATCGGAAGGTGAGGGGGAGGCGCGGCGCGGGGCTCGCGAATCGCTCGGCGTAGAGCCCGCGCAGCGGAATGAGCGACTCGGGGACCGCGACGAGGGCGCGGTGGAGCGCTTCATTGAGGCGGCGTTTGGTGCGTTTGTATCGGCGCTCGGAGACGACCCAGAGCGCGATGACACCCGCGAGTGCGCCGAACGCCACGAGGGCGAGCAGGTAGTCCATGGATCAGCGCTGCGCGATGGGGACGTAGGGCTGATCGTGGGGGCCGACGTACTTCGCGCCGGGGCGGAAGAGCCGGTTGTCGGAGAGCTGCTCGATGACGTGCCCGGCCCACCCGCCGATGCGGGAGAGCGCGAACATGGGCGTGAAGAGGTCGAGCTTGAGCCCGATGCAGTGGTAGGTGGTGGCGCTGTAGAAATCGACGTTGGGGTAGATGCCCTTGGCGGCGACTTCGCGCTCCATCACCCGCTCGATCGCGTGGCTCTTCTCGTACAGGTCGGTGTTGCCGGTGTCGTCGGCGAGTTGCTTGGCGAGGGCCATGAGCTCCTTGGCGCGCGGGTCCTTGGCTTTGTAGACCCGGTGCCCGAAGCCCATGATCTTCTCTTTGCGCTCGAGCTTGCCGAGGACATAGGCCTCGGCGTCGGCGACGGAGGGGATCTCGTTGAGCATCTTCATGACGCCCTCGTTGGCCCCGCCGTGGAGCGGGCCGCGGAGCGAGCCGACCGCGGCGGTGAGCGCGGAGTAGACGTCGGAGAGCGTGGAGATGACGACGCGTGCGGTGAAGGTCGAGTTGTTGAGCCCGTGATCGGCGTGGGTGATCATGCAGATGTCGAAGGCGCGGGTCATGGCGTCGGTGGGTTTCTCGCCGTTGAGCATGTAGAGGAAGTTGGCGGAGAAACCGAGCGACGGATCGGGCTCGACGACGGGCAGCCCGCGCCGGCACCGATCAAACTGCGCGACGATGGTGGGCGCCTGCCCGAGGATGTTCATCGCCTTGCGTCGAGCCTGCTCGGGGTCGTTGTCGTTGGGGTGGGTGTCGTAGAGCGACATCTCGGAGATCAGGGTGCGCAGCATGTGCATGGGCTGCGCGGTGGTGGGGATCTCGGGGATGCGTCGGGCGAGGCCCGAGGGCAGGGCGTAGCGCTTGCGGAGCTCGCCCTTGAACGATTCGAGTTCGGACGATGTGGGGAGGCGCCTGTTCCAGAGCAGGAAGACGGTCTCCTCGAACGTCGAATGCGTCGCGAGCTCGCCGATGGGGATACCGACGTACTCGAGCACGCCCTTCTGCCCGTCGATAAACGACATCTCGGTCTCGGCGGCGATGACACCCTCAAGGCCCTTCGAGAACTCACCCATGGCGTCGGATCCTCCCGGCGTCGGTGGCGATGGTCGCCCCCACTGCTCGCGTTGGTCTGGCACTTTTGCGACGGGCGCCACCGGGCCCGGCTCGGTGGGCACTATAGGAATCGCCGGAGGGGCGGACCATGGCGGTAGGATCGTCGCGTGCTGATCCCCCTGGGCACCGACCACCGCCTGCGCCGCCCGAGCGTTGTGACGCCGGCGCTGGTTGCGGTGACGGTTCTGGCCTTTGTCGCGCAGGAGGCGATCGCCGTCTTGGACCCAGACCTGAGCACACGGCTTCTGGACGCGTGCATGGTCGTGGGCGGCGAGCGCTTTCGCTGGTGGCAGCTGATCACGAGCGCGTTCCTGCACGGTGGGTTCATGCACCTCGCGGGCAACATGCTCTTTCTGTGGGTGTTCGGGCCGCCGGTCGAGGATCGGTTCGGGCGGCTCGGGTTTCTGGCGTTTTACCTCGCGGGGGCGGCGGCCTCGGGCGGGGTGCACGCGCTGCTCGAGTTCCAGGACTTCGGGAACGGTGCGCGGGTGTATGTCCCGGCGCTCGGGGCCTCGGGGGCGATCAGCGCGGTGACCGGCGCCTTCCTTGTGCTGTTCCCGATGACGGTCGTGCGGGTGCTGCTGTTCTTCTTCATCATCGGGCGGTACATGATCCCGGCGTGGTGGTTCATCGGATTTCAGATCGTCTGGAACTTCGTCGGCCCCGACGACAACGTGGCGTACAAAGCACACCTCGCGGGGTATGCGTTTGGGTTTGTCCTCTCGCTTGTGTTGTTGTGGGCGAAGGTCTTCCCCCGTGAGCCGTACGACCTCCTCACGCTGGGCCGCCAGGCGCACCGTCGGCGGCAGTTTCGCGAGGCGCATGCGCATCAGGAATCGCAGCAGGCCCGGCGCGCGGCGCGGGCCGCCCACAGCGCGCCCAATCCGCAGGCCGACCGGGCGGCGGCGGCGAGGCTGGTCGTCGCCAATCGCCTTGATCTCGACGATGGCGAGGGTGCCGGGGAGGCGTACGTGCGGCTCTTGAAGGAGTATGGGGCCGACGCGGCGCGAGTGACGCTCAGCCCGAAACGGCAGAATCGCGTTGCCGACGAGCTCTTCCGGAGTGGTGACTACGTCAATGCCGCGTCGGCGTACTCGATCTACCTCGACGCGTTCGGGGAGGACACCGACGCGGGGCGCGTGCGCCTGATGCTCGGGCTGATCTACGCCCGGTACCTGAACAACCCCGTCGAGGCTCGCCCGCTGCTTGAGCGAGCGAGTTCGGACCTCTCCCTCGGCGACGACCGAGCGCTGGCGGAGGAAGTGCTGGAGGAACTGGGATGAGCCGGACTCGGGTGAAGGTGTGCGGCGTGCGCGACGCCGAGATGGCACGCGTCGCGGCGGAGGCCGGTGCGGACGCGGTCGGGCTTGTGTTCGTCCCCGGCACGCCCAGGGCGATCGAACCGGAGGCGGCGTTCGCGGTCATGTCGGCCCTGCCGCCGCTCGTGACAGCGGTGGGCGTGTTCCGCGACTTGACGCTGGATCAGTTCGTGGAAGTGGAGCAGGCGTGCCCGACGCCGCTCGTGCAGATCCACGGCCCGGCGGAGGTCGATCTCGTCCGTCGGTGCGGGCCGGGCGTGGTGCGGGCGATCCACGGCCCGCCCGAGGCGATGGCGCGCGAACTGGAGACGTGGGCGGATATCGAGGAGGTCGATGCGGTGCTGCTCGATGGCTCTGCCGGGGGTGAAGGCGCGCCCCTCGATTGGGCGACCGGGGCGAAGCTGGTCGAGGGGTATTCCAAACCGATCATTGTGGCGGGCGGGCTCGACGCGACAAATGTCGCGGAAGCGATCACCGCGATGCGCCCGTACGCGGTCGACGTCTCGAGCGGCGTCGAGAGTTCGCCGGGTGTGAAGGACGCGGCGAAAGTGCGGTCGTTCTGCGAAGCAGTCCGACGAGCGGATGCCTGAATGCTCTAGGCGCTCGCGGCCTGAGGCTCGGGCTCGCCGACGCCGTCAACCCACGAGTGGTCCTTCTCGTAGCCCATCGCGATAAGGTCGTCGCCCATGTGGTGATCGAAGAGCCGCGCGAGCTCCGGCGTGAAGTGGTTGCGCCAGTCGCCAGCGCGTCCCTTGCGGAGGAACTTCTTGCCTCCCTCGGCGACCGTGTCGCGTGCTTTGCGCTGGCGCGCAAAGTCGTACTTTCGCACCGCCATCTCGGCGAGTTCGGGGTCGGGCTCCTTGCCCGTCAGCCCCCGCACAACACGGGTGAGCGTCGAGACGCCGTCGTCGAGCAGGTCTTCGTACCTCAGAAGTTGGAAATGATGGTGGGGGGTATTGAGAAACGACCTGACGTGCGCACTCCAGTTGCCGATCTTCGGGCTGCCCTTGCTCAACGTGTACTCGAGCAGACGGCGGAAGTTGTCCGGATCGTCCTTCGACTTGATCTCGCCGAAGACTCGGCGCTGGTGGGCGGACAAGCGGGGGTTTGGCCCCTCGGCGAGGTGCCGCAGGGCGAAGAACGTGCGCGAGACGAGCACATCGCGTCCATCGCGCACCATGTAAACGCCGCGCGGGTACTTGGCGTCCACCAGTTCGTGCCCGTGGACGACGGCCTCACATCCGACGGGGAGCAGCGAAAACCGCGGGAACGGCAACTGCATCACGTCGGCGAGCAACTGGCATCCCCACGTCGTGCCGCTCTTTGGATGCCCGAGCACAAACACGTACGGAAACACCTCGGGGAATCGCCGTCCGAGCATCCACGTGATGTGATGCGAGGTCGTCCGCATGCGCAGGTTCCACCAAGGGAACTTCGAAGCTGTGCTCACGGCATCACTCCGCGTGCCCGCTCGATCGGGCGGGTGTCACCATTCATACCCAAGCTCCTTGAGCGCAGGCTCCATGTGCGGGCGCACGAGTTCGAGCGTCTCGGTATCGACCTCCGACCGCCACTTCGAGACACGCGAGGCGTCGAGGCTCTGCACGCCGAGTTCGACAAGTTTGTCCTCGTCTTCGAGCCCCCAGAAAGCGCACAATCGCCGGAGCGTCGGCTCGGGCGCATGGCAGAGATCCTCGTACTTGAAGACGAAGAACCGATCAGGCCCGAGCGAGTGCCCCTCGCGCCACGCGGGAGTCACGGTGCCCGACCACTGCTTGGCGAGCACGACCGCTCGCGGGTCGCCGCCCTTGAGCCAGTCACGCCACCCCGGGGGGCGCGGCCCCCAGTAGTTGAGGGGCGTGCGCGTGATGCGCCGCATGACCGTCGACATCGCGGCCGGCACCTGCGCGGGCCATTGCGAGATCGGCGTTTGTCGGGCTCGCTTCCACACTCGCTGCGTGCGCACGCCGCTGTCGAGGATCTCCCCCGTCGAGCGGAGCACCGAGCGCCCGTCGCGCACGATCATGGCGAACTTCGCGCCGGGGTAGATCGCGTTGATGAACCGGACTCGGAGGCAGTTGCTCGGGGTCTTCTCCGCCAATCGCCTGCCGCCCCGATCGACGACGATCTTGTCGAACTCGCGCCTGATGTGGCGCGCGATCCTGGGGGTGACGTCATGCTCGGTCAGCGCGTCGTCGGGCTTGAACCCGTTGCCGAAGGTCCAGATATGACGCGGCTCGTGGACGAACGACAGCTCGGGAAGTTGACGGAGGGCCTGGCCCATCCAGGTGGTTCCGGACCGATGCGTGCCGAGCAAGATGATCGGGTGTGCGTCTGCCACGTCTGCTCCGTTGAGCGTCAACCGTAGGAGATTGCGTCGGCAAGCGGGGGACGGTAGTTTCACGCGGTGGGCTGGAAGTCGGGTGATGCCCGCTGCGGGGTTGCGATATGAGTGACTGGTTGGTCCACACCACGTCCGACGGCCCCCTACCCACGGTGGTGCTGCTGTTTGGGACCGACCCCGCACCCCCCGGAGATGCGGCCATCGTGCGGGTCGATGGCGGTTCGTTTACCGTCCGATATGGCGGGCACGAGCAGCGGGCATCGATCGGCGCGTGGTGCTCGGTCGGGGGCTTGCGCGTGTCGGTGCAGCGCCCGTCGGGCGGCGGGGGCGAGATCGCGGCGGTCGACCTGGTGACAACAGGCGCAGGTGGTGCGCGGACCGAGCGAGTCCGCTTGCCCACCCACGACGGCGGGGAGCTGGTGGTCGGGCGAGACAAGTCGAGCACCGATCTCCAGGTGTCGGACGCGCACGTCTCCCGTTCGCACCTGCGCATCCGGCGGGTGGGCGCCAAGTACATGCTCGAAGACCTCGGCAGCCGGTGGGGCACACGGCTCAACGGGCGCGAACTCACCACGCCCGTCGCGCTCGCGGACGGGGACGAGATCACCTTCGGCAAGAGCAAGCTCGTGTTCGTCTCGCGTGGCGGCGAGAGCGCGCCCGGGCCAAGATCGCGGGCCAGCGCGAGCGACATCCGCTCGGACACGCAGGCGACCATGCGGTGGCAGCCCCCGGGCTGATGGCGTTCGCTAGCGTCCGATCGCGGCGAGGATGGCCCCGGCCTCGCGATTGGTCGGATCGACGGAGAGCACCGCCCGTGCATCACGCGCGGCGTCGTCCGGGCGCCCCAGATCGATAAGCGCAAGTGAGCGGGCGAGGCTGGGGGATGGCGAGCCCGGAGACAGCGCGATCGCGTCGTCAAGCCACGGGAGCGCACCGGCGGGGTCGCCGGTCGCATGTCGCCAGAGCCCGATGTAGTAGTAGCCCTCGTACTGGTCAGGACGCAGCTCGATGAGTCGCTCCCCCGCGGCACGCAGCCCGGCGGAGTCTCCCGTGCGCAGGGCGAGCGCGCCGAGCGTCGCCCACGCGGTCACGTCGGTCGCCCCCTCGTCACCCTTCGTCAGGGCGAGCACCTCGCGCCGCGCATCGACGACGCGATCCTGCTCCAGCAAGCACCGAAGACGGAGGTGACGCAAGTCACGCCGCACGGGCTGCCCGTCCTTCTCAAGCATGTCGATGAGGCGCGCGAGCCGCGTCTCGGCGAGCCCGAACTGGCCCGCCTCGATCTCCGCCAGCGCGAGGTCCTCGACGATCACCGCGTCATCGGGCGCGAGGACCGCAGCCTCGTTGAAGTGCTCGAGCGCCCGCGTGCGATCGCCCTTGAGCATCGAGATGTGCGCCAGAGTCTGGTGAATGCCGGGGTCGTACTGGTGAAACTCCATCTGCGCGTCGAGAAACGCCTCGGCCTCGTCGAGACGATCCATCTGCATCAGCATCTCCGTCGCGGCAAGGAGATACTGCGTGTTCTCCGGATCGATCGCGGAGGCGGCTTTGTAGCCCTCGAGCGCTTCCTCGAACCGCCCGATGCGCTCGAGCACGACCGCTCGATAGAACTGGGCGTCGGAGTGCTCTGGCTCGATCGCGAGCGCTCGATCAAACGAGTTCATCGCCGACTGCGTGCGCCCCATCTCAAGCAGAATGCGCCCTTTGAGGGCGTAGCTCGACGCGACCTCCGAGTTGAGCGCGAGCGAGCGATCGACCGCTTCGAGCGCCTTCTCGAGGTCGCCCGCCTCGAAGCGCTGGCGCGCCATGTCCCACTCGGTCGCCGACTTGATCTGGTCCATCCGCTGCGCGGCCTGGGCCTGCGCATCGGTGGTGTACTGCGAGTGTCCCGAGCCGCCGCACGCTCCCAGAAGCACGCAAGCCGAAAGCCAAGCTCCGCGCGACCCGATGAACTTCGGCCGCCTACCCACCGACCGGCTCCATCTCTTCCATCGGCTCGTTCTGGCGCGACGGGGGGGCCGAGGGCGGAGGCGGTGTCGTCGAGGCGGAAGACTCCCGCTTCGGCATCGTGTCCGCCGGCGCGGGCGCCGGGATCAGCGTCGGCGCGGGGTTGGAATCGAGCGACGGCGACCAAGGCTCTTCCGGCACGTCGAGCACGCGGTAGAGGTGGTGGTGCATCGAACGCTCGAGCAGGCTCTCCTGCGGCCAGATGCGCGGGTCGGTCAGCAGCTGCTCGCGGATGCGGATCGCGTCCGGCTGGACCGGCGCCAACTGGAGCGAGCGGCGGATCATCCACAGCGCCTTGTCGCGATCGCCTTCTTCAGCGTACCGAACGGCATCGACATTGAGCATCGCGGTGTGACGCTCGCGGCTCCATGGCAAGAGACCCTCGCGCGTGCCGACCCGGACGCGCTCCATCTCGTCAACGGCGTACTCGCCATCCTCGATGAGCTTGTCGTCGCGGATGATGGTCGGACGAAGGAGGAACAGCGTTTCGACGCGGACCGTGTCGTCGTCGTGCCCGCGGAACGCGGCGCCGATCAGCGGGATATCGCCGATGATGGGGATCTGGGATCGCGACAGGTTCGTCTTCTCGGAGAACATGCCGCCGAGCACGATCGTCGCGCCCTCGGGGACGGTGATGTTGGTCGAGAGCTCCTGCACGTCTTCGTCGGGAATGTCGACCAGACGCCCGGCGACGTCCTGCACCTGGCGGAACGTCACGTCGGAGATCTTGGGCTTGAGCTCGAGACGGATCGAGCCGTCTTCGTTGACAAACGGGCGGAAGACGAGGATGACGCCGGTATCGAGGAACTCGACGGTCTGCGTGGACTCGGTCTGCGAGACGGATGTGGTGAGGTATCCGACGCGACGACCGACCTGCACGCGGGCCCGCTGACGGTTGAGGGCGAGGATCTTGGGATTCGCCATCAGCGTGACGTCGGTCACGCGGTCGAGCGCACGCATGAAGATCGCGCTGTTGCCGGAGATGATGCCGCCGCGGATCGTCGCGTCGCCGCCCTGGTTGCCGATGTTGGTGCCGAGGAACGAGTCGTTGTCGCGCACCGCGGAGGTCGCGGTGGAGGTGACGTCGTCGCCTCCGATGCGGTTGTCGCCCGTGAACGGCGAGAACGGACTGGGGTTGATCCCAAAGCCGAAGAACTCGGTGAACTGCACGTCCTGCACGAGCGCGAAATCGATGCCGTAGGCGTTGGCTTCGGTGAGCTGCACCTGGAGCACGGTGGCCTCGACGAGCACCTGGAGGGGCTTGATGTCGAGCTTGCGGAGGAGGTCGGCGATCTCGCCGAGGTTGGACTCGTAGTCGTGGATGACGAGCGTGGGCGCGTGGGCGTAATCGTCCTTGCCCGTAGGCATGTCGTCTTCGTTGTTGGGCATCTCCCACTCATCGACCTCGCGCGACGCGGTGAGCGTGCCGGTCTCCGAGAGCAGCGGCGTGACAAACTCGGCCGCGTCTGCGGCGGTGAGGTGCTTGAGCGTGAACACGCGCGTGAGGCGCGGGCGCATCGCGTTGAGCTCCTCCTTCGAGTAGACGAGGATGAAGTCCCCCTGCTCGACGTACGAGAGCCCGTGCAGGTCGAGCAGCACGTCGAGCGCATCATCGAACTCGACACCCGAGATATTCGCGGAAACCGTGCGCTCCGCAGAGGCGGTCGTCACGATGTTGCGTCCCGCTTCGATCGCGAGCGTGTAGAGCACCGCGGTGAGGCTCTCGTTCTGCACGAAGATCTCGACGGTGCCGAACTCGGTCACGGTGACGCCCGGCACGATGGTGAGCCCCTCGTCCTGCGTGACATCGGTGACCGGCGGTGGGACGGCGGGGTCCTCGTCCTGCTGAGCGAACACGGCGGGCGTCAACCCTCCGAGCATGGCGAGGAGCGTGCACGTCAAGCGCTTCATGATGGGAGCCCCCAGGGAAACGACACACCCAGGCGCCACGAGCGACCCGGGCGTACTTGGCAGAGACTAACCCGTTATCGCCCCTGTCCGCAAGCCGAGGTTGACCAGCGGGCTTGGGCGGGGCTAGCTTGCGCCGTCGGCGAAGCACCGACCAGGTGATCACGGAGGGGCCGAATGAGTCTGCTCGACAACGCCTCCGAAGGTCCCGACGCCAAACCGGTATCCGCGAGGGATCGCGCCTATCAGTCGAGCATGCGGCACTTCCTTGGGCCGCTGGTGCCCTTGCTGGAAGACCCCTCGATCTCCGAGATCATGGTCAACGGGCCCGAGTTCATCTACGTCGAGCGCGGCGGCAACATCGAGCGATCGCCCGCCCGATTTCGAAGCGAGGTCGAACTCCGGGCGGCGGCAAACAACATCGCGCAGTTTGTAGGACGTTCGGTTAATGCGGAAGAGCCCATCTTGGACGGGCGCCTGCCCGACGGCTCGCGTATCTGCATCATCCTCCCGCCGGTCTCCGGAGCGGGCACGTCGGTGAACATCCGCCGGTTCAGCCGCAAGGCGATCAACCCCGACTTCCTCGTCGAAGTCGGGTCGATGACGCCCGAGGCGCTTGAGTTTGTGCTCCTCGCGGTGCGGGCTGCGCTCAACGTCATCGTGAGCGGCGGCACGGGCTCGGGCAAGACGACCCTCCTGAACATCCTCTCCAACGCGTTCGGCGACGGTGAGCGCATCGTGGTGATCGAGGACACCCGTGAGCTCCAGGTGCAGAAGGAGCACGTGGTCGCCCTCGAAGCGAGGCCCGCGGACCAGTTTGGCGAGGGACAGATCAGTGTTCGTGATCTATTCGTGACCTCGCTCCGCATGCGTCCGGATCGGATCATCGTCGGCGAGGTGCGTCGCGGCGAGGCCCTCGACATGATCCAGGCGATGACCTCCGGGCACGCGGGATCAATGGCGACGCTTCACGCAGATACCCCATCGGGGTGCTGCGGCCGCCTGGAGACGATGTGCATGATGGCGGACACGGGCCTGCCGCTCGCCGCCCTTCGGCGCCAGATCGGTGCGGCGATTGATGTGGTGGTGCAGGCGGCCCGCCTGCACTCCGGACGCCGTCTAGTAACGCATGTGAGCGAGATTGGATACGACGAACAAACAGATACCTATCAAATACGGGATCTGTTCAACCTGGACACCTCCCTCGAGACCCCGGTGCTCAAATGGACGGGGGAGAGGCCCAAGCTCGCGGACGAGATCAAGTGGAAGGGTTTGTCTGGACACGTGAACCTAACCAAGGGTATCTTCGGGATGTAAGAGAGCTGCGATATGGAAGGTCAGGACACAAGGCGTGGCTGGTCACGGCTTCAGGCCGATTCGCGCACGGTTGGCGAGTTGGTCCGAGACCAGGCTGGTCAAGCGACCACCGAGGCGATCCTGCTGATCACGACGGTGGTGATGCCGATGGGCGCGGTGGCTGTTTGGTGGGTGTACATCATCGCGCGTTGGATGTTCCCTGTGAACGCCAAGCTCCTGTCCCTACCGTTCCCGTAATCCCGCATGTATCAGGGACGAGCGTCTGGGCTGGGTGCCTGGGACGCGGGGGTGAACCGAGGCCGCCCCACACCGCGAGCCTCATGAAGCACGAAGATCGGAGACAGTCATGCAGATCGCCAAGCTGAAGAACGCCGCCCTTCGCCTCCACAAGGACGAGTCGGGCCCGAACACCGTGGAGTGGGTGCTCTTGATCATGGTGGCCCTCGTGCTCCTGATCGTCATCATCGCCGCCGCACGCTGGGCCATCCAGAACATGGACCAGACCGCAGACCAGGCGGCGCAGGACA
>JAUIFD010000110.1 GCA_030429485.1 Phycisphaerae bacterium | reverse complement strand
TGTTCAACAACGTTTGGATCCCCGTCGGCATCGTGCACTGGTTCACCACGGGCGAGGTGCCCTCGTCCGAACTGATGCTCAAGAGCTACCCGGTCTACGCGGGCGTGCAGGATGCGCTCATGCAGTGGTGGTACGGGCACAACGCCGTGGCCTTCTTCCTGACCACGCCGTTCCTCGGGCTGATGTACTACTTCCTCCCCAAGGCCGCCCAGCGCCCGGTCTTCAGCTACCGGCTCTCGATCGTGCACTTCTGGAGCCTGGTCTTCATCTACATCTGGGCCGGCCCGCACCACCTGCACTACACGAGCCTCCCCGAGTGGGCAAGCACGCTCGGCATGCTCTTTTCCGTCATGCTCTGGATGCCTTCTTGGGGCGGCATGATCAACGGCCTGCTCACCCTCCGCGGCGCGTGGCACAAGGTCACCGAAGACCCGGTACTCAAGTTCTTCGTCGTCGGCGTGACGTTCTACGGGATGTCGACGTTCGAGGGCCCGATGCTCTCGGTCAAGGCCGTCAACTCCCTGAGCCACTACACCGACTGGACGATCGCCCACGTGCACTCGGGCGCGCTCGGGTGGAACGGGTTCATGACCTTCGGCATGCTCTACTGGCTGCTCCCGCGTCTCTTCCAGACCGAGCTGTGGTCGAAGCGCCTGATGGCCGCCCACTTCTGGATCGGGACGCTCGGCATCCTGCTCTACATCCTGCCGATCTACACCGCCGGCATCACGCAGGGCCTGATGTGGCGAGCGTTCGACCAGAGCGGACAGCTCGCGTACCCCGACTTCGTGCAGACGGTCATGAAGCTCATGCCGTTCTACTGGATCCGCGTCGTCGGCGGTTCGCTCTTCGTCACCGGCGTCGTGCTGCTGGGCATCAACTTCGTGATGACCTGGAAGAACCGTCCGGCGAAGTACGAAGAGCCCGTGCATCAGGCGCCGGCGCTGCGTAACGACGCCACGGTGCACACGCCCGGCAAGGGGCCCGCCGCCTTCCATCGCAAGTGGGAGCGCAAGGCGTGGACCTTCACCGGACTGGTCGTGGTGGGCGTCGCGATCGGGAGCCTCGTTGAAGCGATCCCGATGTTCCTCGTCAAGGGCAACCTGCCGACCATCGCGAGCGTGCAGCCGTACACGCCGCTCGAACTCGCCGGCCGCGACATCTACGTCTCCGAGGGTTGCTACAACTGCCACTCGCAGATGATCCGCCCGATCTACGCGGAGACCGCGCGCTACGGCGAGTACTCCAAGCCGGGCGAGTTCATCTACGACCACCCGTTCCAATGGGGCTCGCGCCGCATCGGCCCGGACCTGGCGCGCGAGGGCGTGTCGAACCCGAACGCGCTCTGGCACTACCAGCACTTCCGCAACCCGCGCGACATTCAGCTCGACTCGATCATGCCGGCATACCCGTGGCTTCTCGAACAGAAGGTCAACTTCGGCGAGATCGAGAGCCGCGTGAAGGCGATGGCGATGCTCGGCGTGCCCTACGGCGAACTCGTCAACGAAGGCGCCGCGTCGGCAGCCGCCCAGGAGCAGGCCCACGCCATCGCGCTGGACCTCGAATCGCAGGGCGGGCCCGCCGCGTCAGAGACCCAAGACCGGAAGGTCATTGCGCTGATCGCCTATGTCCAGAGGCTCGGCACCGATCTCTTCAAGACGCCGCCGGCGGCAGTCGAGAACACAACCGAAGCGACCGCCGCGCCCGGCGGCACGGCCAACGCCGCAGACACGACGACGGAGGCAAGCGATGCGGGTGAGTGACATCGTCGCCCATCTCAATCTCGACGTGTTCCCGAGCGTCGGGCTCGTGCTCTTCTTTGGCACGTTCCTGCTGGTGGGGCTGCACGTGCTCACCCTCGGCAGCAAGGGCGCCGAGCGCGACGCGCGAATCCCCCTCGAAGACGAACCGATCCTCGACCGGAGAGCCTCGGAATGAGCGGACCAACCACGACGCAGCAGTGGGAAGTTTCGGGCGTCAGAGTGATGACGCCGGAGGCGTACCGCCGGTCGCGCCCCGCGCCGCCCGCGCCCGCGGCGCCTCCGCCCCCGCCGGCGAACGACGGCAAGCTCTGGCTTTCCGGCGCCATGGTGCGAGGCGAGATCGAGGCGCCCGTCGGGCGCGAGGCCCAACTCGCCGCGGGGCGCGCTTCGCCGGCCGACGATCGCATCTGGATCCCCATCCACTCGCTCACGCCCGGCACCGACGACTACAACGACCCCGTCGCCTATGTGCGCACGCTCGGCGTGCATGTCAGGGGCACCGCACCCGAGGCGCAGCCCGAAGCCCAGCCGATCGATGAACTCACCGATCACAACTACGACGGCATCCAGGAGTACGACAACCCCACGCCGGGCTGGTGGTGGATGATCTTCTACGGCTCGGTCGTGTTCTCCGTGTTCTACGTCGTCGTCTTCCACTTCTCGGGCATGGTGCCGAATCTCGGAGAGCGGCATGCGGCAAAGGTCGAGCGCATGCTCGAGGTGCAGTTTGCCGAGCTCAATGACATCCCGCTCGGCGGGGAGAAGCTCCTCACGATCATGAACGAGCCAGCCTGGCTCGCGCGCGGCGAGTCGGTGTTCAAGCGTACGTGCGCCCTCTGCCACAATCAGGATGGCTCGGGCCTTGTCGGGCCCAACCTCACCGACGAGGTCTACATCAATATCAAGAGCCTCGACGAACTCGCCGCGTTCGTCAACAACGGCTCGCCCAAGGGCACCATGCCGCCGCGCGGCGGCGGCCTGCTCAATGACAACGAAGTCGCGCTGGCGGCGGCATACGCCGCGTCGCTCCGCGGTAAGGACCTGCCGAGCCAGCGTCCGCCGGAGGGCGAGCCCATTCCGCCATGGCCCACACCCGCGGGGGGGTAAGGACCGGACCGTCGATGTCCTCAAGTCTGTTGCAACCAGAAGAACGCGTGCTCTCCACACTCAACGCGGATGGATCACGCCGGTGGTTGAACCCGCGCGTGTCAAAGGGCCGGCTCTGGCAACGCCGCCGCATCGTCGCGTGGGCGCTCATCTTCATCTTCGTGTCGCTTCCCCACATCTACATCGGCGGGCGGCAGTGGGTGTTGCTCGATGTCGCACACCGCGAGTTCACCATCTTCGGCAGGATGTTCTATCCGACCGATACGCTCCTGCTCGCCCTCGCGCTCATCTCGGTCTTCGTCACGATCTTCTTCTTCACCGCCGTGCTCGGGCGGGTCTGGTGCGGATGGGCGTGCCCGCAGACGGTGTACTTGGAGTTCGTCTTCCGTCCGATCGACCGCCTCTTCGAGGGCAAGAAGGGGGCCAAGGGCATCTACGCCGCGATCGGTGTGCTGCCCAAGCCGATCCGTCGTCTCCTGCGCTTCGCGGTCTACTTCATCCTCGCGTTCTTCCTCGCACACACCTTCCTCGCCTACTTCGTCGGGTCGCACGAGCTTCTGCACTGGGTCACGGGGCCACCCGCCGACCACCCGTTCGGAATCGGCATCGTCGCGCTGGTCACGGTGGCGATGCTCTTCGACTTCCTCTTCTTCCGCGAGCAGCTCTGTCTCGTCGCGTGTCCGTACGGACGCTTTCAGTCGGTCATGCTCGATCGCAGTTCGCTCATCGTGGGCTACGATGAGAAGCGTGGCGAGCCGCGGGGCAAGGCGCGCCGCGCGCCCAAGGGCGATGTGCACCTCAAGACTGTTCCGCCCGAACAGGAGCTTGGTGACTGTGTCGACTGCACCATGTGCGTGCAGGTCTGCCCGACGGGCATCGACATCCGCAACGGGCTCCAGATGGAGTGCATCCACTGCGCCCAGTGCATCGACGCGTGCAACTCGGTCATGACCAAGCTGGGGCGTGCGCCCGGTCTCATCCGGTATTCCTCGCAATCCGCCCTCCAGCGCGCGAAGCGGGGGTTCCTCCGTCCGCGCGTCATCGTGTACCCACTCATCCTCACAGCTGCGCTGGGCGGGCTCGTGCTCGTCGCCGCGAGCAAGACCGGCTTCGACGCCACGCTGGTGCGCCGGCGCGGGCAGCCGTTCAACACGCTCCCCTCCGGGGAGGTGACCAACCAGGGCAGCCTGCGCATCACCAACCGCACGAAGCTCCCCCAGAACTTCACGATCAACCCGCCCGAGGGGGTCGTGATCCTCTCGCCCACCGGTGATCTACAGGTTGAGCCGGGTGAGATGCTCTCGGTCGACATGCTCGTCGCCGTTCGCCCGGAGTACTTCGCGGGGCACGCCGGGGTGCGCACCGCCGCGTTCATCATCGATGGCGACCAGTCCGACAAGGACCGGGAGGTCGATCTCCGCCTGCTCGGTCCCATGAACATCAAGGCACAGAACGGGGGTGCGGAATGACCGCTCCGGCCCCCGCCAAGAAGACCCCCTCCGGACGCCACTGGCCGTTCATCATCGTGGGCCTGCTGCTGCTCAATGTGGTAGTGGTTGCGACGACCGTGACCGTCGCGGTGATGCACCCTGCGGGCGTCGTGCCCGACTACTACGAGAAGTCGTTGCGTTGGGATGAAGAGCGTGCCGCCGATCCCAAAGCTCCACCGGTCCGGGCTCCCGTCACCGAGAGCGGAGACGAGTAGTGCCGTGGGGCGACGCGACATTCCTCGCCCTCATCGGCACCGTCTTTGTGTCGAGCGTGCTCGGCAGCGTGCACTGCGCCGGCATGTGCGGCGGGCTCATGCTCTTCGCGCTCGGCCCGCGCACCGAACGCCCGCGTGATCCGTGGCTCCACGCCGCCTACCACGGCGGGCGCGGCATCACCTACACGATCGCGGGCGCCATCGCCGGCGCCATCGGAAGCGCCGCCGACCTCGCCGGTTCATCGCTCGGCGTCCAACGCGCCACCGCCGTGCTCGCCGGGCTCGCCATCGCCACGATCGCGCTCGTGAGCCTGCTTCGCGTCGGCGGCGTGCATCTCGCGCGATTCCCGATCCCGAAGCGCTACGTCGACGCCATCGGGCGTCTGCACCGCTTCGCCGCCGACCTCCCGCCGCGCACACGCGCCCTCTGGGTCGGTCTGCTCACCGTCTTCCTGCCGTGCGGGTGGCTGTACGTGTTCGTCCTCGCCGCCGCCGGAACGGGCAACCCGCTCTACGGCGCGCTCACCATGAGCGTCTTCTGGGCGGGCACGCTCCCGCTCATGGTTTCGCTCGGCGTCGGTCTCCGCATGGCGTGCGGCCCGCTCGCCCGGCGCGTCCCACTCTGGACCACCATCGCCCTCTGCCTGCTCGGCGTGGTGAGCGTGCTCGCGCGCGTGCGCTCGCCCGTCACGCTCGAATCCGTCGAATCGCGCTCCGACGCGAGTGTCATCGAGGTGCTTCAGCACACCGATCCGCACGATCTGCCCTGCTGCAATCCCGAGCCCCCGCCCGATCCCGCTCCCGAGAGCGAATCGCCATGACCTCCCTCCCGGCGATCCCGCGCCACGCGGACCCGGGCGAGGCTGTGCTCTGCGATCATTGCGGGCTTACCGTGCCGCCCGGCCTCATCGACCGCGCCGCCGACGCCCAGTACTGCTGCCAAGGGTGCCGCACGGTCGCGTCGATCCTCGCCGGGTGCGGGCTCGAGCAGTACTACCACGTGCGCGACGCGATCGGCGACGACGAGCCGCCCGCGCCGCCCTCCGGGCGCGACTACGCCGAGATGGACGAGCCCGAGTTTGCCGGGGCGTTTGTGGCGAGCGCCGAAGACGGCGTCTGCGCCACCACCCTCGTGCTCACCGGCGTCCACTGCGGCGCGTGCGTGTGGCTCATCGAACGCCTCCGACGCATCCTGCCGGGCGTGATCGAGGCGCGCGTCGACCTTCGGCGTGCGCGCGTCCGCGTCGTCTGGGATTCGCGCACCGTCCGCCTCTCACGCATCGCGCAGACCCTCGACCGCCTCGGCTACGCGCCGCTCCCTCTCACCGACGCCGCCGACGAAACCGCCCGCAGGCGCGAAGACCGCGCCCACCTCGTGCGCATGGGCATAGCCGGCGCGATCGCCGGTAACGTCATGCTCCTCGCCCTCGCGATGTACGGCGGTGTGTTCGACGGCATCAGCGCACAGCACCTCGCCCTCTTCCGCTGGGTCAGCGCCGGGCTCGGCGTGCTCGCGCTGCTCTGGCCCGGGCGCGTGTTCTTCCAGGGCGCATGGGCCGCCGTGCGCACGCGCTCGCCACACCTTGATTTGCCCATCGCCCTCGCCCTCGCGGTGGGGGGCGCCGCCGGACTCGCCAACACCATCCGTGGCTCGGGCGAGATCTACTTCGACTCGCTCACCGCGCTGGTCTTCCTCCTGCTCGTCGGGCGCTGGCTCCAACACCGTCAGCAGCGCCGCGCCTACGACGCCCTCGCCACGCTCTTCACGCTCACGCCGCTCCGCGCCACGCTCGTCGAGCACGAAGGGCGCGCCTGCGAGCCGCGCACGGTCCCCGCCCGCGCGCTCGAAGCCGGCGACATCATCGAGATCGCCGGCGGCGAGACCGCGCCCGCCGACGGCGTCATCATCGGCGAAGGCTCCGACTTCGACGCGTCCATGCTCACCGGCGAGTCGCGCCCCGCGCCCCGCGCCGATGGCGAGATGGTCTGCGCCGGCGAGATCAACCTCGCGCGCACAGTCCGCGTCCGTGTCACCGCCTCGGGAGAACACACGAGGGCTGCTCGCCTGATGGAGGTCGTCTCCGGCGCACTCGCCGACCGCCCGCGCATCGTGCAACTCGCCGACCGCATCGGCGGGTGGTTCGTGCTCTCGATCGTCGCGCTGGCAGCCCTCACCGTTGCTATCTGGGCGCACACCGGGTTCGACGCCGCCATCGAACACGCGACCGCCCTGCTCGTGGTGTCGTGCCCGTGCGCACTCGGGCTCGCGACGCCGCTCGTCTACGCCGCCGCGCTCGGGCGTCTCGCGCAACGGGGAATCATGGTCAAGGGCGGCGCCGCCCTCGAACGCCTGGCTCGCCCGGGCGTGATGGCCCTGGACAAGACCGGCACCCTCACGCAGGGCCGACTCGCGCTCGCCGAGTGGTGGGGCGATCCGAGCGCTCAGCCCTGGGTGCTCGCGATGGAGCGACGCGTCGATCACCCCGTCGCGCGGGCCATCGCCGACGGGCTCGAAGCGCGCCGCGTGCGCGCCGGTGACGACGTTGGCGCGGTGACCTACCGCGTCGGGTGCGGCGCAGAGGCGACCCGCGCGGGCCAGCGCCTCCGTGTCGGTTCGCCGGCGTGGATCGAGGCCGGCGGCGCGAACATGCCGCACGGCGCACGCGCATGGTGCGCGAAGCAGGCCGCCCTCGGGCGCACGCCGATCCTCATGGAGCGCGCGGGCGAGGTCGTCGCGGCCGCGTCGCTCGGCGACACGCCGCACCCCGACACCGCACGCACCCTCGACGCCCTGCGCGCGCGCGGATGGCGCCTCTCGGTCCTCTCCGGCGACGGGGCGGACGTCGTCCACGCCCTTGGCGCCTCGCTCGGTGGCGAGTTCGAGGCCCTGCTGGGCGGGCAGTCGCCCGAGCGCAAGCTTGAGTGGGTCTGTGCGGTGCGCGACGCTGGCGCCGGGCCGATTGTCATGGTCGGCGACGGCGTAAACGACGCCGCCGCTCTCGCGGGCGCCGACGTCGGCATCGCGGTCTCCGCCGGTGCTGAGGCGAGCCTTCGCGCCGCTGACATCTACGTCCGCCGCCGCGGCGTTGCGCCGCTCGTGGATGTCGTCGAGGCCGCCCGGCGCGCGCGCACGCGCGTGCTCACCTGCCTCGGCGTCTCCGCGACGTACAACGCAGTGGCCGCGGGCGCCGCGATGGCGGGGCTCATCTCACCCCTCGCCGCCGCGGTGGTGATGCCGATCAGCTCGATGACGGTCTTTGCGATCGCGACGCTCGCGGGTCGGAGCGAGCGGGAGGGCCGCCTGTGGAGATGATCTTCCTGATGCTCCCGGTCGCGCTCCTGCTTGCAGGGCTCGCCGCTTGGGGATTCATCCGCGCGGTGAAGGGCGGGCAGTTTGACGATCTCGACACGCCGCCGATCCGGGCGGTCTTTGATGACGACGAGCCACCGAAGAAGGACGCTTGATTTTGCCCGAAAGCCGCTTGAATTCGGGCGGACGGCCAGCATATTTGAGGCTGGCGCAGTCGGCGCGCGTTGCGCATCACATCAGAAGAGTGCAGCCATGGAAACCAAGCTGACTGAGGGGGCGATGCTCGCGGCTGCTGCGGCGATCGCAGGCGGAACGACGGCGTACGCCGATCCGGTGAGGTTTGACAACGACGGGTCCTTCACATGGGAGTTCGGGACGTACCTCAGCCTGACCGAGCCGGCGCACGCCCAGACAGGCGCGGACTCGGGCCCGGGGAGCTTCGCGCGGATTCTGAGCCGTACTCCGAGTGACTACGGTGGTTACTACGAATACAACCGTATCGCAGCATCCATGCCCAGCGATGCAGTCGCAAACGGATACATGTTCTTGATTGATCGCCTGCGGGCGGGGCAGGTGATTCCCGATCAGCTCTATCATGACTTGGGGGCTCCGGCGTGGCGGCAGGCGAGCAAGATAGGCCGTTTCTACATGAACGGCGCCTACTACGCGAGCCACTGGTACGGCGCGAGGAGCGGGTACATGGCGCACCGCTTCTTGCTTCCGGATGGCTATCACTACGGCTGGATCGCCTTGGATATCGTCGACGGAAGGCCGCGGGCGATCGAGGCGACGGCTTGGGGCTACGAGACCGAGCCGGGCGTTGCGATCGAAGCCGGCGCCGTGCCCGCGTCTGCGCCGCTTGCTACGCTCGCGCTGGGCGCACTCGCAGGGATGACGCGACGGAAGCGTGCCTGAGCCTTGGCGTCGCCCGCCCTACCTCGTAGGCTGCGCCGATGACCGCCCCGCGCCGCCGTGTCCTGCTCATCGGATGGGACGCTGCCGATTGGAAGATGCTCACGCCGCTCATCGAGGCGGGTGAGATGCCCAACATGCGTCGCTTCGTGGAAGAAGGCGTTTCAGGCAACGTCGCGACGCTCTCGCCGGTGCTTTCACCCATGCTCTGGACCTCGATCGCGACCGGCAAGTACGCCGATAAGCACGACATCCTGGGCTTCGTCGAGCCCGACGGCACGACGGGCAAGGTCCGCCCCGTCACCTCGACGAGCCGCAAGTGCAAGGCGCTCTGGAACATCATCTCCGATCGCGGCATGCGCGCGGGCGCGGTGAACTGGTACGCATCCCACCCGGCTGAGCGGATCGACGGCTTCGTTGTCACCGACCGCTTCTCCGTCGCGACCGGCGCCCTCGACCCGGACAAGCCCGATCTCGGGTGGACGCCGCCCGCGCGGAGCGTGCACCCCGGGGAGTGCCTCGAGCCGATGAGCAAGCTGCGCGTGCATCCGGCGATGATCCAGCGCGAGCAGGTGGCCGAGTTCATCGATGGGCTCGACGAGATCGAAGGGCTGAAGAAGGAAGACCCGGAGTTTGAATCCACACACAAGAAGATCGGTGAGCTGCGCATGCTGCTGGCGCACTGCACGACTGTACACATGGCCGCCACCGCGCTGATGCAGGACGAGGCGTGGGACTTTCTGGGCATCTACTACGACGCGATCGACCGGATCGCGCACTCGTTCATGGAGTATCACCCGCCCCGAATGGCGCACGTGAGCGAGCGTGATTTCGCCCGCTACCGGCGCGTGATGACCGAGTGCTACAAGTTCCACGACCTCATGCTCGGTCGCCTGATGAACCTCGCCGGGCCCGACACGGTCGTGATGATCGTGTCCGACCACGGCTTCCACTGCGATCACCTGCGCCCCGAAGGCTCAGCAGCGGTCGATCAACAACCCGTCGCGTGGCACCGCCCGTTCGGCGTGCTCGCGCTGTGGGGCCCCGGCATCAAGAAGGGTGAGAAGCTCTACGGCGCCACCCTGCTTGACGTTGCGCCGACGGTGCTGTCGCTGCTGGGGCTGCCGGTTGCCGACGACATGGATGGTGGCGCTCTGCGTCAGGTCTTCGAGTCACCGCCGGAGAGCCAGAGCGTCGAGACGTACGAGCACGATGCGGTCGGTTCGGCGCCCGAAGCCGAGCCCGCGGAGGATCCCTGGGTGGCCCAGCAGGTGCTCAAGCAACTCCAGGCGCTCGGGTACGTCGGCGACGACAACGCGGATAAGGCGCTGATCGACCGGCTTCGGAATCTCGCGACGGTGTTCATGTCGACCGGACGACCGCAGCGTGCGCTCGAGACACTCGCCGAACTCGAAGCCCAGACACCCGATGATCTCGGTCTTCGCGTGCTCAAGGCCGAGGCGCTGCTCCGCCTCGGGCAACTCGACGAGTGCGAGGCGGTGCTCGAGTTGATCCCGGCGGAGGACGACGCGCCCCGTGCTGATCTCTTCCGCGGGATGATCGCGACGGCCCGCGGGGATACGGAGACGGCGCTGGCGTGCTACAAGCGCGTCGAGGCGGCCGACCCCGACCGCGCAGGTATCCACACCCGGCTCGGGCAGATCTACATGCGCCGCCAGATGTGGGATGACGCCGAACGCGCCTTCGAGCGAGCGCTGGAGCTCGATTCCGACGACGCCGAGGCCCTCGACGGGCTCGGAGTGGTCTATCGCCAGCGCAAGAACCCAGAGGCCGCGGTGCTGGCGCATATGAAGTCGATCGCGCTCGTGCACCAGCGCCCGTCGACGCATGTGCATCTGGGGCTCGCGCTTGCGGAGGTGGGCAGGGTGCGTTGGGCTGCCGAGGCGTTCCACGTCGCGCTCGGGATGGAGCCCGACTTCCCGCTCGCGCACCGGTGCCTGGCTGAGCTGTACGCCCGAGCGCTCGAGGACGAGGAGAAGGCGGCGCACCATCGGGCGCGCTGGCGCGATCTCGTTGGCGTCGATGGAGACGAGGCGTGAGCGAGCCCATCACGATCGTCTCGGGGCTCCCGCGCACGGGCACGTCGCTGATGATGCAGATCCTCGAGCGTGCGGGTGTGGCGCCGGTGACCGACGCGCTGCGCGCGCCCGACGCGGACAACCCGCGGGGGTACTTCGAGGACGCTCGGGTCATGACGCTCGGACGCGAGGCCGCGTGGCTGAGCGAGGCGGCGCCGGGACGCGCTCTCAAGGTTGTCGCCGTACACCTGCAGCACCTGCCGGAGAGCGCGAGCTACCGCGTGATCTACATGCGCCGGAACCTCGACGAGGTCATGGCATCGCAGCAGGCGATGCTCGCTCGCCTCGGCAAGACCGGGGCGAACCTGCCGCCCGACGCGTTGCGCCGCGGGCTTGAGCAGGCCGATGCGTCGGCGCAGCGCCTCGTAGCTGCGAAGGGGTGGGACTCCCTCGTCGTCCATCACGACAAGCTGCTGGGTGACCCCGAAACGGAAGTGGCGCGGGTGCTTGGGTTCATTCGATCGGCCGCGGACCCGGCTGGAGTCGCGGCGTGCGTGGACAGCACGCTCCATCGCCAGCGGTCGTCGCGCGACGACCACGACGCGTCTGGCCCGAGCATCTGAGCACGGGTCGCTGGCGCCGCCGCTAGCGTGGGCGTGGGCTCGTGTCCCACCTTGGTTTGACAGCGCGCGGCCAGTGCGGGTCCCAGCTCGAGCGGTGCGCCACCGGGTCGTTGACCTCCGAATCCGCGAGCGTCTTGTCGTGTCGGTCGAGCATGATGACGTTGTGATAGGAGCGCCGAGGCGCAAGTCTCGCGCAGGAGTGCGACCGGGCCGCATTCTGTGCCGGGTGGTTGGCAAACTGCGGTGAAATCCG
>JAUIFD010000109.1 GCA_030429485.1 Phycisphaerae bacterium | reverse complement strand
ATCCCCCGCGGCGCAGGAAGCGCCGCTCGCGAGGTCGTTTCCCCGTGCCCACCGCAGTTATTTCCGACACCCATGGCAACGCGGAGGCCCTTCGCACGGTGCTCGACGACATCGAGCGGCGGGGGGCGGATCGGATTATCTGCCTGGGGGACATCATCGGGTATGGGCCCGAGCCTGTGCAGTGCGTGGACCTGATCCGCGAGCGGTGCGACTGGTCGCTGATGGGGAACCACGATTTCGCGGTGCTCTACGAGCCGACGAACTTCAACCCCGGGGCGGAGCAGGCGGCGTATTGGACTCGTGCGCAGTTCGACGCGGAGCCCGACGAGGGCAAGCGGCGCGAGCGGTACGACTTTCTGGGGACGCTGCGGGTGCGGGTGGTGGAGGAGACGGTGGGCGGGAAGTCGATCCTTGCGGTGCATGGTTCGCCGCGTCGCCCGATCAACGAGTACATCTTCCCGGATGACGCGATCACGAGCCCCGACAAGCTGCAGTCGATCTTCAAGAAGATCGAGAACCTGTGCATCGTGGGTCACACGCACGTGCCGGGGATCTTCACGGATGAGCCGGACTTCTATCCGCCTGGTGAGCTGGGGGACTTCACGTACAAGTTCACGGAGGACGAGAAGGCGGTGATCAACGTGGGGTCTGTGGGTCAGCCTCGGGACCATGACCGTCGCGCGAGCTACGTGCTGTTGCACGACGATCGCGTGGAGTTCGTTCGGATCGAGTACGACATCGAGAAGGTGGCGAGCATGATCCACAAGATCCCCGAGTTGCACGACTGGCTCGGCGACCGGCTCTTCGAGGGGCGTTAGCGTCTAGCATCGGCCCATGGCGCCCAAGCCGAACACGCTCGCTCGTCTCGCGATCCCTGTGATGCTCGCCCTCGGCGGGATCGGGGTGGCGATCGCGGTGGGGATCAACACGACGCGACCGAACCCGCAGGCGGCGCCGAACGCGGGGCCGACCGGGCAGGATGCTCAGGCGAACGCCGACGATCCGGCGTCGGCGGAACGGGGCGGCGGTGAGCGTTCGGTCGATGGGCCGGATGTCGCGGCGGAGCAAGACCAGCCCGTCGCGGGTGAGGGTCTCGGTGCGTTGCGGGCGCGTGTGTTCGCTGGCGCGGTGCAGCAGATGCTCGATGCGCCGGCGATCGGCGACCTTGGGTTTTCGACCGACTATCGGATGCGAGTCGCGTTCTCGCCGATCGGGGCGGGCGTGCGCGAGCTTCGGCTTGCGCACGAGCTGGATTCGGTGACGAACGACCGGCTGGCGCGCTCGGGGCAGGCGGTCGCGGATGCGCACTACGTGCTGCTGCAATCGCCTCGGGTGCGCACGGTGCAGAACGCGGCGACCGGCGCGACGCTGACGGAGACGCTGGTGCCATTGGCGGCGTTCAGCGTGCAGATCGGGGCGCAGACGGTGTACTTCCCCGGCCCGCCGAACGCGACGGACGGGTATTGGCGGCCGACGGGTCCGGCGGGTGAGTTCGAGGCGATCATCGAGGATGTGTCGGGTGCGGCGGTGGTCCGGCTCGTGCGTCGGTACGAGGTGGCGCCGAACTCGAATGACCTGCACGTCTCGCAGCGGGTGGAGAACCTCACGGATTCGGCGCTGAGCGTGCGGCTTGTGCAGCTCGGGCCGGCGGACATGCCGGAGGACTCGCTCGGGTATGGCGGTGACAAGCGGCGGCTTCGGTTCGGGTATCTCTCGGACCCGGCGATTGACCCGCAGCGGACGGTGGTGGCGGCGAGCGACTATCTGATCCCGCGTCGGACGGCGCTTGGGCAGATGGATAAGGCGACGGGCGCGTATCCGGAGGTGGCGACGGCTTGGCCCAATCAGGCGTCGGATGAGCACAACCGGGAGTTGGTGTGGGTCGGGCTGACGAACCGGTACTTCGGCGTGGTGGCGCACAAGCTCGGCGATCCGGATGTGCTGGCGAGGGACAAGCCCTTCGCGTCGGTTGAGAAGGTGCAGCGTCTGGTGCTGAATCGCCCGGCTCCGAAGTCCGGGCTGTTCGGGCAGTCGTGGGAGAACACGGCGGACATGGCGTTGTCGCTGAGCTCGGCCCCGGTGCGGGTGGGCGCGGGTGAGGCGCACGAGTTTGGCGTGGGGCTCTATGTGGGTCCGCTGTCGAAGCCGTCGATCCGGGAGTCGCGGATCGCGAGCGTGCTGGGGATCGACGGGATCGTCGTGTACAACTTCGGCGGGTTCTGCGCGGCTTGCACGTTCACGTGGTTGACGAAGCCGCTGCTGGAACTCCTGCGCTTTCTGCATTCGTTGACGCACGACTGGTCGATCGCGGTGATCCTGCTCGTGATCATCGTGCGGTCGTGCCTGCACCCGGTGACGCGCTGGTCGCAGATCCGCGTGCAGCGGTTCGGCAAGCAGATGCAGGCGATGGCGCCGAAGCAGAAGATCATCCAGGAGAAGTTCAAGGACGATCCACAGCGGATGCGCGAGGAGATGAGCAAGCTCTGGAAGGAAGAGGGCATCTCGCCGGCGGGCTTCCTGGGTTGTCTCCCGATGTTCCTGCAGAGCCCGGTGTGGATCGCGCTGTACGCGACGCTCTACTTCGCGATCGAGCTGCGGCACGAGCCGGCGTTCTTCGGGGTGTTCCAGACGATTTCCGGGGGCAAGTGGCACTTCCTGAGCGACCTGTCGGAGCCCGACCGGTTCATCTACTTCGGGAAGGTGGTGGCGACACTGCCGCTCATGGGCTCGGTGTCGTCGCTGAACCTGCTGCCGATCCTGCTCGGGTTTGTGTTCTTCGCGCATCAGAAGTACCTGACGCCGCCGACGGCGGCGACGATGACGCCGGAGCAGCAGACGCAGCAGAAGATGATGAAGGTGATGACGGTGGTGATGTTCCCGCTGTTTATGTACAACGCGCCGTCTGCGATGGCGCTGTACTTCATCACGAACTCGTCGATCGCGATCGTCGAGAACCGCTGGATCCGGAAGCACATCGAGACGCACGGGCTGCTGGATCTGGACAAGATCAAGTCGAAGAAGCGGAAGGGGCCCAAGCCTGGTGGGTTCCTCGATCGCCTGCAGCAGGCGGCGGCCGAGCAGCAGCGCCGGCGCGAAGAGGGGACGCGAACGAGCGCTCGGAACCAGCCGCGGATGGGGCGGACGGATTCGGGTGTGACGCGGAAGTACAAGAAGAAGCGTTGATGTGATGCGCAGCGGGGACACGATCGCGGCGCTCGCGACGGGCCCTGGTGCTGCGTCGCTCGCGATCCTGCGCGTGTCGGGGGCTGGCGTGTTCGAGGCGCTGGATCGGGTGTTGGTGGCGCCGGCGCCGCGGGGGCGTGGGGCTTGGCACGTGCGTGTGTGGGTGCGGCCGGATCGTGATGGCGCGGACGTGGCGGGTGCAGAGTCGCGGGCGTGTCCGGTGGTGTTGATGGTCTGCCGGGGGCCCGCGTCGTATACGGGTGAGGACACGGCGGAGCTGTGTGTGCCCGGCAATCCGCACCTTGCGCGGCGGGTGCTGGACGCGTTGCTGGCTTGCGACGGTGTCCGCGCTGCGGAGGGTGGCGAGTTTACCGCGCGGGCGTATCTGCACGGGCGGGTTTCGCTTGATCAGGCGGAGGGCGTGTCGTTGATGGTGGGAGCGGCGTCGGACGCGGAGCTTGCTGTGGGGCGGGAGTTGATGGAGGGGCGCGCGGGGGCGCGGTATCGGGCGTGGGGGGAGGAGATCGCGACCCTGCTTGCGTTGGTTGAGGCGGGGATTGACTTTGCGGATCAGGAGGGCGTGGTGGCGATCGGGGTTGATGCGCTCCGGGCTCGCGTCGGCGCAGTGCGCGCGGCGATCGTGGGGGCAGCGGGGGCTGCGCGGTCGGCGGCGCGGGGGCGTGCACGGGTTGTGCTGGCGGGGCGGTCGAACGCGGGGAAGAGCACGCTCTTCAACGCGCTGCTCGGTCGGCGGCGGGTGGTTGCGTCGGCGGTTGCGGGCTCGACGCGCGATGCGATCGTGGAGGAGTTCGACCTCGCGCCGCACCGGGCTGGGATCGTGGAGTTGGTTGACTTGGCGGGGCTGGATGGCGAGGGGCAGGGCGGTGAGCTGGCGGGGGAGGTGCAGGCTCGTGCGGCGGGGGAGGTGGAGCGCGCGGATGTGGTGGTGTGGTGCGACGCGGGCGAGGGGGTTGGTGTGGAGCGCGAGGCTGGTGACGGGGGTAGGTGGATCCGGGTGCGCACGAAGGCCGACCTGGTGGGATCGGGAGTTGAGGCTGAGGAGGGTGTGCTCGCGGTGTGCGCGGTGGATGGTCGGGGACTGGAGGGGCTGAAGGGGGCGATCGGCGATGCGGTGGCGGGGCTGGGTTCGGCCCGTGCAGGGACGATCGGCATGGTCGTGCCTCGGCATGGGGCGGCGTTGCGTGGGGCGGGCGAGGCGCTCGAGCGCGCGGCGGGCCTGGCGGCGTCTGCGGAACTGACGGCTGCGGCGCTGCGTGAGGCGCTGGATGCGCTCGGGGAGCTGACCGGGCGGACGACGCCCGACGAGGTGCTCGGTCGGGTGTTCGCGGCGTTTTGCGTGGGGAAGTAGTGGGGCGTTGGTCGTCGGTGGGTGGCGGCCTATCGTTGGAGCCCCGCTGATGCGGGCTGAGAAATCTGGACCGTGTGGACTACCGAGCCGCCGCGGCCTTACCGGGCTGCGGGGTGCGAGCTTTGGGGCGTGTGCTCCGGGCGAGCCGGCCGGTGGGAGGTTGGAACCGATGGCGAAGAAAGAAGTTGTCAAGTCGTTCAAGATCCTGGCCCCGGGTGGGTCGGCGACGCCTGCGCCGCCGCTTGGTCCGGTGCTTGGTGCGAACGGCGTGAACCCTGGTCAGTTCATTCAGCAGTTCAACGCGGCGACGTCTCAGCTCAACGGGAAGATGGTTGGTTGCGTGGTGACGGTGTACAGCGACCGTTCGTTTGAGCTCGAGGTCAAGTCGAGCCCGGCGGCTGTGCTGATCAAGGAAGCTGCGGGCCTGGACAAGGGCTCGGGCGAGCCGCAGACGATCGTGGGCAAGATCACGAGCGAGCAGGTTCGGAAGATCGCGGAAGAGAAGAAGGCGGACTTGAACGCCCGGACGATCGAGGCGGCGATGCGTGTGGTCGAAGGTACGGCTCGCTCTATGGGCGTGCGGGTGGAGGGCTGACCGATGGCGCGACTCACCAAGCGACAGAAGTCGAACGAGAAGAAGGTCGTTGAGGGGGCGCTGCCCATCTCGGACGCGATCAAGACACTCAAGAAGTTTGACGGTCCCCGCTTTGATCAGACGGTGAACGTCGTGATGCACCTGGGTGTGGACGTGAAGCAGGCGGACCAGATGGTGCGTGGTTCTGTCTCGCTGCCGAAGGGCATCGGGAAGGCGAAGCGCGTGGTCGCGTTCTGCAACGCGGACGTGGCGAAGGAGGCGCTGGCGGCGGGTGCCGTCAAGGCGGGCAACGAGGACCTTGTTGCGGAGATCGAGGGCGGTTGGATGGACTTCGACGTTGCGGTCGCGAGTCCGGACATCATGCGTGTGATCTCGAAGCTTGGTCGGACGCTTGGCCCGAAGGGCCTGATGCCGAGCCCGAAGAACGGGACGGTGACGCCGAACGTTGTGCAGGCGGTGCAGGAGTTTGCTGCGGGCAAGCTGGAGTATCGCGCGGACAAGGGCGGGAACGTGCACGGCGTGATCGGGAAGATGAGCTTCTCGGAGTCGGACCTTGAGGAGAACCTCAAGTTCTTCATCGAGACGATCGAGAAGGTCAAGCCTTCGGCGGTCAAGGGCGTGTACATCAAGAAGATCAGCGTGAGCGGGACGATGACGCCTGGCGTGCGTGTCGAGTACACCGCGGCGGAGGCGCCGGCCTAAGGCCGGAAGGGGCAGACTCATGTCGAAGCTTGTCAAGGGCATGATCATCCAGGATTACGAGTCTCGCTTCGCGGATGTCGAAGACGCGACGCTGATCTCGATCCGGGGTGTTGAATCCAACAACAACAACGCGATTCGCGCGCAGCTTGGCGCGAAGGACATCCACGTCTCGGTGGTGCGGAACGCGCTGGCGAAGAAGGCGTTTGAGGGTCGCGGGCTCGGTGCGTTGGGCCCGTTGCTCGAAGGGCCGAGTGCGCTGGCGTACGGGGCGGAGTCGGTTGTCGAGGTGGCGCGTGAGCTGATCGAGCTCATCAAGAAGTTCCCGGAGGTGGAGCTGAAGGGCGCGGTGCTCGATGGCGAGCTCTTTGAGGGCGCCGATGGGATCGAGCGGCTCAGCAAGTTCCCGACGCGCGACGAGGCGATCGCCCAGACGGTGACGTTGATCCTGAGCCCGGCGCGGAAGCTGGTTTCGAGCATCAAGGGCCCGGGCAGCAAGATCGCGAGCCTCGTCAAGGCGATCGAGGAGAAGCTCGAGAAGGGCGAAGCGATCGCGAAGGTGTAAGGCGGAGCGACGGAGCGAGACGCGACGGAGCGACGCAGGGAAGACGAAGAAGGCATGGCCATAAGGCGCGAGGTCTGACTGGCTCCTTTGTGGGTTAAAGGTCGAACGGTTCGGCCCCTCTCGGACTGGCGCATTGTGAAAGGTTGGAAGTACGATGAGCGATGAAGGCACAGCGACCAAAGAGTTCGACGCTTCGATCAAGGAGCTTGGCGACAAGCTCGCGGGGCTGACGCTGAAGCAGGCGGTTGACCTCGGCGACTACATGAAGGACGCCTACGGGATCGAGCCGGCTGCGGGCGGCGCGGTGATGATGGCGGGCCCGGCTGCGGGCGGCGGCGAGGCTGCTGCCGAGGAGCAGACGGAGTTCGACGTGATCCTGAAGACGCAGGGCGAGAAGATCAAGGTGATCAAGGTCGTCCGCGAGCTGACCGGTCTCGGGCTCAAGGAAGCCAAGGAGATCGTGGACGGCGTTCCTTCGGAGATCAAGAAGGGCGTGTCGAAGGAAGAGGCCGACGAGCTCAAGAAGAAGTTCGAGGAAGTCGGCGCCGAGGTCGAGATCAAGTAAGACCCGGATCGGCAAAGTTGCAAAACGCCACGAGGGGCCCCTTGGGCCCCTCGTTGGCTTTTGGAGAAGTGAGCGAGCTTGTGCTAGCGGCGTCGGCGTGCGGCCAGGGCGAGGGTGGCGAGGGCCGCGGCGCCCGCGGGCGGCGCGGGCACGTAGTTGACGGTGAGATCGTCGATGATGATGCGCGGGCCTGAGTAGTCGCCGCCGTAGGTCGCGTAGAGCTTGAGTGAGTCGAACTGCACGCCGTCGACGCTCAGGACATCGGTGGTCACGTTGTCGCGTCCGCCGCCGTCGGCGATGGCGATGACATCGGATCCGACGAAGGCCGCGCCCATGTAGGCGTCGAGGTGGTACTCGATGCCGCCCCAGGGGCCGTTCTCGTAGTAGGCCATGTCGAGCGCGACGGCGTCGGCGACGCCGTTGAGCTGCATGGTGACGGTCGAGATGGCGCCGAGGGAGAGGTTATCGCCGACGATGTATGCAGCGCCGAAGGTGAGGACGTTGGTGGGGCTCCCCCATCCGGGGAACGAGCCGTAGAAGAGTGCGGCGTTCTCGACGATGATCTCGTCGCCGAGCCCGTCGACGCCGTCGCCCGGCTCGAACGTGTTGCCGTCCGGCCAGATGCCGGAGACGTTGTTGACGTCGGTGTAGGTGACGCCGTTGTAGGTGAAGGTGCTGCCGTAGAAGCCCTCGGCGAGGTCGTCGTAGTTGCTGACGACGGTCTGCGCGAGTGCGGCGTTGCTCATGGCGAGCAGTGCGAGTGGTGTGAACAGTCTGCGGTGCATGGTTTTCTCTTTCTCCTTGTGAGTGATCGCGGCGCGTGGGGCGCCGTCTACAGGTCTTCAGGGTCCAGCAACTCGTGGCGGACCATGACGGTCGTGGGCATCGGGGGGTAGGGGACGCGGACGCGATAGAGCTCGTATTCACCGGGATCGCGGTTGAGGCGCGTGAAGACGGACTCGGCGAGCTGGTCGTAGGCGGGGAGATCGGGCGTGTGGGCGTAGGTGAGCCCCGTGCCGAGTCGTTCGATCTCCGCGGCGATGTCGATGGCGTCGTGATCGGCGAACGCCATCGGGTTGGCGACGTCGGAGAAGACGCGGAGCTCGCGCCGCACGTCGCCGAAGAGCCCGGCGTGGACGAAGAGGTCGAAGTGGAGGACCTCCGCGGGCGTGCGGACGGCTGTGCCGAAGTGGGCGACCCGATCGTTGGGAGTCGCGTGGGTCGGCGCGAGGTTGCGCACAATCTCGGCGGTGACGAGCGAGCGTTCGCCCTTCCGGCCGGGCTCGGCTTCGACGAACTCGTCGTGCACCATGCCGTCCGGCGCGGTGCTTCGGATGAGCGGTGGGGGTGGGTCGGAGCAGAACTCGGGGAGGAGGGGCACGCCCTGGTTGGCGTCGGCGGCTTCGGGGTCGAGCGGCGTGCGCTCGAGGTCTCGCGTGATCCGCGAGGCGTCGTCGGCGACGACGGCCTGGTTGACGAGCCACCGGACGGCTCGGCGGGTCTGGCGGAATCCGATCAGCCCCCGGACCTGGACCGCGTGGAAGTACAGGTCGCGATCATCGGATGGTGTGAGGATGCAGAGGGCGAGGAGGAGGCGGCAGTGTGCGCCCCAGGTGTAGCTGTTGCCGACGAATGCCTGCTGGCGCCAGCGGGCGTCGGTCTCGGGGTCGCGGGCCGGGGCGAAGGAGTCGAGGAGCATCTCGCGTTCGACGCGCGTGTCGGCGTGGGTGGTGAGGACCGCCTCGAATCGCGCCACGGCCTCGGAGGCGGCGGAGGCCATGCCAGCCGGCACCCGGGTGTGGAGGTCGGCCAGCAGGGACTCGAGGGCCCGGGGGGTCGGCATGTGGCGCGCTGCCTCGAACGGGTCGGTGGTGTAGGCGATCTTGGAGAGCTGCCAGGCGAGTTTGCGATGGACGCCGAGGCGTTCGGCGAGGGAGGTGACGGCCCGGGAGTCGGGTGAGACGTGCTCGATGACGCGTGCGAACGCCCGCGAGAGGCTTGCGGCCACTTGGGCCAGGTCGCTTTCGAAGGCGGTGTTGGCGATGGCCTGCTGCACGGGTTGAGTATCGTGCATGGCGTGGTTGTTTCCAGGATTGTTTCAGAAACAATGCGAGGTTGGCCGATCCGCGTGGGGGGCTCGCCCGGGGGGTGGGGCTATTCGAGGGAAAACTCTAGATTCTGGTCGTTGAGGGTGGTTTGCGGCCCGTTGGTCCGTGTATAGTGCGGGGCTCGGCACAGCACGGCGGTACAGGACTAGGGTGCGACGGGGTCAGAAGTAACAGGCTATTGGCAGCGCGCGGCTCACCCGCATGGCGGGACGGCATCGCTGTCATTCATACCATCCGGAGAACCTGATGGCGGACGCGATCGCGCGCAAGAGGCAGGTGCGGAGTTTCGCGAAGCGCGGCGACGGGACACACGTCCCGGATTTGTGCGCGCTGCAGCGGGCTTCGTACGAGCGTTTTCTCCAGACCGGAGAGGGTCCCGATGACCGGGACAAGGGGTTGGGACTCGAAGCGCTGCTTCGGGAGATCTTCCCTATTGAGTCGTACGACGAGACGATGCATCTTGAGTATGTCTCGTACGAACTGGACGATCCGCGGTATACGCCGGACGAGTGCCGCGAGCTTCGTCTGACGTACGGGCGACCGTTCAAGCTGACGCTCCGGCTCCAGCGGGAGAACCACTCCGACCTTCCGGAGGAGGGGATCTACCTGGGCGAGTTCCCGATCATGATGGGCGGCGGCGAGTTCATTGTGAACGGCGCCGAGCGCGTGATTGTGAGCCAGCTGCACCGCTCCCCGGGCGTGGACTTCTCGATTCTGTCGAGCGAGGGCGACCGGCCGCTGCACCAGGCCCGGGTGATCCCGGAGCGTGGGTCGTGGATCGAGCTCGAGGTCACGAAGAAGGACGTCCTGCTGATGCGGATCGATCAGTCGACGAAGCTGGCGGCGACGACGTTCCTGCGCTGCCTCGACGAGAGCGTGGCGTCGACGGACGCGATCATCTCGCTTTTCTACGAGGTGAGCGACGTGAAGGTCGAGCAGGTGCGTGCGGAGGACTATGCGGCCGAGTCGATCATCGACACCGAGACCGGCGAGGAGTTGGTGCACGTCGGGCGTCCGATCGGGGAGACCGGCGTCGAGGCGATCACGAAGAGCAACCTGAAGAAGGTGCGCGTGGTGCAGAACCCGTCGGACGTGTTGATCCTCAACACGATCGCGGAGGAGAAGCTCGAGCAGTTCGCGGAGGTGAAGGACGCGGACACGGACCACGCTCGCGCGCTGCTCAAGCTGTACACGAAGCTTCGTCCGGGCAACCCGCCGCAGGTGGAGAAGGCGCGGCAGCTGTTCGTCGAGAAGTTCTACGACGACAACCGGTACCGCCTGGGCAAGGTGGGTCGGTTCCGCATCAACCGGAAGTTTGGCCTGGAGACGGCTGAGGATCAGATGTTCCTGACGTCGGAGGACTTCTTCCGCGTCATCACGTACGTGCTCGATCTGCGGTCGAACCGTCCGGACCCGAAGACGGGTCGTCCGGCGGCGGTGGTGGACGACATCGACCACCTCGGCAACCGGCGTCTGCGCACGCTCGATGAGCTTGCGGTGGAGGAGCTTCGCAAGGGCTTCCTGAAGCTTCGGCGCACCGTGCAGGAGCGCATGAGCGTGAAGGACCCGGACGAGGTGACGAAGATCGCCGACCTCGTGAACTCGAAGAGCGTGTCGAGCGCGATCGACTTCTTCTTCGGTCGTTCGGAGCTTTCGCAGGTCGTTGACCAGACGAACCCGCTCTCGACGCTGATCCACGAGCGCCGCTTGAGCGCGCTGGGGCCGGGCGGTCTGAACCGGAAGCGTGCGGGCTTCGAGGTGCGCGACGTACACATCTCGCACTACGGGCGCATCTGTCCGATCGAGACGCCTGAAGGCACGAACATCGGTCTGATCGCGTCGCTGGGGATCTACTCATCGGTGGATGAGTACGGGTTCCTGCGCACGCCGTACCGCGTCGTGAAGGACCGGAAGCCGACGGGCGAGGTCGTGGCGCTTCGCGCAGACGAGGAGATGCGCGCGATCCTGGCGCCGGCGGACACGATCGGCGAGGACGGTCACGTTCGTGACGGCATGATCGTGGCGCGCGTGGACGGGGAGTTGAAGGAAGTGGATGGTTCACAGGTCGAGTACCTGGACATCTCTCCGAAGCAGATCGTCGGCATCTCGGCGGCGTTGATCCCGTTCCTGGAGCACGACGACGCGAACCGTGCGCTCATGGGCTCGAACATGCAGCGTCAGGCGGTGCCCCTGATCAAGGTGGACCCGCCTGTTGTGGCGACGGGCATGGAGCAGGAGATCGGCGTGAACTCGGGCTTCGTCGTGAAGGCGAAGCGCGGGGGGTTGGTGACGGAGGCCGACGCGCGTCGGATCGTCATCGACAACGCCGACGAGTACGACCTCCGGAAGTTCGTCGGGCTCAACGAGCGGACTTGCCAGAACCAGCGGCCGGTGGTTCGCCCCGGTGACAAGGTTGAGGCGGGACAGATCTTGGCGGATGGCGCGTCGACGCACTACGGGGAGCTCGCGATCGGGAAGAACGCGCTGGTCGCGTTCAACACGTTCGACGGCTACAACTTCGAGGACGCGATCGTCATCAACGAGCGGATGGTGAAGGACGACACGTTCACGTCGATCCACATCGATTCGTACGACGTCGAGATCCGCGAGACGAAGCTTGGCCGTGAGGAGTTCACGCGGGACATCCCGAACGTGTCGGAGCGGATGCTGCGCAACCTCGACGAGGCGGGCATCGTCCGCATCGGTGCGCATGTCGGCCCGGGCGACATCCTCGTGGGCAAGGTG
>JAUIFD010000108.1 GCA_030429485.1 Phycisphaerae bacterium | reverse complement strand
GGTTGCGCACGACGTTCATGTCAAACGTGTCCTCCACGACGGGCAGCCCGTCCGTGTAGATCGCGAAGACGGTGACCCGCGTGGTCTCGGTGTCGAGACGGTCGAGGATCGCCTGGGCGAGCTCGCCCGCCCAGATGGCTCGCTTCTCGTTGCCAGAGGGGCCGGCGTCGGCGACGAACATGCTCGGCGAGGCGTCGAGGCACACGAGCAGGTGCTTCGAGGCTTCCTTCGTCGGACGTGTCTCGACGACCTCCGGCTCCTGCGCAGCGAGCACGACGAGCCCCCACGAGAGCATGGTCGCGGCGCCGACGCGGATGGCCGGGGCGACGCGGGTCCAGGCGCGGGCCTTGCCCGAGGCGCCGAAGGCGAGGTGCGCCACACGCCGGATGCGCCACTCGTGCGCCCACTCCGCGAGCGCGACGATGATCGCCACGCCAACGGCGACGAGCGTTGCGGTCCATACGGGGTTCACCATGGCGTGTACCTCATGCCGAGCAGGCCGACGAGGTGCGTGCCGAGCAAGGCCATCGCGACGATGGCGAAGGGAGTGAATTCGTCGATGGGAACTGCGGTGGCGGGCTTGAAGCGTGCGGGGCGCATGAGATCGATGTGCGAGAAAATGCGCTTGAGCCCGGTCTCATCGGTGGCGACGAACGCCTCGCCCCCGGTCGCCTGGGCGATCTCGCTCACCTCGTACGGCACGGCGCTCGTGCCGACGTGGACGTGGTAAAGGGTGATGCCCGCGTCGGAGAGATCGTCGGCGACCTCGGTGACGTTGGCGCTGTTGATGTCGAAGCTCACGCCGTCGGAGACGAGGACGATGAGGCGGTCGCCCTCGCCGGCTTCGGCGAGCATGTTGTCGCGGCAGAAGCGCAGGGCGGCACCGATCATCGTGCCGCCCATGTGCGGCGGCTGATGGCGAGGATCGGCGAAGGGCAGTGCCCGGCGGATGGTGTCGAGGTCTTTGGTGAGGGGCGTCCAGCGCACCTGCTGCGTGCCGAAGATCGTGAAGCCGATCGCGTCGCCCTCGCGCGCGTGGGTGAACGCTTCGATGGCGTCCTTCGCCATTTCGTAGCGCCCGTCGGCGGCCATGGACCCCGAGACGTCCATGCAGATCTGGATGTTGGTGAGGACCCGCTCCTGGTGCGGCACGCGCAGCACCTGCGGGCGCGCGAGGATCAAGATCACCACACCCAGCACGAGCGCGGGGAGCACCTCGAACGCGGTGAGCAGCACCGCGGTGAACCGGCGCCTGCGGTGCACGCGATGGTCGAAAGGCATCGCGATGCCCCACGCCCGACGCTGCCCGAACCAGAGCCCGAGGAGCACCGGCACGACAAGAAAGATCAGCACCCAGGGATGGACGAAGGTCATGCCAGCGCCCCCCCGCCCGCCGCGGTTGGCTCGCGCTCTGAGGTGCGAGCGACGCGATCGAGGATCGCGATGAGACGGTCCGGGTCGTGCGTGCCGCGGTCGGCGTGGTGCAGCCAGCGCTCCACCGCTTCCAGCACCTCGCCGGCGTCGGGGTGATGACGGATGACGGCGATCGACTCGGCGATGTCGGCGGCGCTCGGCGCGACGCGCTCGCGCCAGTGGTGCATCAGCAGCAACTCCAAACGCCCCTGCTCAGGGACGCTCAGCTCGCGATCCGCCGCGGCCCGGATGAGCGGGCGCAGGCGCTCGACGAGCGTGGGCTCCGGAACGACTTCTTCGACCGGCTCGACCACCTTCGGGCGCATGATCCGACGCAGAAGAACGGCCGCGGGGATCGCGAGCCAGATCACGCCGAGCGCGAGCATGAGTCGCGCGTACCCGCCCTTGATACCGACACGCAGGTCGGCAGCGTCGTACAGGTCAGTCGCGAAGGTGTCGGGCAGGTTGGAAATGACGGTGACAGGGAGTGCGGGAAGATCGGGCGGCGCCTGGCCCGCGCGCGTACGGATGAGGGACCGCAGGTCATACTCGCCTTCAACCGATCCGATGAACCAGGCGGTGTATCGGTGCTCGCCAGCATGCTCAAGGCGGAGAAGAAGGGGCGCGGCGAGATCCTGCTGTGTCGTGACCAACGGCGGGCCGTCGTAGGTGAATGACAGCTCTCCGGTCATGCCGCGCTCCACCTCGATTGTGTCTAGCGCGCACGCCGCATCAGCGATGAGCATCAGCGCGAAGAAGGCGATCACGCGCCTCATGCCTGCCCCCGTCGCATGGCGCCGCGCGAGGCGAGGAAGTGGCGAAGCATGGGGACGAAGGGATGATCGGTGCGCAGGTTGAGGTAGCTGGCGCCGGCGCGCGCGAGTTCGCGGGAGGTCTGCTCGTGCTCGCGCCAGCGCGTGCGCCCGGTGGCGAGGAAGGTCGCGCCGGTCTCGGCTTCGATCGCGCGCACAAAGCCGGCGCGGAGACGCCCGGCTTCGGCGGGGTCTTCGAGGTGCAGGACGATGACGTCGTGCCGCTGCGCCGCGTGGCGCAGGGCGGCGACGGCGTCCGGGTCGTGCAGGTCGCTGATCACGACCATCAGGCTCGACCGCCCGACGCGCGGCTCAAGCGAGCGGAGGCGCTCGGCGAGGGTCGTGACCTCGGCGACGGCGTGGCGGCGCAGCGGCTCGATCGCGCGCCAGAGATCGCCCCGAGCGAGACTCGGGACCAGGCGCGTCTCGCGCTCGCCCGCGCCGACGACGCCCACCGGGCTCAGACGGCGGAGCCCGACGAGCCCCACCGCGGCGGCGATCCAGATCGCCATGTCGTGCTTGGTCAGGCGCGTCGAGCTCACCGCCATCGACGACGACGTATCGACGATCAGGTACATCGCGATGCGTTTGAGCGTCTCGTACTGCTTGACGTAGGCGCGGCCGGCCTTGGCGCTGATGCGCCAGTCGAGCTGGCGCACGGGGTCGCCCGGTTCGTAGGGGCGCGACTGGGCGTATTCGAGCCCGCTCCCGACGAAGAGCGAGGCGTCGGTGCCGAAGGCGAGATCGTCGGCGAGGCGGCGCACGACAAACTCGAAGTCAGCGTGGCTGAGCTCGTCGGGTGGGCGGAGCGGGTCGTGGTGCGCGCCGGCGAACATCAGGCGATGGACTCGAGGAGGCTTCGGAGCACTTCCCGCGGGCGGCGCCCGTCGGCGAGGGCTTCGTAGGTGAGGCGGATGCGGTGGAGGATGACGTCTTCGGCGAGGGCGAACAGGTCTTCGGGCACGGTGTAGTTGCGCCCGTAGATGAACGCGCGGGCGCGCGACGCCTGAACGAGTGCGAGCGAGGCGCGCGGGCTGCACCCGAGCTCGATGTGCTCGTGATCGCGCGTGCGGTTGATCAGCTCGACGCAGTCGCGCACGAAGACCTCGCTGACGTGGACCTCCTGCACCTTCGCCATGGCGTCGGAGAGATCAGCGACGTGCAGGCGGTCGTCGTCGGTGATGGCGTCGAAGGCGGTCATGGGCACGGCGCCGTCGCCCTGACGCTTGAGCCTGAGCTTGAGACTCCGGCGGACGACTTCGGTCTCCTCATCGGGCGTGGGGTAGGTGAGGCGGTGGCAGAGCATGAAGCGGTCGAGCTGCGCTTCGGGCAGCTCGAAGGTGCCGGCCTGCTCGACGGGGTTCTGCGTCGCGATCACGAGGAAGGGCGCGGGCAGGGTGTGTGTCTCGTCGCCGATGGAAACCCGGCGCTCCTGCATCGCTTCGAGCAGCGCCGACTGCACCTTGGGGCTCGCGCGGTTGATCTCGTCAGCGAGCAGGAGGTTGGTGAAGATCGGGCCCTTGTGGACACGGAAGGTGCCGGACTGCTGGTCGAGGATCTCTGAGCCGACGATGTCGGAGGGGAGCAGGTCGATCGTGAACTGGATGCGCTTGAAGTCGAGGCTGATCGTGCGTCCGACCGCCTGCACGAGGAGGGTCTTGGCGATGCCGGGGACGCCTTCGAGGAGGAGGTGCCCGCCGGTGAGGAGGGCGATGAGGACGCGATCGACCACGGCGGCCTGGCCGACGACGGTCTGGGCGACGTGCTCACGGACGATGCGAGCGAACTCGGCCTGCTTGACCGCTTCGCCGTTGTGCGTGGTTGTGTCTGTCAAGGCGGGCTCACTGGTGGGCGCGGGTCGCGCGGTGCGGTGGGATCAGGGCGCAGCGTCATGCTCGCCCTCGGGCGCGACGGGCGGCATCGGTTCGGCGAGGAGCGCGTTGAGCACGTCTTCGAGGTGCTCGGGATTCAGGCCGTTCGCGCGGATCACGCCGGCGCGATCCACGACCGCAAGCGGCTGACTGAACCGGACCCCGAAGTTCTTGGCGATCACGCCGGCGTCGGCGCCTTCAGCGGTGGTGTCGAGCACCATCGGTGTCGCGATGTCGCGTGCTTGAAGCTCGGCGCTCGCGGCTTCGAAGTCGCCCCTTGCGTCGCACACCGCAGCAAAGACAACGCCCTGCCGCATGAACCTCTCTCGGACCGCCTGCTCGGCCTCGAGGTGATCAAAGGACTTGGCGAACCGCGGATGCACAAACTGGACGACGAGGACCTTGCGCGCCCAGTCGTTCTTCTGGATGGGATCGCCGATCCACTCCTCGCCTCCGAACGCGGTGAGCGGCTTGCCCTCGGCGGCGCGGAGCCAGGAGGGGCGCTTCTCGCCGCCGAAGAAGTACGCGTCAGGGAAGCCGCCGCTCGTGGGCTCCGCCTCGGCGGTCGCGCCTTCGTAGGGCTCGGCGAGGAGGATCTTGACCGCCTCCTCGACGTGATTGGGCGACATGCCCGCCGCACGGACGACACCCGAGCGGTCGATCAGCACGTAGGTCGGCCAGAAGCGGAGGTTGTACGCCTTGGTGCTCTTGCCCGAATCGTCGAGCGCGACGGGGTAGTTGATGTCCTTCTCGTTGATGACCTTGTCGACGCTGTCCCACCCGTTCTTCGAGTCGTGGATGCCGACGAAGGCGAGCCCCTCGCTCTTGTACTTGTCCACGAGTTCGACGTTGTGCGGGATCGACGCCATGCACGGCCCGCACCACGTCGCCCAGAAATCGAGCACCACCACCTTGCCTTTGAGATCGGCGAGTGAGGTCGATTCACCCCGCCACTCGGCGGCGGTGAAGTCTTTGGCGGGCTTGCCCTCGAGCTCGCGGAGTTGGGCGGGTCGCTGGTCGCCGTCGTAGAACCACTCGTTGGGGAACGGGTCGTCCGCCATCGCCGGGACCGCGACGAGCGTGCAGAACGCGGCGGCCAGAGCCTGGTATCGCATGGGGTGCTCCCTGAATAGGCGCCTCAATAACACCTTACCGCCAACGCCGATCGGAGATGCCTGTGGAACTGGCAGAGAGGCGCCAATACCGGCGGGACCTCCGGGGCAGGCGGCGAAGGGCCGCGGCCGACTGGGGAGGAACTCAGTCGGTCGCGCCTTGAGCCGCGTGGATCGCCGCGAGTCGGTCGGTCGAGGGAGCCGAATCGGCGCACGTCGGATGAAATTCCGCGCCGGATGTGGGAAAGCACCTTGCCTCACCGAAGGTGCGCCAATACCTTCTGCCCCAGAAGAAGCCCATGCACGCCCACTCCGCCCATCCCCAGCAGTTGCAGCCCCGCCCGGCGGGTCTGTTTGTCGTTGGCGGGCTTTCCCTTCTCTCGGTCCTTCTTATTGCGCTTCATCTTGCTGAGCCCGGCATGAATGGGTGTGGGACCACGTTGTAGAGCACCTAACAGCTCGGTACAGACGACGACGGCCCACACCCTGGTGTGGGCCGCTTTGTTTATGTCTGGACCGAGCATCGCGGAGAGCCGTCGAGCGATGCGAAGTGATGCGATCAAGGCTGGAGCGGACAGGGCGGCGGCGCGGGCGATGCTCCGCGCGACGGGGCTCGACGACGAGGCGTTATCGCGACCTTTGGTCGCAATCGCGAACACCTGGAGCGAGGTGACGCCTTGCAATCTGCACCTCCGTGAGCTCGCGTCGCACGTCAAGGAAGGCGTGCGAGCGAGCGGGGGGACGCCGATCGAGTTCAACACGATCGTGGTCTCCGACGGCATCGCGATGGGGACGCTCGGGATGCGGGCGTCGCTTGTCAGCCGCGAGGCGATCGCCGACACGATCGAGCTGGTCGTCAACGGGCACCTGTTCGACGCGGTGGTCGTGCTGTGCGGGTGCGATAAGACCGTTGCCGGGGCCGCCCAGGTGCTGGCGAGGCTCGGGATGCCCGGGCTCGCGCTCTATGGCGGCTCGATCCGCGCGGGGTCGCACCGGGGGCAGGACATCACGATCCAGACGGTGTTCGAGGCGGTCGGGTCGCACGCGAAGGGGGCGATCGACGACGCGGAACTGCGGGCGATCGAGTGTGCGGCCTGCCCGGGGGCGGGGGCGTGCGGGGGGCAGTTCACCGCGAACACGATGAGCGTCGCGACCGCGGCGCTGGGGATCGCGCCCGTGACCAACGGCGTGCTCGCGACCGACGCCGAGAAGAGCACGGTGGCGCGCGACGCTGGTCGACTCGCGATGGATCTGCTCCAAGCGGGCGTGACCTCGCGCGACATCATCACGCGCGAATCACTCGAGAACGCGATGGCGTCGGTGGTGCTCACGGGCGGCTCGACCAACGCCGTGCTCCACCTGATCGCGATCGCGCGCGAGGCGGGCATCCCGTTTGGCATCGACGACATCGAGCGCATCAGCCGGGAGCTCCCCGTGCTCGCGGATATGAAACCCGGAGGCAAGTACGCGGCGGCGGACATGCAGGCCGCAGGCGGGATTCCGCTCGTGCTGGCGCGCATGGCCGAGCTCGGCGCGCTGCACGACTGCCCCACGGTTGACGGGCGCTCGACGATGCAGATCGCGCGCGAGGCGCAGGAGACGCCCGGGCAGGACGTGATCCGCCCGCTCTCCAACCCCGTGCGTGCGACGGGGCACCTCGCCATCCTGCGCGGCTCCCTGGCGCCCGACGGCGCGGTGATGAAGCTGCCCGCGGGCGAAGACAGCGTCTTCGAGGGGCGCGCCCGCGTGTTCGAGTGCGAGGAGGACGCGTTCGCTGCGGTGCAGCAGGGGCGCCTGATCGCCGGTGATGTGATCGTGATCCGAGGCGAGGGGCCGGTCGGAGGCCCCGGCATGCGCGAGATGCTGGGTGTGACGGCGGCGGTGGTCGGCGCGGGGCTCGGCAAGTCGGTCGCGCTCATCACCGACGGTCGGTTCTCCGGCGCCACGCACGGGCTCGTGATCGGACACGTCACGCCCGAAGCGGCAGTCGGCGGCCCGATCGCGCTCGTGCAGGAGGGCGACACGATCCGCATCGATGTCGCGGCGCGGCGCGTTGACGTGCTCGCGGACCTCGCGGCCCGCGAATGGAAGCCGACCCCGCCCAACGCGACGACCGGCGTGCTGGCGAAGTACGCACTGAGCGTGACCAGCGCCTCCGAAGGCGCCACGACGAGCCCGCTCCCCGAGGCGCGGGCGGAGGACGGGACGCGCGAGCGCCCCGCGACAAGAGAGCAACTCACACACTGACCAGTTCGATACGGAGCAGACCATGACCACCATGTATCGCGAACAGGACATCGATCCAACAGCACTGAATGGCAAGTGCGTTGTCGTCGTCGGATACGGCAGCCAAGGGCGCGGGCAAGCGCTCAACCTCCGTGACAGCGGCGTCGATGTGCGCGTCGCGCTGCGTCCGGGCGGGCCGACGTGGGCGCAAGCGGTCGAGGAGGGTTGGACGCCGCAGGACATCGAGGAGGCGGTCGCCGAAGCGGACGTGGTCTGCGTGCTGATCCCGGACATGCTCCAGGCCCAGTGCTGGCGCGAGAAGATCGAGCCCAACCTGAAGCCCGACGCCGCAGTGCTGTTCAGCCACGGGTTGGCGATTCACTACAACCTCATCGAGGCTCGCGAGGATCTCGACATTGTCATGATCGCGCCCAAGGGACCTGGACGGCTGGTGCGCGATCAATACGAGATCGGATGCGGCGTGCCGTGCCTCTGTGCGGTGCAGCAGGACGCCAGCGGGCACGCGAAGAGCATCGCGATGGCCTACGCCTACGCCATCGGCGGGGCGCGGGCGGGCGTCATCGAGACCACGTTCGCCGAGGAAACGGAGACCGACCTGTTCGGCGAACAAGCGGTGTTGTGCGGCGGGGTCACGGAGCTGATCTCCGCCGGCTTCGACACGCTCGTCGAAGCAGGGTACAAGCCCGAGGTCGCGTACTTCGAGTGCCTGCACGAGCTGAAGCTGATCGTGGACCTTATCTACGAGGGCGGGTTTCAGCGCATGCACGAGTACGTGAGCGAGACGGCGCAGTTCGGCGATCACACCCGCGGCCCTCGCGTCATCAACGAAGAGACCCGGGCCCGCATGCGCGAGGTGCTCGCGGAGGTGCAGGACGGCACGTTCGCGCGCGAGTGGGTCGCCGAATACAAGGCCGGTTGCGAGAACTACAGGCGCTTGCAGCGTGATGACGCCGCCCGCCCCGTCGAGCAGATCGGGCGCGAGCTGCGCCCGGGCTTCTCGTGGCTGAAGAACAAGCCCGCACCGGCATCACGCACGACGCGTGAGGCCGGTCAGACGATCGGAGCCTGACATGAACGGCGCCGAGCTCTTGATCCGTTGCCTCGAGAACGAAGGCGTGCGCCATATCTGGGGATACCCGGGCGGCGCGATCATGCCCGTGTACGACGCCCTCCTCGGCTCGTCGATCCGCCACTACCTCACGCGCCATGAGCAGGGCGCCGCCTTCGCCGCCCAAGGGCTTGCGCGCACGACCGGGAAGCCCGGCGTTTGCATGGCGACCTCCGGCCCGGGCGCAACCAACCTCGTCACCGGCATTGCCGACGCGATGATGGACTCGGTCCCCATGGTCGCGATCACGGGGCAGGTGCCCAGCGCCATGCTCGGCACCGACGCGTTTCAGGAGGCGGACGTCATCGGCATGACGCTGCCGTTTGTTAAGCACTCGTGGCAGCTCGAATCCGCCGACGAGATCCCGGAAGTCGTGCGCGACGCGTTCCAGATTGCGGGGAGCGGGCGTCCCGGCCCGGTCCTGATCGATGTGCCGAAGGACGTGCAGCTCGCGCTGACCACCGGCGAACCGCTGGCGTGCGATTCGCGGAACGACGAATCTGCGCCGGACGCCGTTGAGGTCGCGCGGGCTCGCGATCTGCTCTGGCACTCAGAACGTCCAGTGATCTACGCGGGCGGCGGGGTCCGCATCGCGGGCGCATGGAACGAACTGCGCGCTTTCGCGGAAGCGACGGGCGCGCCGGTCGTCCACACGCTGCAAGGCCTCGGCGGCGTGCCGGGAGATCATCCGCAGTTCGTCGGCATGCTCGGGATGCACGGCAGCCGTGCGGCGAACATGGCGGTTCAGGAATCAGACCTGCTCATCGCGGTTGGCGCCCGCTTCGATGACCGTGTCACGGGCAAGCTCGACACGTTCGCCCCCGGGGCAAGCGTGATCCACATGGACGTCGACGCCGCCGAGCTCGGCAAGCTCCGCCGCCCGCACGCGTCGCTCAAGGGATGCCTGCGACGCTCGCTCGCGGCCCTCGCCGAACCAACGCAGTGCGCACCGTGGCGAGCCCGGGTCGATGCGTGGAAGACGGAGCACGCGTCGCGCTACGACGCGCCCTTTGATTCGATCTACGCCCCGCGTCTGCTGCGCGATCTCTGCGAGGCCGCGCCGCGGGACGCGTACGTGTGCTGCGATGTGGGGCAGCATCAGATGTGGGTAGCGCAGCACTGGAAGTTCGCCGATCCGCGTCGCCACCTGACCAGCGGCGGGCTCGGCACCATGGGCTTTGGGCTGCCCGCCGCGATTGGCGTCAAGACCACCCACTCGGACGCGACGGTGATCTGCGTCTCGGGCGACGGCTCGATCATGATGAACATCCAGGAACTCGCCACGCTGCGACGCTACGGGCTCGGCGTCAAGCTGCTCGTGATCGACAACTCCGCCCTCGGCATGGTGCGGCAATGGCAAGAGCTGTTCTTCAACGGCCGCGAGAGCGAAGTCGATCTCTCCGACAACCCGGACTTTGCCGAGGTTGCCCGCGCGTTCGGCATCGAAGCCATCGGGATTGATCGTGCCGACCAGGTGCCCGACGCGATCGAGGCATTCCTCGCCGCGGAAGGCCCGGTGATGCTGCACGCACGGATCGACCGTGCCGCCAACGTCTGGCCGCTCGTCCCACCCGGCGCATCGAACAGCGACATGCTCGAACCCACGGCCACCGCGACGGAGCCCGACGAGCGTCTCGAACCGCAGTCAGTGTGAACAAGGCAACCCACAAGGAGGTTCAGGAGTGACCGAACGAACGAATGTGAGGATGACCCGGATGCGCGTGATCGCGTGCTTCAACGACACGGCCCTGCTGCGCCTGCTCGGCGTGGTGCGGAGGCGGGGCTTCTGCGTGCGATCCGTGGAGGCGAACGTGGATGGAACGGGGCGAATGAACGTCTCGCTCGCCCTCGAGAGCGATCGCCCTGTGGACGTGCTCATCAGGCAGATCGGGCGTCTGATCGGCGTGGAGGACGTGCGTGTCGAGCCCGCGGTCGCGAGCGTCGCGGTCGCGTAGCGCAAGGCGCCTGGAGCGAAGTCATGGGCTACACCCCAACGGCACTGATCTGGAAGAACGGCGAGTGGCTCGACTGGCGTAACGCGACCGTCCATGTCCTTTCACACGCCCTGCACTACGGCAGCAGCGTGTTCGAAGGCGTTCGAGCGTACGACACACCCCACGGTCCGGTCGTGTTCCGCAACGCCGATCACATTGATCGTATGTACGACTCAGCGCGGATGTACGGCATGGACATACCCTTCGCGAAGGACGATATCTGCCGTATCTGCCGCGAGGTTGTCTCTCGCAACGGCCTCCGATCGGCGTACATCCGCCCGTTCGCATACCGCGTCGAAGGCACGTTCAGCCTCACGCCAGGGGCGGACGCGCCTGTGGAGGTCTCCGTCGCCGCGATTGAGTGGGGCGAGTATCTCGGAAGCGGCGCGATCAACGACGGCATCGACGTGTGCCTCTCCAGCTGGCGCCGTCTCCCGGGCAGCGCCGCACCGGTGCTGTCCAAGGCCGGTGGGCACTATCTCAATGCGCAGCTCATCGCGGGCGAGGCGCAGCGGAACGGCTACGCCGAAGGCATCGCGCTCGATCCCCTCGGCAACCTGTCCGAGGGCTCGAGCGAGAACATCTTCGTCGTGCATCGGGGGAGGATCTACACGCCACCCCTGAGCTGCTCGGTGCTCGGCGGCATCACCCGCGACACGGTCATCGAGCTCGCCCGCGACTCGTCGCTCGATATCAAGGAACAACCGCTCCCGCGCGAGATGCTGCACGTCGCCGACGAGATCTTCCTGACCGGCACCGCAGCCGAGATCACCCCCGTCCGTTCCGTGGATCGCATCCCCGTCGGGCAGGGTCGCCCCGGTGAAGTGACACGCCACTTGCAGGCCAAGTTCTTTGGGTTGTTCTCCGGGGAGACCTCGGACCGGTGGGCCTGGCTCGATCCGGTCATGCCTACGACCGAACACGAGACTGCGCCGAATGTCGACGCCGCCACCACCCCCGCGCTGGCGGGCGAGGCCGGGTAGGAAGTCCAGTGCACGCGACGATCGATTCCATCCCGACTTCCCAGGAGCTGTTCACGCGTGTCATGCTCGCGCGCGCATCGGTCTACGTGCTCGGCGAGCGTACGCCGATCGACTCGGTCCGCACGCGCGACGGCGCGACCATCCTCATCAAGCGAGAAGACCTCGGGCCGGTGCACTCCTTCAAGTGGCGCGGCGCCGCTGCGAAGATCGCCGAACTGCGCAGTACGGGATGCACGAGCGTGGTCGCCGCCTCCGCCGGCAACCACGCCCAGGGCGTTGCCCTAGCCGCTTCGATCTTGAACGTTCGCGCCACGATCTTCATGCCGCGATGTACGCCGCAGATCAAACAAGGCGAAGTCCGTCGCTTCGGAGGCGATCAGGTCGAGGTAGAGCGGGGCG
>JAUIFD010000107.1 GCA_030429485.1 Phycisphaerae bacterium | reverse complement strand
CCTCTTCGGCGGGACGACCACGATCGGCAATACGCGGGCGCTGGTTGCGGAGCTGGCCGAGCCCGCGCCGATGTGTTCGCTCGTCGAGACGTTCGACGGACTGACGGACCTGCCCCCCTCTTTGTTCGGTGGCGAACGACCCTGCTCGCTTCGATACATCGAGAACGACACCCTCGTGCTTGAGCGCCCGGGCTCCTGCACGGAGTACAACAACGCCGTTTCCGCGTACGGCGATCTGATCCTCGGCGATTTCGCCCTCTCGTTCGACTGGGAGACCGAGCCCCTGCCGTTCCTCTTCAGTGGGCAGAACGCGTTCCCGGCGGCCGTGCAGGTGTTCGACGGCGTGACGCATGCGCTGGAGATGCGCCTGGAGCGCGTGCAGGTGGACACGCTGCTGAACGGGTGCGAGCCGAGCCCGGGCTTCCACAAGTGCTGGGATCGCGTAGCCGGGTCGGATACGTGCGCGTCCTCGAACCGCGTTTCGGCCTCGCTCGTGGCGAGCTACCGCATCACGAGGCAGGGATCGACCTGGCGCGCGTATGTCAAGGAGCCGGGCGACGCGGATTGGGTGCTCCTGCGCTCGGCGACGCTCTCCGAGGGTCCCGTGCGGTTCGCGCTCGAGCAGCTCGGGTCGGTGGGCGGCACCAAGACGCGATTCGACAACCTGGTCCTGACGGTCGACGCCTGCGAGTGCCCGGCGGACCTCTCGCCGCCGCCCGACGGTGACGGCGTGGTGAACACCAACGACTTCTTCCAGTTCCTCGCCTACTACCAGGCCCAGGACGACCGTGCGGACTTCACGGGCGAGGGCGAGATCAACACCAACGACTTTTTCGCGTTCTTGGCGTCGTATCAGGGCGGGTGCCCGTAGGCGGGCCGGGTTGCCGAAGCGCGGCAGGACACGGGGTTCAAGCCGGCGGCGGCGCTGGCGGCGCGGAACTGGCGCCTGGCCGTTGGCCGCGCTGCGACCGAACCTGGGGGCGTTCAAGAACGTGCTTGCGCCGGTCACACGACCTGCAGCAGCGCCTTCGCTCGCTCGACGATGCCCTCAGCGGTGAGGCCGCACATCTCCAGCATTTCGCGCTCGGTGCGGGCGCTCTTGGGGATGCGCTTGACGTGCATCTGTTCGAGGGTGAAGCCGTCACCCGAGGCGACCATCGCGTCGGCGAGAGCGGAGCCGATGCCTCCGCCGTAGTTGTCCTCGACGGAGATCACGTACCCGTTGTTCTCGCCGATGATGTCCATGAGCTGGTCGGCGTCGAAGGGCAGCGAGTAGAGATCGACGAGGGTGGCGGAGATGCCGGCTTCGTCGAGCTTGTTCACGGCGCGGTTGGCTTCGTGGACCATGTAGCCCGAGGCGCAGATGCACAGGTCGCGTCCTTCGTTGAGCACCTGGAACCCGCCGAGGTTGAACACCTCGTGGTCGTTGTAGAGGAACTCGGTGTCGGCGCGGAGCGTGCGCATGTAGCAGAGGCCTTCGTATTCCGCCATCACCGCGGTGAGGGCGTAGGCGGCGAACGCGTCGGCGGGCTGAAGGACGTAGCACCCTGGGTTGCCGCGGTGGTCGCGCATGGTGGTGAACGCGCGGAACCATGAGACGTCGGGGAGGGACATCTGGCTCGGGCCGTCGGAGGCGAGGGTGATGCCCGCGTGCGAGCCGACGATCTTGATGTTGGCTGCGGAGTTGATCGCCATCTCGACCTGGTCGTACGCGCGGGTGACAAACTTGGCGAAGGTCGAGCAGTAGGGGATCTTGCCGGAGGCGGCCATGCCCGCTGCGACGGAGATCATGTTCTGCTCGGCGATCTTGCACTCGACGAAGCGGGAGGTGAGCGCGGGGTCTTTAGCGAAAGTCTCAGCGAAGGTGGAGTTGGAAACGTCGGCGTCGAGGGCGATGATGCGGTCGGAGACGTGTCCGAGGGAGCGGAGCGCGACGCCGTAGGCCTTGCGCGTGGCGTATCGCCCGGTGTGGACGACGCTCTCCATGTCGAGACGGCGCATCGCTTCGGTGAAAGTCGGGAAGTCGGCGGCGGGCTCGCCCTCGGTCTTGGGCTCCGGGGGCGGAGCGATCTCGAACGCGTCGGCCGAGCTGAGCGAGCTGGTCAGCTCGACGCGCATTTCGTCGAGCTCGGCGAGAGCGCGATCGAGCGCGTCGCCGGTCGCGGGCTTGCCGTGCCACGCGCCGCCCTGCATGCTCGGGCAGCCCCATCCCTTGACGGTGTGCGCGACGACCGCCATCGGGGTGGCGTCGGCGCCGAGGGCCTTGAACGCGTCGAACGCGGCTTTGATCTCGTCGGGCTTGTGCCCGTCGATCTCGGTGACGTTGAAGCCCGCCGCCTTGAGCTTGGCGACGAGCCGTTCCGCCGACTGCTGCTGGCTGACGCGCCCCGCCTGTCCGAACGAGTTGCAGTTAAAGATGGGGAGGACGTTGTTGAGCTTGTGATCCTGGATGAAGTCGAGCGCTTCGGTGATCTGTCCCTCGCGCGACTCCCCGTCGCCGATGATGCAGTACGCGCGACGGTCGATGCCGTCTTGCTTCGCTGCGATCCCGATGCCGGCCGCGACGGAGAGCCCCTGTCCGAGCGATCCGGTTGCGGCGTCGAAGAAGGGGAAACCCTCCGCCGGGTTGGGGTGGCCGTCGAGCACGGAGTGCCAGTCGCGGAGGGTCTTGAGGTCCTCCATGCGGAGCGGACGACGTTCGCCGTCCACCTCGACCGCGACGCCGAGCTTGGCTGCGGCGGCGTAGATGGCGGGGACCGCGTGCCCTTCGGAAAGAACGAGGCGGTCGGAGGTCGGGTAGTCGGGGTAGTCCGGGCTCCAGCGCATGGTGGAGAACATGAGGACAGTGACGAGGTGCCCGATGCTCATGGCGGAGGTGGGGTGTCCGGCTCCGGCGGCGGCGGTCATCTCGAGCGAGAGCCTGTCGAGCTCGATCGCCTGGGCGTGAACGGCGGCTTGGAATGACATGGGAGTCTCCGGGACAGAGGCTCCGCGCGGGTCGCGCCCGCTCAGAACCTCCCACAAGAGCCCGGGAGTCCCGCCTGGCCCGCCTCGCGGAGACCGCGTGCGAATATGTCCAGGCAGATGGCGAGGGAAATCCCCTGTGCTGCCCGTCCCGCGGGAGCGGGAACCAGAGTATCCCCGCCTCATCGGTGCTCGACAACCCGAGGACGCGAATTGGCCGGCGCGTGAGTGGCGACCCGCCGCTCGCCGGACGGGGCGCGCGCAGGTGACTCACCCCATATGGGGTAGAATCACCCGGCACCGAGCCCCCATGGTGGGGTCTCTTGCTCGTGAGGTGATGTTATGAGGGTCGTTTGCGACCGCGCCGCGCTCCTGGAAGCTGTGAACTTGGTCTCCGGCGTGGTGGCCTCGCGCACACCTCGTCCGCAGTTGACCTGCGTTCGGCTTGACGCCACGTCCGAGGATGGCGTTGGCACCCTCGTGCTGTCTGGCACCGATGCGGAGACATCGATGCGCCTCGCGGTTGATCGCGTGGATGTCGAGCGCGCCGGTGAGGCGCTCGTGCCAGCGGACAAACTCCGCCAGATCATCCAGGCTGAGGACCACGAGTCGACGCTCACGCTCGAAGCCGATGGCGACTCGTGCCAGGTGCTCGGTACCGACGCGCGCTTCCGTGTGCTGGGGTATCCGGCGAGCGACTTCCCCGCGATCGGCGACTTCAAGAGCGCAGTCAAGGGCTCGGCGGAGAGCGCGCCGGCTCGCGCGGTCTTTACCCACAACGCGGGCGATCTTTCCGAGTTGATCGCGAGGACGATCTTCGCCACCGCACGAGAGAACTCCCGCTACGCGATCAACGGCGTGCTCCTGCACAAGGACGGCAAGAAGGTCGAGATGGTGGCGACCGACGGCAAGCGCCTCGCGTTGGCGCGGTCGGCGCTCGCGGCGCCCGGCGCGGGCGACGGGCCGGTGAAGTGCATCGTGCCGACGAAGGCCCTCCAGCACCTCCAGAAGCTCCTGGGCGACGACGAGGAACCGGTGCGCCTCGCGGTGGGGGAGAACCGGATCACCTTTGCGATCGGAGCGTCGGAGGACGGGGAAGACCCGCGGGCGCTGCTTTCCTCGACCTTGGTTGAGGGCGCGTTCCCGCCCTATCAGGACGTGATCCCGAAGGACCAAGACAAGTCGATCACGTTCGATCGCGATCTCCTCTTCTCCGCAGTGAAGCGTGCTGCGCTGCTCACCAACGAAGAGTCTCGCGGCGTGCGCCTGGAGTTTGACTCCGCGGGCAAGAAGCTCCGCCTCTCCAGCCGGGCGCCCGAGATGGGCGAGGCGAACGTCGAGATCGAACTCAAGGAATACAAGGGCGACGGCGTCGAGATCGGGTTCAACCCCGGGTTCATCACCGAGGCCTTGAAGGTCATCAATCAGCCCGAGATTGTCATGGAACTCAAGGACTCCATGAAGCCGGGCCTCATTCGATCCGGGCCCGATTTCACGTACGTCGTGATGCCGGTCAACCTGCAGTAGTCAGTTGGCCTCAGGACTCTCCTGGTCGCGGTTGAGGAAGCGCTTGGCTTTCTCCGCTGCTGCTTCGATGAGTTCGTCGCCTTTGTCAGCAGCCTTCTCGGCGTCGAGGTTGCGCACCGCTTCAACGGCCTTCTCGCCGCCCGCGACCGCGACCGGCTCGACGTGATCGGCGAACCGCTGGAACCGGGTCTCCATGCGCTCGGTCGCCACCACCACTCGCTCGGACTTGGCAAGCGCAATCCACCCGCCGACGATGATCGCGAGCGTGAGTACAACGCCGCATGTCACCAGTGCTGTGCCTTGGGCCCTCGACATTGCCGTGCTCCTGGTCAGGCCGCCTTGTTCGTGGGAAAGTCGAACGTTGCGTTGATCGCCGGTGGAGCGGTCCTGCGCCGGTGGCGACGCTCGAACTGCCAGGCGAGACACGTCGCGGCGGGCATCACGAGGCAGCCCGCGAGCCCGACCAAGACCGGCATCGGCAATCGCCCGAGCAGCCCCGCGCCGACCAGGGAGGACGAGACCACGACGGCCGCGACCACCGAGCTGAGCGACACCAACATCAGCGCCCCTCGGCGGAGGCGAGCACGCCATCGGATTGTCACCGTGACCTCCGGGAGGGCTTTGGACCGCTCTCTTGCGGAGGGGAATGTAGGCCCCAACCCGACGCCGAACGACCGCTGCCGTTTTTCGCCTACAACGCCTGCGTGGTTTGTGAACACTCACCGCGGGCGGTATCGTCCCCGCACGGTGGTCAGGTCACGCACACACAGGTTCGGTCCCGCTTGGCTCGCGGCGTTTGCCGGGTGTGCCATCGGGCTGTCGTCTCCCACTCAGGCGCAGGACGACCCGGCGCCGACCCCGATTACCGGTGTGGCGCCCGAGGGCCAGCCGATTGCCCGGGTGGAGCTCCTGGAACTGGTCGCCAAGGCGACCGCGGACGAGCCCGAGCAGACCCGCGCGGCGACCGGCGCGGTGGCCCAGTTCGCGAACAACCAGATCCGCGCGGAGGGGGGGCGGCCTTTCTCGCACGATGCGGTCTCGCAGGACCTCGCGCGTCTGAATCGGACGGGGCGTTACCGAACGGTCGAGGCGCGGGTTTCGGGCGACGCGGGCGGCGTGGTGCTCACGTATGTGATCGATCCGCAGCCGATCATCCGGGACGTGCAAGCGGTGGGGAACCGCCAGATCTCCGACCAGGACATCGGGGCCGAGGTCGACATCCTCGTCGGCACGCCCGTTGATCGTCAGCACATTGACGTGCTGTCGCGCCGGATCGAGGAGCTGTATCGCGAGAAGGGGTACTACCTCGCGACGGTGGATTGGGACGAAGAGGAGCTCGAAGAGAACGGCTTTGTCGTCTTCGTGATTCGCGAGGGCGAGCGTCTGAAAATCACGGACATCCGCTTCTTCGGCGTCGAGTCGTTCAGGGACCGTGAGATCCGCAAGGAGATCGACTCGTCGACGTACTTCCCGCTGTTCCGCAAGGGCAACCTCGACAACGAGAAGCTCGATGCGGACGTGGCGGCGATCTACAACTTCTATCGCGACCGTGGATACCTGGACGTGCGCGTCGATCGACGCCTGCAGATCGCGCCGAACAACCGCGAAGGCATCGTTGAGTTCCTGATCGACGAGGGACGGCTGTATTCGCTGCGCTCGGTCGAGGTGGAGTTCGTCGATGATCCCGAATCGAGCCCGCCGCAACTGACCGCTGATCAGATCACGGGCAAGATGGCGCTGAAGCCGGGCGACGTGTACGCGGTCAACCGTCTTCGCGAGTCGGTCGATCGAGTGAAGGACGCCTACCAGGCGATGGGCTACTCCGACGTCCAGGTGGTCACGCGTGAGCAGCGTGACGAGAACGAGCCAAAGGTGGACCTGCTCTTCGTGATTCGCCAAGGGCAGCCGTTTACGTTCGGTGCGGTGACCGCGACCGGCAATGACATCACGCAGAGCAAGATCCTGCTGCGCGAGGCTGAGCACAACGACGTCCGCCCGGGTCAGCCGGCGAGCAAAGTCGCGATCGATCGGTACCAGGCCGACTTGCGGCGCAAGCGGCTCTTCGACTCGATCACCGATCCTCCATCGGTCTCGATGGCGCCGGAGAACCCCGACAATCCCGGCGAGCGTGACGTGTACGTGGAGGTCAAGGAGACCAACACGGGCGAGCTGATCCTCGGCGCTGCGATCAGCTCCGACGCGGGCGTGGTCGGCACCTTTGGTGTTGAGCAACGCAACTTCGACCTCTTCGACGTGCCCGACTCGCCGGGTGAGCTCTTCTCCGGTCGTTCATTCCGCGGTGCGGGGCAGACCCTGCGTCTGCAGGCGTCGCCCGGCGATCGCGTCTCGACGTACTCGCTCTCGCTCTCCGAGCCATCGCTGCTTGAGACCGACTACTCGGCGTCGGGGAGCATCTACTACCGCGACCGTGAGTACCGCGAGTTTGATGAGGAGCGCATCGGCGCTCGCTTCACGCTCGGGCGGCGCTTTGGTACGCGATGGACCGGCACAGCGGCGTTCCGAGTCGAGTCGATCGATCTTTCGGATCTTGATTCCGACGTGCCGGTCGACATCGTCGAGGTTGAGGATCAGCACATTCTCACGGGGCTCGGGCTTGGTCTCGCGCGTCAGACGTACGACGATCCGTTCCGCCCGACGCGCGGCACCCGCACCGAGATCGGGGCTGAGCAGGTCGGTCTCTTCGGCGGCGACTTCGATTTCACGCGGCTCACGGCCGAGCACACGCTCTTTCTTCCCCTTTATGAGGACTACCTCGACCGCACGACGACGCTTGAGCTCAAGACCTCGATCGGGTACATGCCGCAGGGACAGGACGAGGTGCCGACGTACGAGCGTTTCTACTTGGGCGGTCGTTCATTCCGCGGCTTCGCGTTCCGATCGGTTTCGCCCAAGGGCATCCGCTCCGATACGGGTGAGCTCGGTGACGATCCGGTAGGCGGCATCTTCGAGTTCTTCGCCGGGGCCGAGGTCATCCACCCGATCTGGCAGGACACCTTCGCGATCGCGCTCTTCCTCGACACCGGCACGGTGGATGAGGAGATCACGTTCGAGAACTACCGCGTGTCGACGGGCTTCGGCTTCCGCCTCTATGTGCCGCAGCTCAGTCCCGCGCCGCTGGCGTTTGACTTCGGCTTCCCGCTGCTGGAGGCGGAGGGTGACCGAGATCGCCTGTTTACGTTCTCGATCGATCTGCCGTTCTAGGTCGTGCGGTCACCCGACCAACTGGTGCCGCGCCAGATCGCGGTAGAGCTCGCACCGCTCCATCAGTTCCGTGTGCGTGCCCTGATCGATGATGCGCCCTTCATGGAGCACGACGATCCGGTCGGCGTTGACGACCGTGCTCAGGCGGTGCGCGACGATCAGCGTCGTACGCCCACTTGCAAACTCGAGCAGCGCCTCGGCGATGCGTGACTCCGACTCGGCGTCGATCATGCTCGTCGCTTCGTCGAGGAGGAGGATCGCCGGGTCGCGCAGGATGGCTCGTGCGATCGCGACGCGCTGGCGCTGCCCGCCCGAGAGCGTCAGCCCCTGCTCGCCGACGCGCGTGCGGTACTTCTGCGGCAGGGTCTCGATAAAGTCGCTCGCCTTTGCTCGTTCCGACGCGGCTCGGATCGCCTCGTCGCTCGCGCCGCGCACGCCATAGGCGATGTTGCTCGCGATGTCGCCCGCAAAGAGCACGGTCTCCTGGGTGACGACGCCGATCTGCTTGCGGAGCGACCGCACGCCCACCGACGCGATGTCGATGCCGTCGATCATGACGCGTCCGCGGTCGGGGTCGAAAAGCCGCGGCACGAGTGAGAGAAGCGTCGTCTTTCCCGAGCCGTTAGGCCCCACGAGCGCGACGCGCTCGCCGTGTCGAATCGTGAGCGACACGCCTCGCAGCGCGGGCGATTCGGCGTCGGGGTATCGGTAGGTCACCTTGTCGAACGTGATGGTCTCGGCGTGGCGCGGGAGGCGTGAGCGCCGGCGCTCGTGCCCGGGCTCGGGCTTGGCGTCGAGAAGCTCCTCGAGTCGCTGGGCCGCCGCTGCCGAGGCGGCGATTTCGTGCATGAGCCCCGTGACGGGCTTGAGCGAGGCGCCAGCGACGCCGAGCGCGAGCAGCGAGGTGATGAAGCGCTCGGGTTCGAGCGCGTTGTCCAGGATCGCCTTGGCCGCGATGAGAGCGAGCACGCCGACCACGAGGATCGTCAGCACCTCCACGAGTGGGCTCGCGAGCGCCCGGGCCATGCGCACCTTGAGCAGTTCGCGCATCACCTTGACGTTGAGCGCCTCGAAGCGGGCCGCCTCGCGATGCTCCGCGGTATGCACCTTCACCACGCGCAGCCCCTGCACAGCCTCGGCCGCGGCGGCGTAGAGCCCGGCCTGTGACTCAAGGGCTGCGCGAGAGGCGCGCCGGATGCGCTTGCCGAGCTTTCGGATGACGGTGTAGAGGATCGGGCCGAGCGTGAGCGCGAGGAGCGTGAGGCGCCATTCGACTACGGCTGCCGCGCCGAGGGCCGACACACCCTTGAGCACCTGCGCGAGCGCGCGGGAGAGCAGGGCGGTCAGTCCCGAACCGAGCGCGTTGGTGTCATGTACGACGCGCGACACCGGGTCGGCTGCGCCGCGCGCGATCACGACGTCGAGAGGCCGGCGGAGCACCGCACGGAACGCGTGGCGACGCACGTCGGTGATGGTCCGGTAGACCAGAGAGAGCGAGAGGAACTGATGGAGGAAGTTCGCGACCCCGCCGATTACGGTGAGTACACCCAGCCCGATGACGAGCACGATCACCGCCGTGAACGGGCCGGCTGGTAGGTCCGCGATGGTCGATTCCGAGATCGACGCCCAGTGGGCCCACCCCGGGAGCTGGGCGTTGAAGTCACGGGCGAGGTCGGGCAGCCCGTTGGAGTCGCGGAGGATCGTGTCGAGGATCGGGGCGATGCCCACCAGGCCCGCGCCAAGCCCCGCTGCGCTGAAGAACGCGCACACGATCGCTGCGGCGAGCATCCACCGTTGGACGAGGAGCCTCTTCGCGAACCGCCAGAACGCCTGCACGTCACACCTCCGGGAGGGCGGATGGTAGGGATCGCGCGCTTACGCTTGGGGCAGCATCGGGCCGAGGCGAGCCCGTGCATCAACATCGTCCAACCGGCGGCTCAGCGATGATCGACCAAGAGACGTTCGAGCGGTGGGTGAGCGAGGCCCGCGAGCAGAGCCCCGAGGCGGTGCTGGCTGTCCCCGTGTCCGTTCGGCTGCTCGCCGATCAACTCACGCCGGTGGTCGCGTATCGGCGTCTGGTCGCGCCCGATGCTCGCGACGCGCCTTCGTTCCTGTTCGAGTCGGTCGAGCAGGGTGACCGGGTCGGGCGCTATTCGATGATGGGCGTGCATCCGGTGGTGGAGGTGGTGGCGCGCGGGCGCGAGGTGACGATCGACGACCGCCGGGCTGGCGAGGCGCAGCGGCGTGATCTCAACGACGCCGACCCGCTGATGCTGCTGCGAGAGCTGAGCCGCGGGATTCGTCTCGTGCGCCCGGAAGACCCCGGCGCGTCGATGCTGCCCACGTGCCCGCTCGGCGGGTGGTTCGGGTACGCGAGCTACGACACCGTGCGCTACGCCGAGCCCGAGAGTCTGGATGTGTCGCATGCCCCGCCCGACGACCGCGAGCTTCCCGACATGCACTGGGGGCTCTACGACGGGATCGTCGCGTTCGACCACGCGGCGAAGGTGGTGGATGTCGTGCGATTGGCGCTGGTCGGTCCGGGCGATGAGCTTTGGCGGAGGTTCGCCGAGGCGCGGGCGGGGGTCGAGGCGCTGGCGGAGACGATCGACCGCCCGTCGCGTGCATTCAGCTCGGGGCGGATGGAGGGGGCGGTGGGGCGCCCGGTGCGGGGCGAATCGAACATGACGCGGGAGGCGTTCTGCGCGATGGTCGATCGCGCGAAGGCGTACATCCGCGCGGGCGACATCTTCCAGGTGGTGCTGGGCCAGCGTTTCGAGCGCACGTCACCGGCTGATCCGTTCGACGTGTACCGCGCGCTGCGTGCGGTCAATCCGAGCCCGTACATGGTGTACATGCAGGCGCGCGGGTGCATCCTTGCTGCGTCGAGCCCGGAGATCCTCTGCCGCGTCCGACACGACGACGCGGGCGAGCTCGTCGTCACCAACCGCCCGCTCGCCGGCACTCGCCGGCGCGGCGCAACGCCCGAGGAAGATACCGCCCTCGAAGCCGAGCTCCTCGCCGACGAGAAGGAGCGGGCCGAGCACGTGATGCTCGTCGACCTGGGGCGCAACGACGTCGGGCGCGTGGCGCGCCCGGGGTCGGTGCGGATCGAGCGGATCATGGACGTCGAGCGGTATTCGCACGTGATGCACCTGAGCTCGACGGTGACCGGCATCGTGCGCGACGGGCTCGACGCGTGGGACGCGCTGCGCGCCGCACTGCCCGTCGGCACGATCTCCGGGGCGCCGAAGGTGCGCGCGATGCAGATCATCGACGAACTCGAGCCGCACCGGCGCGGGCCCTACGGCGGGGGCATGGGCTACGCCGGGCTCGACGGGCAGATGGATATCGCGCTGGCGCTGCGGACGATGGTGATCCCCACGCGCGACGCGATGGCGACGCCCCCCGAGTCGCGCCGGTGGACCTACCACCTCCAGGCCGCGGCGGGGATCGTCGCGGACTCGAAGCCCGAGGCGGAATACGACGAGACGGTGGCGAAGGCGGCGGCGATGGCGCGGGCGATCGATGTGGCGGAGGGGGCGTTTGGGGCTACTTCGTTCCCGCCAGCTTCCGCACGGTGAAGTCGAAGTTTCGCACCATGGACATGTGAATGCCGTAGACGATCGCGGCGTACAGCGCCGCCGAGATCGCGGCGCCGGCGAGCAGGGCGATGCGCGCGGTCTCGAGCCCGTTGCCGCCGGGTGACTGCACGGTCTCCAGCATCGCGTCCACGGGCTCGACCAGGGCGAAGAGCGTCGACGCGGGTGAGAGCGCGGCTGCGACCGGGCCGAGCAGCTGCGCCTGCATCGCGGCGCGCCACCCGCAGAGCCCGACGATGCCCGCCACGATGCCGACGACACCCGGATGCCAGCCTTCGCCGGCGGCCCAGACGAGCGGCGCGTCAAGACCGCGCGTTTCGGCCTGCGCGAGGGCAGCGGCGCGTACCGCGGCTTCGACCTCGCGTCGTTCGGCGTTCAGCTGGTCCAGCCGTTCAGCCATGCTGCGGGCCTCGTTTGGATCATCTGTCGCCAGCAGGCGCGCACCCAGATCCGCCTTGCCGATGCGACCCCCGGCATTGACGCGCGGGCCGAGGACAAATCCCAGGTGATAGGCAGCGGGGGCCGAATCCAGCCGCGCCACATCTGACAGGGCCACCAGACCAGGGCGTGCGCGTCGGGCCATCACCTTCAACCCCTGTTGCACGAAGGCGCGGTTCACGCCTTTCAGCGGGGCCACGTCTGCCACTGTTG
>JAUIFD010000106.1 GCA_030429485.1 Phycisphaerae bacterium | reverse complement strand
CGCACCCGACGTATGTGGAGCGCGGCGAGGGATGCCGCGTGATCGATGTCGAGGGCGTGTCGCGCGTCGATTTCTCGAACAACATGGCGGCGATGATCCACGGGCACGCGTGCCCGGAAGTGATCGAGGCGGTCACGGCGCAGCTCGCGCGCGGTACAGCGTTCATGATGGCGACGGAGTGCGAGGTGCGATACGCCGAGCACTTGTGCTCGCGCAACCCCGCCTTCGAGAAGCTCCGGTTTGTGAACTCGGGGACCGAGGCGATCATGGTGGCGATCAAGGCGTCGCGCGCCTTTACGAACCGCCCGAAGATCGCGAAGGTCGAGGGCGCGTACCACGGCGTGTACGACTACGCCGAGGTGAGCCAGGGCGCGACGCCCGCGACGTGGGGCAGCGTGGACGAGCCCAAGAGCGTGCCGCTCGTGCACGGCACGCCCGAGTCGGCGCTGCGTGATGTGGTGGTGATCCCGTTCAATGATCCGGAGCGCGCCGTCGCGATCCTCGATCGGCACGCGGATCAGCTCGCGTGCGTGGTGCTTGATTTGATGCCCCACCGTGTCGGGCTTCACCCGGCGGAGGCTGAGTTTGTGCATGCGGTGCGCGATTGGACGCGGCGTAACGGCGCGATGCTCGTGATCGACGAGGTCATCACCTTCCGCACCGAATACGGCGGGCTGCAAACGCACTACGACATCACGCCCGACCTGACGGCGATGGGCAAGATGATCGGCGGCGGGTTCCCGATCGGCGCGGTCGCGGGGCGCACCGGCGTGATGGACGTACTCAACCCGCGCTCGGACCATTACCTCTTCCCGCACTCGGGCACGTACTCGGCCAATCCCGTCAGCATGACCGCTGGGCTCGCGACGATGGAGAAGTTTGACGAGGCGGCGGTGGCGCGACTCAACGCCTTGGGCGAGCGCGCCCGCACGGGCATCGAGAACGCCATCCGCCAAACGGGCGCACGAGCGAGCGTGACGGGCGCCGGGTCGATGTTCCGCGTGCACATGAAGGCGACGCCCCCCCACTCGTTCCGCGATGCGTACCCCACCCCCGACGAAACCGCGCGCCTGAAGGCCCTCGTCAACCATGTCTTCGATCAGGGGCACATCATCATCAACACCGGCGCGGGCAATCTCTCGACGCCGATGGGCGAAGAGGAGATCGACGCGCTGGTGGAGGCGATCGCGTCCGGACTCAAGCAGGTTGGTTGAGGCGCCGTGCCACTGACCTGCGCGGAGGTCATCTCGCGGCGCTCCAAGACAAGCGAATCAAACACTGACCTCAAAGCAGGTCAGTGGCACAGCATTTGGTCGAAACGCGCGAAGCGTCATACCCGCTCGAAGACGGTCGCCAGCGCCTGCCCCACGCCGACGCAGAGCGACGCGACCCCGCGGGCGGCACGCCTGCGGTTCATCTCGTGCACCAGCGTCGTCGCGAGTCGCGCACCCGAGCACCCGAGCGGGTGCCCGATCGCGATGGCGCCGCCGTTGACGTTCACCTTCGCCTCGTCGAGCCCGAGTTCGCGCACGCACGCGATCGACTGCGCCGCGAACGCCTCGTTGAGTTCGATGAGGTCGATGCCGGCGAGTGTGAGCCCGGCGCGCTCGAGCGCCTTGCGGATCGCCGGCACGGGCCCGACGCCCATGTACGCCGGATCAACGCCCGCGGAGGCGCTCGCGCCGACGTAGGCGAGCGGCTTGAGCCCCAGGCTCTGCGCGCGTTCCGCTTCGACCAGCACCAGGGCCGCGGCGCCGTCGTTGACACCCGAGGAGTTGCCCGCGGTCACCGTGCCCAAGTCGTCGGTCGCGAATACCGGGCGCAGCTTGGCGAGTTGCTCCATGGTCGTGTCGGGGCGCGGGTGCTCGTCGGTCGCGACAACCACCGGATCACCCCTGCGCTGCGGCACCTCCACCGGCACAAGCTCATCCGCGAACGCGCTCTTGGCATTCGCGGCTGCCCATCGCTGCTGGCTGCGCAGTGCGAAGGCGTCCTGATCCTTGCGCGAGATGCTGTAGCGGCGTGCGACGTTCTCCGCGGTCTCGCCCATCGCGTAGGGGTGATATCGCTCGGCGAGGCGCGGGTTGACAAACCGCCAGCCGATCGACGTATCGAACAGCTCCTGCCCGCGCCCGTACGCCGCGTCGGCCTTGCTCAAGACGTACGGCGCCCGGCTCATCGACTCGACCCCGCCCGCGACGAAGACATCGCCATGCCCCGCCTCGATCATGCGTGCCGCGATGTTCACCGCCTCGAGCCCGGACGCGCACAGACGGTTGACCGTCGACCCCGGCACCGTCTCGGGCAGCCCGGCGAGCAGGGCAGCCATGCGCGCCACGTTGCGGTTGTCCTCGCCCGCCTGGTTGGCGGCGCCGAAGTAGACGTCGTCGATGGTGGCGGGATCGATGCCCGATCGCTCGACCGCCACCCGGATGACGTGGGCGGCGAGATCGTCGGGGCGGAGCGTCGCGAGCGCGCCGCCGTAGCGCCCGATCGGGGTCCGCAGGGCGGTGATCACGGCGGCTCGTCGGGACAAAGCTCCCCGAGCTGGACTCGAACCAGCAACCTAGCGGTTAACAGCCGCTCGCTCTACCGATTGAGCTATCGGGGATCGGTAAGGCCTGAAGGGTAGGACACTCCCCCTATCGGTCAACCCGCCCCCGGGCATCACCCGCCCAATGACCCGCGAGCGGGCAGCCCTGGCCGGCCAGCGCTGCGAACGCCCGGGTGCGATTACATCGCCAGGAAGTTCTCGATCAGCTTCGGGCCATGGTCGGTCATGAAGCTCTCCGGGTGAAACTGCACGCCCTCGAGCGGGGCGTTGCCCTCGGCGCCCCACACCCGGCGAAGCCCCATCACGACGCGGCCCTCGCCGTCGTCTTCCGACCACGCGCTGACGGCCCACCCATCCTCGCCCTTCGGCGGCGGGGCGGGCACGCTCGACGCTTGCACCACGAGCGAGTGGTACCGCGTCGCCTGAAAGGGGCTCGGCACGCCCGCGTAGAGCCCGCACCCGTCGTGGTGCACGAGGCTCGTCTTGCCGTGCATCAGGCGGGGGTGCTGGGCGACGGTCATGCGGTTAACCGCGCCGATGCACTGGTGCCCGAGGCACACGCCGAGCATCGGGACACGCCCGGCAAAGTGTTCGACAAACGCCCGGCTCACGCCCGCTTCGGCCGGCGTACACGGCCCGGGCGAGATGATGACCCGTTCGGGGCCTTTGCCGCCCCGCATCGCCTGAGCCTCGTCGACGGAGATCCGGTCGTTGCGTACGACGAGCACATCCTCGCCGAGGCGGATCGAGGGGCGGAGCTCACCGATCCGCTGCACCAGATTCCAGGTGAACGAGTCGTAGTTATCGATAACGAGGATCACCCGTCCGCCTTGCGGAAGACCGCGACGATGTCCTCGATCGGGATCACGAAGAGGCGGTTGTCGCCCTCCAGATCGACCGGGATCGCGTGCTTCGGGTTGAAGAGCACGCGGTCGTACTGCGCGATCGGGTAGTCGTCGTCGGCTTGGATCTGTGCAGAAACCGCGACGACCCGCCCCGTGAGCGTGGGGATCTCGATCTTGTCGGGCAAGTGGATGCCCGCCTTGGTCTGCTTCTTGTCCTCATCCTTCCGCACGAGCACGCGCTTGCCGATCGGCTCGATCACCTCGAGTGCGGTGCGGGTGGATGCCTTCCGTGGAGTCGCCATGGGCTAACGCTAGCCGCTCGCTCCGCATTGTGCTTCTCGGAACCACAATCACCCCCGATCCGGCAGAGGCGTCACACCCTCCCCCCTTCCCTCTGCAAGGGCTCCGTGGGCCCGCCCGGAGGGCCGATGAGAGCGGGCTAGGGAGCACCGCCATGCACAACGGATCGAGCGGGAGATCGAACAGGGGGACCCCCTTCGCGCTGTCTTGGGAACACGGCGAAGTGGTTGATCTGTCGGCCGACGGAGCCCAGCTCCGGTGCGAGCCCCGGGCGATGGCCGACGCCTACAAGGGCCAGACGTTCGACATGACGATCCGGTCCAACTTCGAGATGCTGCGTGTCCGGGCGCAGGTCGCATGGGTGCGACGCGAAGGGGTCGCGACGAAGCGCGTGGTGCTCGGGGTCAAGTTCGTGGGTCTGACGCCGGGGCAGAAGTCCGCCATCGCCGCGTTCGCGAGCGACGGGTTTGTGCGCCCCGTCGAGGCCGAAGCGTGCAACCACATTCCTGCCGAGAACGCGCCGCCCGCAGTGGAGCGCCGGACGATCGCCGGCGTGCTGGACCTCTACGCCTTGCTCGGCGCTCGCGCCGGCGACGACGAAGATCGCATCCGCGAGGCGTACCGGGCGGAGGCGTCGAAGTGGCACCCCGACCACAACAAGGCGCCCGATGCGGCGCAGCGCTTTGACGAACTCACGAAGGCGTATCGCACGCTCCGCGATCCGGAGGCGCGCGCTCGGTACGACGCGCTCGTGCACGACGCGCTCGCCGATGCGCTCGGACCGGCGCCGGCCGCGCCTCGCGGGAAGCCGAGCGACCGACGCGACGGCCCGCGCCTGCGCGCCTCGGAGTTGCGGACCGACCTGGGCAAGGTCCTCGATGTCTCGAAGAGCGGGCTGCGCATCGAGACCAGCAAACGCCTCAAGCCTGGAAAGTCGGTCAGTGTCGCGATCGCAGACGATCAAGGCGCGCTGGACCTGCGCGCGCGGGTGATGTGGGTGAGACCATCCGGGCTCGGCAAACGCCAGATCGGGCTCCAGATCGAGCATCCCAACGAGGACCAGCGGCGCTTGTTCTGGGATCTCGTGCGGAGCGATCTCAACGGGATCGGCTCGCGCGCCGCATGAGGCAGACTACCGCGGGGAGCTCGCGGGCTCGTAGTCCCAGTGTCGGTTGGTAAGTTCGCGGGTGAACCACCCGACGCCGACGTCCGCGTCGCCGTAGAGCCCGCTCGCCCAATCGCCCGCCCAGGCGTGAGGCGAGACGTGGGCGTCGAGCCACCCGACACTCGCGCTCCGCCCGCCATGACGGAAGTGGATCGAGGGGTCTGCACGCCCCGGGGGCCCATAGGCCGCGTGGAACATGGGCTCTGCGAAGGAGTACTCGACCACCGCCTCGCGTCGATCACGGAAGGCGGAGTCTGCGAACGCGAGGGTCCAGCCGGGGGTGACGAAGCGCGCGGCTCTCGAGCCGGCGAGGTCGCTTGTGACGACCCACGTCTGACCCGGCGCCTTGCGCCGCTGGGTGCCGACGAACGCGTTGTTGTACCCGTACCCGCCGCACCCGAGTTCGAACCCTGCGCCCCGCTCGGCGAGATCGTCGAGTGTGGGCGCGAACGACGGGCACGTGCGCACGAGGGCGGATCCGTGTTGGGCGACTTGCTGAGGTCGCTCGCCGAGGTATGTGGTGAGCGGACCGCCCGCGCCGAACGAGCCCGAACTCGCCTCTCGTGAGCCGAACCACCGTTGTTGGTTGCGCACAAAGTCGGCGGCGCCGGGGGCGAAGTGTCCTTGATAGTCGTCGGAGTACATCGCGTTCGCGATGAGGAGTTGGCGGAGGTTGGAGGCGCAGGCTGTCGAACGTCCCGCCTCCCGGGCGCCGGCCAGACCCGGGAGCAGCAGCCCGGTGAGCAGCGCGATGATCGCGATCGAGACCAGGAGTTCGATCAGCGTGAACCCGCCCCGCGTGCACCGAACTGAGAACCTGATCCGGATCACCGTCGCCACATCCTCACCGCGTTCTTGAAGCCGCCGGTCGCCGCCCCATGCGTCGCGCCCGGCGTCGGGGTCACGTCGGCAACCGCGTCGATCTCGCTTGAGGGCTCCCCGAGAATTGTCACCGACCACCGGCGCGCGGAGGTCAGGCGGATGAAGTCGAACCCCGGGAGCGCCGCGGGCGCTCCCGTCAGGGGGTCGATCGCCCAGGCGATGTCGAAGGCGTCGCCCCCGCCGGCGCCAGGGTCGATGCCGATCGTCAGGGGATCGTCCGGGCGGGTGTAGAAGCGCTCGGGGGGTATCTGCGTGTCGTCGGTCACGCCATCGCCATCGAGATCGCCGAGCAGGCGCGTCGGCGAGCACTCCGCGTAGCCCCAGACACTCTCCATCCCCAGTGACGCCGCGTCGCTGGAGTTCAGCAGGAAGAGCCCTACATCGAATGGATCGCTCGGAAGGACCCACCCCACCGTCTCGAAGCGGCCTTGTGCATCAGGCGACGCGCTCGCAGGGATCCAGGACGCGAGGTGCGGCGGGAAGGTCGTGTCGTTGGTGTCGGTGTCCCAGGTCTGCGATGCAAACTGCGCGATCGGGTCGGTGATGTGCGAGCCGCGGATGAGATACCACGGGTCGTCCGCGATCCCGTTGAGGTTGACATCGAGGCTGATCTCGATGGTCGCGGGCTCGGCCCAGCGTGCGTTGGGGTCGCCCGCGACCCAGTGGGCGTTGCCAAAGACGATCGCGTCGAGCCCGAGGGGATTGCGCGGGTCGTCGAGGACGGTGTGGTCGAACGCGAGGGTGATCGAGCCCCCGAACCCACCGAGCGACACGAGCCCGACATTGGACGGCGCGGTCTCCCCGGCGCTCGATGGCGGACCGAGCGCAGCGTCCGGGTCGTTAAACGAAGGATCGGTGACAAACTGGCCCGGTGCGGACGCGTACTCCACCACGCGGGCTGCGAATGGGGACTGTGCGTACGCCCCAGCCCCGAGCGCGGCTGGCGTCAACACGCAAAGTAACCAGGGGCGACGACCGATCAACGCTGCCTCCTCGTCGCGAATGCCATCGCCCAAGCAAGCGCGCCGAGTGCGCCGGGCGTCGGGATGGTCGCGTACCAGGTGGAGCCGTCCGTTGCGAAGAGCGTGCCAGTGATCGGGTCGTAGGCGGTGCCGAAGAAGGGGATGCCGAAGTCGACGGGGGTGAGGCGGAGGAGTTGCGAGGGGTCGCCTGCGTCGATCGCGCCGAGCCCCGCGAGGGCGCCAGCGAGCGCGCCGTGCTCGATGACGCCGAGGTATCCCATATCTCCGGCGATGGAATCGCCGCCGCCGACGAGGAGGTTGCCCTCGCGATCGAAGCGGAGGGAAGTCGCGCTGAGGACGTCGGCGATGAGGGCGCCCTGTGCTTCGAAGTCGGCGACACCGTTGCTCCAGAGGGCGAAGTCGAACGCCTTGATGTGCCCGGTATCGGAGCCCGCGCCGCTCGCGAAGCCGTTACCCGTGTAGAGGCGTCCGTGGATGTCGAAGGTGATGCCCGCGGACGCACCGGCGATGTTGTCAACGATGGTCACCGGGGCCGGTGATGTGCTCGTGAGGTCGAACATGTCCACCCGCGCCGGCTCGCCGAACGTGCCCGCGGTGATGGCGAGCGAGGCGTCGTCGTACCAAGCGCCGTCGTAGTGATCGATCGCGTGGTAGCGCGTCGCGCCCACGCCGTCGGCGAGATTGGCGGGGGACGCCGGGTTCAGCGCGGCGGTGTCGAAGACAACGACGGGCTTCGCGAAGCCCGCGCCGATGGCGATGCGCGTGCCGGAGGGGTTGACCGTGAGGAAGGAAGGATCGGTCGCCCCGCCGAGTGCGCCGCCGTCGAGCACGCCGGCGACCTGAAAGCTGCGCGATCCTGGAGCGGTCTCGACGAGCACATCGAGCCCGGTGACGGCGACGATGCGACCATCGGGGAGCACGTCGCCCTTGACGTCGAACGACCCGCTTCCGACGGGTGGCATCGCAATGGGCTCCCAGCGCCTGCCGTAGGTGTTGAAAGCGTCGTCGGCGAACGCCGGCGTGCTGCTGCATACGACGACACCGCACGCCACGAGGGCGCGTCTGACTGCACTTGCTGTGTTCACTCTTCTCGATCCCGGCCGGATGGCCCTTCGCTCCGAACCGCGCGGAGCGACTCCCGGTAACGGCCCACGCCGGGCGACCACGTCGGCTCGATCGGGGAGCGGGCGCGCCGGGAGCGGGCAGGCCCACGCCACCGACGCCCTGGATCGCGAGGGCCGGCAAGCAACGTCAACGGCAGGTCTTCCGGCTCCGGGCTCTTCCCGACCCGCCTTCCCGCCTCGCGGCAGTGGCTCACCGGCACTCGGCCGGGGGTCGGGCGTCGTCCGTTACGGCGGCGCGTCCGCGGCGGCTTCTCACCGCCTTCCCTCTTCGCCCACATGGGGCACCGTTGACGCTTCGAGCGTACTCCACGGTCGCGGGCGCCGCAAGCAAGGGCGCGGGTTTGAATCCGTCGCGGGCGGCGTCGCTACTGTGGCGCATGACCACCGCGACCGTCATCGCCGGCGTGCCGAACGTGAACAAGGCCGTGTTTCATCGCGTGCGCTATTGGGCGGGCGACCCGATGTGTTGGGTGCGGTTTGAGGACGGACGCACGATCGTGATCCTGCGCGACGTGGAGTTGGCGGGCGCGCGGGCGTCGATCGGCGTGGACGCCGTCCATACGTACGAGGACTTCGCGCCGGAGGCCGGGCTCTCGAATGACCGCGCCGTGCGCGCGGCGCAGGCGCTGGCCGAGTGCCTCCGGCGAGAAGGCGTGACGCGGGCTTTTGCGGATCGGTCTCTCGCGCTTCTGTATGCGGACGAACTGCACGCGGCGGGGGTCGGCGTGGTGCTCGATCGCGACCTGGGTGTGTTGGATCGGCGCCGCAAGACAGATGACGAAGTCGCAGCGATGCGCACGGCGCAGCGCGGCGCGGAGGAGGTGATTCGCCTCGCGTGCGAGTTCATCGCCGGCGCACGGGCGGACGATGACGGGTGGCTGGTCGATGCGGCGTCCGGGGAGGGGCTGACGTCGGAATCGGTGATGGCGAGGATCGACGGGTGGCTCGCGGAGCGCGGGCTTGCGCACGATGGGTGCATCGTGGCGGGCGGGCCGGTGGGCGCGGATTGTCACGCGTCGGGGACGGGTCCCTTGCGCTCGGGCGAGCCTGTCATTGTGGACGTGTTTCCGCGCGACCGGGCGACGGGGTATTACGGCGATTGCACGCGCAGCGTGGTGCACGGGGAGATCCCCGGGGAGGTGGCGCGGATGCACGAGGCCGTGCTCGAGGCGAAGGGCGCGGGCGAGGCGCTGTGCCGCGTCGGACACTCGGGCGATGACGTGCACCGTGCGGTGGCGGAGGTGATCGAGCGTCACGGGTACACGCTCGCGTTTCCACCTGAGGAGCAGCTCGCCGCGAGCACGCCGACGGGCTTCTGCTCGATGCCGCACGGCACGGGGCACGGGCTCGGGCTCGATCTGAAGGAGCCGCCGCTCCTGGACTTTGGCGGGCCTGCGCTCGTGGAGGGCGACGCGGTGACGGTGGAGCCGGGGCTCTATGCGCCGGGGCTCGGGGGGATTCGCCTTGAGGACATCGTGATCGTGCGCGAGGGCGGATACGAGAACCTCAACACGCTTCCGCTGGGGCTGACCTGGTCATGACCGATTCACTCGAACGTGAGGGCGACGATCTTGTGAACGTCCGTAGCGTCCTTGGTGCGCTGCTGGAGCGCGCGCACATCGTGGTCACTCCGCCTGAGCTTGCTTCGATGGAACTCGCCGACTTTGGGCTCGGTCGGTTTGACATCGAGGGGCTCGGGTTGATCGTGTACGAGAACAACGACCGGTACTGCGCGAAGGAACTGGTGTTGTTGCCTGGACAGACTTGCCCCGAGCACCGGCACCCACCGATCGAGCAGGGTGGTGTGCGCGATCCGGGCAAGCGGGAGACCTTCCGCGTGCGCTTCGGCACGGTGTACCTGCACGTCGAGGGCCCGGCGTCGAGCGAGGCGGTCGCACGACCGCCGACCGACAAGGGACAGTGGTACACGGCCGCGCACGAGATCGTGCTTCGCCCCGGCGATCAGTTCACGATCGAGCCGAACACGCCCCACTGGTTTCAGGCGGGGCCCGAGGGCGCGGTGGTGAGCGAGTTCAGCACCACGAGCCGCGACGCGTTCGACGTGTTCACGGACCCGGAGGTGCGGCGCGTGTGCGTCTGAATACGGGGTCGGCCTCAGTTCGTCCTTGAAGGTGTGTCCCCTTGGGTGTGCGGTCTGCGCCAAGTACCGTGCCCGCCACACGTTCTGTGCCGGCGGCTGGATTCGCACTCGCGAAAGGAGCAGAAATGAAGACTCAAGCTATCGCTGCGCCCGCAGTTCTCACCGCTCTGGCGTTCGTCGCCCACGCCGATCCCGTGCAGGGCATCTACACCGATTCCGCGTCATGCGACAACCACGGCAATCGCATTTCAACGGAGGAGTTCGGCGACCCGAGCGTGTTCGGTCAGACGCAGTGGATTCGGCACGCGAGCACGTTCACGCAGGACGTCGCCTGCCCGATGACGGACGACCCGACCCTGCCCAACTCGCTCGTGGAGATCACGAATCTCACGGGGCGCTCGCTCACGGACCTGTTCTACGTGGGTGACGCGTCGCTGACCGGCATCGGGAACACGACGTTCTCGAACGTCGATGGGCTCGCGAGCCAGCTCACGACGACACCGCCGCTGGCGGCGCTCGCGTTCCGGATCGACTCGATCGGCATGAACCGCAACCTCGTCTTCGAGAGCATCACCGCGAACAACGTCTTCGAGCCCGGCGAGACGTGGGCGTTCATCGTGCAGGACTATCACAACGACCTTGGTCTCGCTCCGGACGCGTTCTTCAGCGTCGGATATGCCGACGGCTCACCCGCGCCTGGTTCATCGGCGAGCATCGTGCAGTTTGTGCCGGCGCCCGGCGCTGCCTCGTTGGCCGCCCTTGGCGGGCTCGCGATCGCCCGCCGCCGACGCTAGCAGCTTCGATCTCCGACCCTCTCTCCTCGCGGCCTCCCCCACAGGGAGGCCGTGCGTTTCGAAGGTGCGGTGTCACGAACAATTAACCGGACTCGGGCAGCATTGCGATCGGGCTATCTCGCCCGACGCCTACTCCGCCCGCTTGAAACTCGCGCCATCCATCACGTCGAAGCTGACGAACTGGCCGACTTCGAAGTCCGTGACCTTCTGTCGCGGGTCGGTCGGCTTGCAGTGGATCGGCACCCCCGCGTGGACGACGATCTCGCTCGTCGCGGTTTCGAGGGCGACGATCATCCCCTGCACCCGTCGGGGGCGCCCGACGACCGGCTCCACGTACCGACCGCCGGTGCCGACGACGTCGATGCGGCGCGCGCGGGCGTGGATGGTCCCGATGATCCGCTTGCCGGGCTCGAGGCTCGCGTCGGGCTCGCAGCGGAGGTGGAGTTCGTAGCGTGAGTTCGGATAGGTGATGCGCACATAGCCGGGCTTGGTCGCGGTCTCGGGCACGACCTCACGCAGCGTGCCTCGCGCGAGCCGAGGGTCGATCACAGTCGTCGGAGCGGGGTGGATCATGGCCGCAGCGTAGGGACTCTGGGCCCCGATGTGGACGCGAGCACGCGATCCCCCTGATTCTCGGGCGTCGGGCAGGGGTTGGGCTTTGGCGCGTGACGGCCTCCAGCTACCCTCCATTGCACAGGAGCACACCAGACCAGGAGCCCCCCATGACCACCCGCACCGCTGCCGCCCTCGCCCTCGCCTTGGCTGCCGGGCTCGCTCCCGCGCAGAGCCTCCGCCCGCGGGTCGCGATCGTCTCGGCCTCGACCTACTCGGCCAACTCGCAGGCCGAGCCGCGCTTCACCGACCCGCGGGACGCGATCGTCGAAACCGGGCTCGTGGATTCGTGTGACATCATCCCGGCGACCAACATCGGCGACGGGATTGGCACGCCCACGCTGCTCGACCTCATGCAGTACGAGGCGGTCATCACTTGGTCCAACCAGTCCTACGCCGACGGCGTCGCGATGGGCAACGTGCTCGCCGACTACGTTGACTCTGGCGGCGGCGTGGTTGTGGCGGTGCATAGCAACACCTCGGCCAACACAAACCGCTTCCTCGAAGGTCGGTGGCAGGATCCGGCCGGCGGGTACATCGCGATCCAGCAGAACGGCGGGTTCAACCAGGGCACGCCGTCGGAGCTTGGCGAGCGTCTGGTGCCGGATCACCC
>JAUIFD010000105.1 GCA_030429485.1 Phycisphaerae bacterium | reverse complement strand
GTCGCCGAGTCGGGCGATCATGATGACGGGCGCGCCCATGCGCGCCGCGGCGACGGCCTGGTTGGCGCCCTTGCCGCCCGGCGCGGTGGTGAACGGGCCGCCGAGGAGGGTCTCGCCTGGGCGGGGCAGCGCGGGGGTGCGCACGATGAGGTCCATGTTTGCCGAGCCGACGACGAAGACGCGCCCTTCGCTTGCGCTCATGGCGTGCCTCCGTGCGCATCGTGTTCGTCGAGGCGATGCACCGTCGCCCAGACCTCACGTTTGGCGTCGAGATCGCGCCATTGCTTGCGCCCGGGGATGAGGTCAGCCATGATGGTGGCGACCTCGCGCGGGCGGAGTGTGAAGCGCAGGGCTTGGAAGGCGATGCCGGTGCCGCGCGCCCATGTGGGCTGGTCGCAGGGTTCGGGCGTGAGCCATCCGGTGCCATGCAAGCGCGCGGGGGCATCGGTGGGGGATTCGCCAAAGGCCCATGCGCCGGTTTCGCCCATGAGGTTGGTCTTCGCGGCGGCGGCGATCGGGCCGGGGAGTTTGAGCGTGACCTCCGCGGGCTCGTTGTTCCATTCGGCGAGGCGGACGACGTAAGGGTGCGTGCATGCGCCGTCGGTGCGGCGCGCCATCTCGTGCCCGGCCCAGTCGGGAAGGTGTTCGCCGGCCTTCATGGATTGCCGGTGCAGCGCGTGGGCGATGACGCCGGGCGCGTTGCAGACTTCGAGCCCGCCGAAGGTGGTGGGGATGGGGTGGTCTTCGGGACGTCCGCCGCCGCCGACGGGAGGGCCGTGATGATTCCCCACATCAAGTTGCGGCGTGACTGTTCCCGCGTCCTTGATCCATGCGCTGAATGCGAGTGATTGCCGTACGCGGCCTGCGTCGTCCAATGCGCCATGCGGAACGACGCGGAAGCTGACCGACTGGTACAGAGCGTCGTATCGCCCTTCGTCCCACGGGTCGTAGGCGTTGAGGACTGCTTCAACGCCGGTATCGGTTCGGAACCACTGCTGGGTCGCGTCATGAAGAACGAGAAGACCGGAACCGTCTGCGGCGAGTAGGTCGATGAGGCTCGATGAGACAATCGCTCGATCAAGGTGCTCGAACCACTGGGGCGAAGTCATCCAGTCGCCCGACGGGTACTTCCTGCAGACCTGGCCCGTGCCGCGGACCGCATCAAGCGAGTAGGGCGTGTCAGTGCGGAGCGATGCGACCGCAAACCGCGGTTCGAAGGCCATTCGGAGGCCTGCCTTGAGCCCTGGATCAGGGCGCGGTATCGCGCCGCTGCGGTGCATTGTGCCGAATCCGGAGTACGCGATGTTGATTCCGGACTCGTCGGGCAGGATGGACACACATAGAGAGAGCGGCGCTCGCTGATCGGCTCGGCTGTCCGTGAAGTCCAGCGTGACCTCTGCGGTGCTTTCGAGCCACCCAACGTGGTCGACGGCAGGAAGGTGCCACGGCTTGCCGTCAACGATCTGTGAGAGCGCGCCGAGGGGTGACGCTTTCCGCAGGACGCCATCCGGGTGACTTGGAGATCGGATCTGATTGATGAGCCCAAGTTGGACATCGATTTCGACGGCCCAGTCTCCGCGACGAAGCGTCCAGATCGTCTCGCCCTGCTCAAGCCGAGGTTCGTTCGGGCAGTTCGGCGTCTCCCGTGCGGATGCGTACCCGAACGAAGGTACCTCGAGTGTCGTCCAGCCGGATGAGCCTTGGTAGACAGGTATCGAGCGCGTCCAACCCAGTGGGTTTGTCGCCACCGATCGACCGACTCGCTGCTCGATGCCGACATGTGTTCTTCCAGCAACCTCCTCGGCTGCGGCTTCGGCCCGCCGCATCTGGTGATACCCGACGAAGCCGCAGAGTCCTTCGCACTCGTGGTTGTCGTGGTGTTGGGCGGCGAGCAACTCGCGCCAGGCTTCGTCGAGCTCCCAGGTGGGGTAGACGTCCCAGCTTGGGTAGGGGCGTCCGAAGAGACCGGCGAGGGCGGCGAGGGCTTCGGCTTCGAGGATCTGGTGTTCGACGCGCCGGCTGGTGCGCGGGTGGCGGTCGGCGTTCTTGCCGAGGGTCATGCCGTGCCAGACGTCGTCCATCGCGTAGCGGCGGACGGGGATCGTGATCTGCTCTTGCTCGGCCTCTGCGCGCAGCGTGGCGATGAGATCGCCCGCGGTCTGCGGGCGGATGTCGAAGCGCTCGTCGCGCATCAACTCCTTGAGGCGGGGGAGCAAAACTTCGCTCCGGCACATCCAGTCGCGCGTGGGCATGAGCTCGAGCCACTGCACGACTGCGGGCGGGAGGCGACTGGGTGCTGAGGCATCACCCTCTGGCCCTGCCGCGTGCATCGCGAGCGCTTTGTCGAGCAAGCCGTCGAAGTCCTCCGGCCACTGATGGACGTTGAGCTCGGAGCGTGGGAGGGTGGGGAGGCGCGTGCCGTCGGCGCCTTCCCACTGGATGAGGCTCGCGGTTTCGCGTGGGAGTTCGGGGGTGTGCCAGGTCCATTGGAAGAACAGGCACGCGCCTTCGTACCCGCATTGTGCAAGGAGTTGGGGGAGTTGCGGGAAGAAGTAGAACTCTTCTTCCCAGAAGGTGCGTGGGCGCACGCCGAGCGTGCGCCGGGTGGCGCGCACGCCATAGGTGAGTTGGCGGATGTTGGATTCACCGCCCTGGAAAAGCCCGTAGGGCTGCCCGTAGGAGCACCCGACCGGTTCGGCGAGCCCTTCGGCGATGGCGCGCCGGAGTGTGTCGAGCGCATCGGGGCACTCGGCGGCCATCTTCTCGTACCCGATGGCGTCGAAGTTGACGTTGCCCCGTGCGCCGGTCTCGCGGATGAGACGCATCATGTCGTCGACGCATCCGGGGAGTACGTCGTACCCCCAGAGCCATTGCATATCGACCCAGTGCATGTGGTTGCCGAAGGTGTAGTGCAGCGGTGTGCGCGCCATGCGTGTCTCTCTTGCCGCGTGTGCGGGCATGCCCGCGCCGTCTGGTGTCGTGCCTTGCCGTTTGTGTAAGCGCGGTAGGGGCGCCCCCTCAGCTCAATCGCCCGAGCGCTTCGCCCAGGGGCATGCCTTCAGCGTTGTCGCCACAGAGGTGGACGCTGATGCCGAGGGATCGCGCCATCGCGGCCTTGGCGGCGAGCGCGCGGTCGGCGGTCTCGGCGTCGGGGGCGTAGACGACCTGGATGTGGTTGGCCCGGTGCCGCGCCATCATCTGATCGCGCGACACGCCGTAGAGCACGGCGTGCATGATGGGCCATTGGGAAGTGGTCGCTTCGGAGCGCCCGCGCGTCTCGCTCTCGGGCAGGTCGATCGCTTTGCACCGCCCGATGTCCATGTGGAGTTTGTCGTGCTCGACGAAGACACGCGACCAGACCACCTCGCCCGATTTGGAGATGCCCTTGACGGTGCCGCCGCCGAGGTGGAAGTACATGGGCGGCTGCCGCTCGCTCGAAGCGCCGGCGTATCCCTCGGCGAAGTGCGAGGGCGGGACGGCGCCCGAGATCTCGAATACCCAGACGTATTCGTCAGTGGTGCCTGAGCGATCGGCATCGCCCCAGCGCAGGTCGTGGAGTGTGTTGTCGGGAGTAAGGCCCATGGCGCGCCAGACGCGGTGGGTGATGAGCCCGTCGAGCCCGGCGCACTCGTCGACTTCGTTGAAGTGGGTGATGGCCTCGGCGTCGCGGATGATGGAGCCGTCGGCGCGTGTGACGGGCGGGCGGTCGGAGCAGTTGAGCAGGCCCTCGGCGAGGTCCGACGCGGGGCAGCAGTCTTTGAGCCCTTGCTGATATTGGATGCCGATCGCGTCGCACCCGAAGTCGTCGGCGATGCGTGCGGCGGCGATGTACATCTTGAGCTGCTCGCGGATCTGCGCATCGGTGAGCTCGGTCGCTTCATCGGAACCCGTGACGAAGCGCATGCCGCGATCGTCGAGCCATTTGCGAGCGGCGTCGGCCTCGGTGTCGGGCACGTCGCGCATCGCAGCGAAAAGGGCCGACTGCGAGAGACGCTCCTTGAAGCAATGCGCGCCGTGGAGCAGTCGGTCGGGGATGATGGCATTGAACATGCCCATGCACCCCTCGTCGAACACGCCGAGGATCGCAGGACGCGTGCGCAGCTCCGCGGCGAGTGCTTCGCCGAGCTTGCGTTCGTCGGCGGGGAGGCGCGAGGTATCGAGCTCGCGCACGTGGGAGAGGTCGTGCTCGATGCGCCCGGCCTCGGTCCACTGGCGGACCTTGCGCACGAACGTGTCGTCGTCGAAGTTCTCGCCCCAGACGATCGAGTAATTGACGCCGGCTTTCGTGAGCGAGCCGCGCAGGTTGAGCACGCCGACGAGCCCGGGCCACTGCCCGGACCAGTTCGCGACGAGCAGAATCGGGCCGCGGTGATGCTGCAGCCCGACGAGCACGTGGTGTGAGTACTGCCAGACCGCCTCGGCGACGACGAGCGGCGCCTCCGGATGGATGCCGGCGAAGACCTCGCGCCCGTGCGCCTGCGAGCGGATGAAGCCGTGCGGCTCGGTCTCGGAGAGGCGCTCGGGGTTGGCGCGTTCGAGCTTCCACCCGAGCGATTCGAACACGCGGCGCGTGTCGGCTTCGAGGGCTTGCTGCGCGGGCCAGCAGATGACGTTGGCGGCGGTGCGCAGATCGCCCGACGCGAGGAGCAGGGCGGTCTTTGGGGCGAGGGGTTTGGGCGCGGGGATGGTGGGCATCGCGTAGGTCATCGGGTAACTCCACGGAAGGCGTCGCCGAGCGATCGGTAGTCGGCGTACACGCGGTTGTATGGGTCGATCGCGTCGAGAGTCGGCGCGATGGTGCGCGGGGCCGGGATGGCGCTCGCGCCGCCGGCCATGTGATGCACCGCGGCGCTCGCGTTGTCGTACCCGCCTCTTGCCGACTCGGCGGCGACGGCGGCGAGGATCGCGGCGCCGAGCGCGGGGCCGTTGGCCGCAGCGTGAATCTCGACGGGCGCGCCGAGCACGCTCGCGACGATCTCCATGAAGAGGGGCGAGCGTGCGGGCAGGCCGCCGGTCGCGACGAAGCGGGTGACGGGCACGCCGGCGTCGCGCAGGGTTTCCACGATCCAGCGCAGGCCGCACGCGGAGGCTTCGAGCGTCGAGCGGTAGAGGTGCTCGGGCCCGTGCGCGAGCGTGAGCCCGGCGAAGGCGCCCTTGAGCGAGCCGTCCATCAGCGGCGTGCGGCACCCGTTGAACCAGTCGAGGCAGCGCACGCCCGCGGCGCCGGGCGCGACGCCCGACGCGGCGCGCTCGAGCGTGGCGAAGTCGTGCGAGCCGGTGAGTCTGCGGGCGAGCTCGAACGCATCGCCCATGGCGGCCTGCCCCGTCTCGTAGCCGACGAATCCGGGGAGGATGCCGTCCTGCACGATACCGGCGACGCCGGGCGCGTCGTGGGCCTCGTCGGCAAGCAGCATGTGACACCCGCTGGTGCCCATGACCATCACAAGGGCGCCCGCGTCGGCGACGCCCGCGCCGGGCACGCCGGCGTGCGCGTCGATGATTGCTGCGGAGACGGGGATGCCTGAGCGCAGGCCGAGGCGATCGGCGGACTTGGGCGTAAGCTCGCCGGCGACGCGCCCGGGTGCGGTCAACTCGCCACGCATGAGCGAGGCGAAGCGCGCTCCGAGCCCGGGCGAGACGGCGTCAACGAACGCGGCGCCGGGGTACCCGTCTTCGGCAGACCACAGGGCCTTGTATCCGGCCTGGCATGTCGAGCGTTTGGGCTCGGGGCCGCCAACGAGCTGCCAGACGAACCAGTCCCCGCCCTCGATCCAGAGGTCGATCGCGCCGGCGGTTTCGGGATCGTCGTCGCAGACCTCCGCGAGCTTGGGGAGCGACCACTCGAGCCCGACGATCCCGCCGTAGCGGGGGAGCCAGGGCTCGGCGCGCTCGCGCGCGAGCTGGTTGATGCGTTCGGTCTGTTCGACGGCGCCGTGGTGCTTCCAGAGTTTGGGCCATGCGTGCGGTCGATCGGGATGCGCGCGGCAGAGCGGCGCGCCGTCGCCCGAGCACGGGAGCACGGTGCAACTCGTGAAGTCGACGCCGATGGCGGCGACGTGGTCCGCGGTTATGGAGGTAAGTGCGAGCGCGTTGCGCACCGCGTCACCCGCCGACGTAAGCCAATCGTCGGGGTCTTGCAACGCGAAGGCGGCGGGCAAGCCCGAGGGAAAGCGCTCGGATTGCGCGGGTGAGCCGGGAACGATCTGCCCGTGCGCATAGGGCGCAACGGCGGATCCGGCCTCGTTTCCGCGTCGATCAACGAGCACCGCGCGCACGGATTCGGTGCCGAAGTCGAGCCCGAGAAAGAGGGTCTGGTCGTCACTCATGCGTCGCGGATCGTATCGGATTACCCGTCGCGTGCGGCGGTGGCTGCCGTAGGCTTTCCCCATGCACACAATCCTCACACTCCTGGCCGCCGCTCATCCATCGCCCGCCTTGCCCGATGTCCGCGTGGCCTCGGACAACACGGTCATCCGTGAGTCATGCCGGATCGTGATCGAGCCCGGAGCGGTCATCGCCGACGCGGACTCCAACGGCGTGGTGCAGATCGCCGCCGACGGAATCACGGTTGAGTTCGCGGATGGCTCAGAACTGCGGGGAGCGCCCGAAGGCACGCCGTGGGATCAACTCACTGGCTTCGGCATCCGCCTCAACGGTCACACTGGCGTGACGATCCGCGGCGCACGGGTGCACGGATTCAAGGGTGGGGTCTACGCCACCGGGGCCGACGGCTTGACGGTGGAGGGAGCGGATCTCTCCGACAACTACCGCGCCCACCTCGGCTCGACGCCGGAGCGTGAGGATTCGTCGGACTGGCTCTCCCCGCACCGCAACGACAACAACGAGTGGCTGAACAACTACGGGGCCGCGCTGTACATCGAGGATTCCGACGGCGTGACGGTTCGGGACGTGTTTATTCGACGCGGACAGAATGGCATTCTGCTCGATCGCGTCAACAACTCGCGCGTCTACGACAACGACTGCTCGTTCCTCACCGGCTGGGGACTGGGGCTGTGGCGTGCGTCGCACAACACAGTGTCGCGCAATCACCTCGACTTCTGCGTCCGCGGGCACGTCGAGGGCGTGTACAACCGCGGGCAAGACTCGGCGGGCATCCTGATCTTCGAGCAATGCTCGAACAACATCATCGCCGAGAACTCCATTACCCACGGCGGCGATGGCATCTTCGGCTTCGCAGGGCTTGAGGCGCTCGGCGAGAATCCCGGGCCCGACGGGTTCTCCGCTCAGCGGGCAGGGTGCAACGACAACCTCTTCTGGCGCAACGACCTCTCGTACGCCCCCGCGCACGGGCTTGAGATGACCTTCAGCTTCGGCAACCGCATCATCGACAACCGCTTCCGCGAGAACGCCATCTGCGGTATCTGGGGCGGATTTTCCCAAGACACCTTCGTCGCGGGCAACCGCTTTGAGGGCAACGGCGGGATGACGTATGGACTCGAACGCGGCGCGATCAACATCGAGCACGGCCAGGGCAACGTCGTCGTGGACAACGACTTCATCAACAACCGCGCCGCGATCCACTACTGGTGGGACGCACCGGGGCGGATCGTGGAACTGCCCTGGGGCAAGGAGAACTACGAGGGCGTCGTCGACAACGTGATCGCCCACAATCGTTTCAAGGTCGATGACACCCCGTACCCCTTCCATCGTTGGGGCGCGAACGAGAAGCGACTCGTCCTGCACATCCGCGACGATGGCGAGGGCAACGTGCGCGGCACGCGGTTCATCGACAACACGCTGGAACTCTCGGGCGACCTGGCCAAGGACTTCGACGTCAAGGAGGGCGTCGACCTGTTGACCTCAGGCGACGTGCCCGAGTGGAGCGAGCCGAAGGTGGAGCTGTTCGGCAGGCAGCGTCCGGTCGAGCAGACCGACGACGGGTGGCGTTCGACGCGCCCCGCCAAGTTCCGCGGGCGCGACAAGATCGTCATGGACGAATGGGGCCCGTGGGATCACGCGTCACCCCTCGTGCGGCGCTATCAGCCCGCGTCCGACAAGCACGTCGTCGAGGTGCTCGGGGCCGGCGAGGCGAGCGTCACCACCGACAGCGCGGGTGTTTCCGTCGAGCAAGTGGAGGGGTCGGCGCCCGGCGCGGTGCGCGCGACGATCACCGCCGGTCCCGGGGTGACGCCGTACGCCGTGCGTGTGCAGGGTGAGGGCATCGATCAGGAGATCGTCGGCTCGCTGACGAGCATCACCTGGAACGGGCGGGTGTTCTCGTGGAACGGCAAGGCCGACCCCCGCGAGGACTTCGACGAGTTCACCAAGATGGCGCGTTGGCGTGGCTCACTCCCAATGCGCGCCGAATCGCTCGACTTTGACTATGGCTGGGGCGGGCCGAAGGACATGCTGCGCGCCGGCAAGCTCATCGATACGTCCGTCTCCGGCGATCGCATCGAGACGTCGGATCTCGAGAACGACCACTTCGGCATGGAACTCGAGGGGCGTGTGCGGTTGGCGCCGGGACGCTACCGCGTGCGCACCGTGTCGGACGATGGGATCCGCGTGCGCATCGCCGATGGCGACTGGATCATCGACAACTGGACACACCACGGTCCGACGCCCAATGAGGGCGTCTTCGAAGTCGCTTCGGATGCCGACGAGACGGTGCTGCGCGTCTACCACTTCGAGATCGACGGGTACGCGATGCTCAAGCTCAGCGTGGATCGCCTCGATGACGCTTCAAGGTAAACCGTGACGCACAGAGGTAAACAAAGGCGTCCCACGGTAAGCCCCGGGGCATAGGGGTAACGCGTGGGTCCGATTGCGCGCGGGATTCAGGGTAAGTGGCCTTTTCGCACGAATCTGTGTGCAATACCATAGGGGTCAGGGACACAACGGCCGGGCGGGGGGCCTTGGACATCCGACCCATCGCCCGGTCCACCTGGTGCGCGATCGCGCCGGGACAAAGGCTGTTTGCAGAAAGGGCTTGGAGCGATGCAGAGAGTGAACAAGATTTGGGGCATCATGTCGGTCGCCGGTCTTGCCGCCGCGGGCGCGGTGGCCCAACCGGACAACGCGCAATGGAACGGCTTCAAGGGCGGCGGCGATCTGCGCGGCAGCGCCTCGGTCTCCGGAAACGACCCCGCCGTCAACATCGCGTGGGATACCGACCTGACCGTCGATGACGGCAACGGCAACCCCATCGGCCCCGTGTCAGTGGGCGGCCTCGCGATCGGCGAGGACGGCTCGGTCTACTTCAAGTCGCGCCGCAACGCCTCCACCCAGCGCGTCTACAAGGTCGACCCCGCCACGGGCGCGGTTGTCGAGATGTCCGAGGAGTTGCCCGGTGACGGCGGCGCATACAACGGCGTCTACCTCGCCAACGGCTCGCTTTGGACCGCCGTCTCCATCGGCGACAACGGCAACGGCGTCCGCGAGAGCCGCATCTACAAGCTCAACCCGACCACCCTCGCCACCGAGACCTACTTCTCCGACATGGCCGTCTTCGACGACGCCGACTCGGCCGGCCTCCGGGGTGCGCCCATCTTCGCCACCGTCACCAACAACGCTGGCAACTACAACATGTACCTCCACGAGCGTGGCGCTGGCGTCGTGCCGCAAGGCGAGATCCACGCGGTCGACTCCGCGACCGGCGACATCGAGTGGTCGTACTCCCCGACCTTCATCGGCGGCGGCACCTTCTTCGGTGTGTTCGGGCCCGTCTTCGAGGCTGGCGGCAACATGCAGATCGGGTACTTCGGCAACGAGCCCGCCGGCTTCGCCGGGCGCCTCGTGCAGGACAACGGCGACGGCACCTGGACCGAGCAGTGGCTCGGCGGGCCCGACAACTTCAACTGGTACGGCTCGGGCGCCCTTTCCGAGGATGGCCAGAACATCTACGTCACCACCTTCAACGACGGTGACACGCCCTCGCTATGGGCTCTCGATGCCGACACCGGCGCGATCAACTGGGCCGTCCCCGGCAACCGCGGCACCATCATGGAGCACAACTTCTTCGCCCGTCCCTCCGTCGCGGGCAACCGCGTCTACGCGTGCGGCGGCTTCGGCACCATCACCTGCTTCGAGCCCAACGCCAACAACGACAACTACACCCAGCCGTGGGTCATCCGCGCCGAGATGGTCGAAGACCCGAACAACCCCGGCTTCCCCCTCGGGCCGCTCACCGAGCCCGCCGGCTTCGTGACCACCGACGACTTCTACAACTCGGGCGAGATCACCGCGTACACCGTCGCGAAGACCGCCGGCGGACGCACGTTCATCTACGCCACCATGCAGCAGCAGCCGCAGGACCCCAACGGCAACGATCCGCTCGTCGGGCAGTTCATCGTCGTTGAGGACCTCGGCTCGTCCGCCAACGTCATCCTCCGCACCACCTTCAACGACACCCTCTCCGCCACCGCCTACGGCAACGCCGGCATCGCCATCGCTGAGAACGGCGACGTCTACATGGGCGGCGGCTCGATCTCCTTCGGCGGACGCGACGCGTACCAGCTCTACAAGATGTCCGCCGACGCCGGCAACGACTGCCCGGCCGACCTCTCGCCGCCCCCGGACGGTGACGGCGCGGTCAACACCAACGACTTCTTCCAGTTCCTCACCTACTACCAGGCGCAGGATCCGGCCGCCGACTTCTCGCCCGCAGGCGGCGACGGCAACATCAACACCAACGACTTCTTCGCATTCCTTGCCGCCTACCAGGTCGGCTGCCAGTAAGCACTGGCGAACTCTGGTGCATCGCTCACGACCGGGCCGATATCCGGCGTGAGCAAGGGCGGGAGACCGCCCGCACGCACGACACACGCGCTCCCGCGGGCAACCGCCCGCGGGGGCGATTCCCCGAACCGCACCTCACCGCGCACGAGGCGCCAAGAGTCGCGGCGAAAGTCGGAGCTATCACCCATGCGAGATGCTGAGACCGCTCAACCCCGGTGCCGCAACGCCTTCACGCTCATCGAGTTGCTCGTCGTCATCGCGATCATCGCGCTGCTGATCGGCATCCTGCTGCCGGCGCTCGGCGCCGCCCGCGCCGCGGGGCAGGGCGCAGCGTGCATGTCCAATATGCGTGGCAGCATGCAGACCACGTCGATGTTCTCACTTGATCGCAAGGGCCAGGCCCCGATTGCTGGTCAGTTTCACTCGATCCCGGCTTCCGCGTTCTACCGGGGGAGTACACACGCGGAGTGGCGGAAGCGGTGGGATGACACGATCTCATTCTGGAAGTTCTCGTCATTCGGGAACCGTGAGATTCCGATGCCCTTCTTCTTGGCGCTTGCGGACTACAACGGGCTCGAGTGGGACAAGACCACCCGAGAGGGGATGACGGCTGCGGCAGGAACGAACCCCAACAACTTTGGAGGCGCTGGCGTATTTGAGGACTTGTACAGGTGTCCTGCGGATCGGACATTTGAGTATGGGAGCCAGCCGTTCGCATCGGCCACGCTGTATCCCGGTTCCAACACCGCCGCCTGGTTTACGTCTCCGGTCGTTGTGCCAGAGATGATCTCGTATGCGTTCAATGAGTTCGTACTGGGGACCGCCGCGGGTTCGCGGGCTTCCCCGAAGTACCGTCTGGAGGGTCTCCTGGATCTCGCGTTGTTTCCCTCGGAGACCTTCGTCTTCCTCGATGGCGAACCTCGTCAAGCATGGGACGACAATCTGGCCACCGTGTGGAGCGATCCAAACGACAAGGAGCACACGCTCGCCGAGTACATCCGCGATATGAAGACCGTTTGGGCGGGGGGAGAGAACCTCCAGTTTGGCTTCAAGCGTCACGGTGGTTTGAATGTCGCGCATGTCGATGGGCACGTGAAGGGTGTGCCAAACGACCAGTCCGGCTGGGAGGAAATCCTCATCTTCCGGCAGCCCTAGACGCTGCGCCCGCGTATCTGAGGGGGTTATGACACACGCACATACCACCGCCGCCGGACGCGCATTCACACTGGCCGAGCTCCTGGTCATCGTCGCCGGCATCGGAACGACGAGCGCCATGCTCGCTCCCGCGGTCTCCGGCGTGAAAGGTCAGGGGCAG
>JAUIFD010000104.1 GCA_030429485.1 Phycisphaerae bacterium | reverse complement strand
ACCCACCCCCCCCCTGCACGACCTCGATGATGACCGCCGCGACCGACTCGGGCGCGACGACCGTGCGAAACGCGCGGCGCATCGCCTCCAGATGAATGTCGCTCAGCTCATCGTCGCTCAGACCGCGCTGCTCGGGCGTGCGGATCGGGTACCCGAGGCGATACACCTCCGGCGCAAACGGGCCGCACCCCGTCTTGTACTGCACCTTCGACGTCAACGTCGAGCACAACAGTGTCCGCCCATGAAACGCGCTCGAAAAGCAGATCACCGCGCTGCGCCCCGTCGCCTGGCGCGCGATCTTGATCGCGTTCTCCACCGCCTCCGCGCCCGTATTCACGAGCATCGCCTTCGTCCCGCCCTCGCCGTGCGGGAGCAGCTCGACCAGCTTCTCGCACAGCGCCACATACGGCTCGTACGTCGCAACGTGGAAACACGTGTGCGTCAGCGCCGCCGCCTGCTCCTGGACTGCGCGCACGACCTCCGCATCCCCATGCCCAACGTTCATCACGCCGATCCCGCCGGCGAAGTCGATGAACTCGCGCCCGTCCACATCGGTGATGATCGCGCCGCGCGCGCTCGCCGCCGTCGCCCCCGAAAGCCGACCCACGCCGCGGCACACGACCGCATCCCGCCGCTCCACCAAACGCTCACCCGCTGACGCCATCGCCCCGCTCCTTGCGCCTCCCGACGCGAACTCACGCTCCCGACACGCCCCACGAGACGTACTTCGTCTCCGTGTATTCGTCCATGACGTACTTGCCGCCCTCGCGGCCGATCCCCGACTGCTTCACCCCGCCGAAAGGCGCCTGCGCCGTCGAGGGCGCCGCGTCGTTCATCCCCACGATCCCATACTCCAGCGCTTCCGCGACCCGGAAGCAACGCGACGCGTCGCGTGTGTACGCGTACGCCGCCAGCCCGAAATCCGAGTCGTTCGCCCACGCGATCGCCTCGGCTTCCTCCATGAACCGGCGCACCGGCGCAACCGGCCCAAACGTCTCCTCCCGGCTCAGACGCATCTCGCCTGTCACGCCCGCGAGCAGCGTCGGCTGAAAGAACCGGTCCGCCCCCCCCGCCACGTGCGCACGCTGCCCGCCAAACAACACGTCCGCCCCGCGCTCGCGCGCATCCGCGACGTGCGCTTCCACCTTCTCCACCGCCGCGTCATTGATCAGCGGTCCGACCTGCACGCCCTCGTCCGTCCCACGCCCCACCTTCAGACACGAAACCGCCTCGGTAAGCCGTCCCACAAACTCGTCATAGATCCCGGCCTGCACGTACAAGCGATTCGCGCAGATGCACGTCTGCCCCGCGTTGCGAAACTTCGTCGCCATCGCGCCCGCGACCGCCGCTTCAACGTCCGCGTCATCAAACACGATGAACGGCGCATGACCGCCAAGCTCCATCGACAGGCGCAAGACGTTGTCCGCCGCCTTCCGCATCAGGAGCTTGCCCACCTGCGTCGAGCCCGTGAACGAGAGCTTCCGCACCGCCGGGTTCGAGAGCAGCTCGTCGCCGATCTCCGCCGGCGTGCCCGTCACGATGTTCACCACCCCCGCCGGAATCCCCGCCTCCCCGCAAAGCTCCCCGATCGCCAGCGCCGAGAGCGGCGTGTCCTCCGCCGGCTTGATCACGACCGTACAACCGCACGACAGCGCCGGCCCCAGCTTGCGCGTGATCATCGCCGAAGGAAAGTTCCAGGGCGTGATGATCGCGCACACGCCCACAGGCTGGCGCATCACGAGCAGCCGCTTGTTCGCGAACGACGCCGGGATCATCTCGCCGTAGAGCCGACGCCCCTCCTCCGCTGCCCACGTCAGGAACGACGCCGCGTACGCGATCTCCCCCCGCGCCTCCGCGAGCGGCTTGCCCTGCTCGCGCGTCATGAGCCCCGCGAGCCGCTCCTGGTCGCGCACCATCAACTCCGCGAGCTTGCGAACCGCCTCGCCTCGCTCCGCCGCCGTCTTTGATCGCCAAGCCCCCCACGCCTCCTGCGCGGCACCGATCGCCCGGGCCGTCTCCGCCCTCCCGCACTTCGGCACGTCGGCGACGTGCTCATCCGTCGCGGGATCGGTCACCGCAAAGGTCGCGCCCGAATCCGCCCCCACCCAACGTCCGCCGATCAGATTCTGCGTCTGCATCCGTGCCGCCCTTCCAAGTCCCTCTCAATGGAGAGTCTAGAGCGCCAACGCACGCGCGCAGGTCCCGCCTTCATCCTGCCGCCACCTCCGCCGCGGCTCCCGCAGCCCTCCGCGTTGAAACAACCCTCACGCCCCGCTCGGGTGCCAGATCGTCTTCATCTCCACCATCGGCTCGATCCACCACGGCGATTCGCACGCCGCATCCGACCAGTCCTCGACCTCGCGAACCACCACGCGCTTCAGGTTCTCCGCGGCCCCCGCCCGGAGCAGCCCGCTCTCCTCTCCCGACAGATTCGCACCGTGCACCGCCCCGAACTCCCGGTGCGACGCGACGTGCGGCAGAAGCTCCGACCGCACCCCGGTCAGGATGTTCACCACCCCACCCGGCACGTCGCTCGTCACGACCGCCTCCGCGAGCACGCACGCCGGGATCGGGCTCGCCTCGCTCGCGATCACGACCACTGCGTTACCCGCGCACAGCGCCGGTGCTGCGAGCGACACCAGACCCAGGAGCGGCGCTTCATCCGGACACACCACGCCCACCACCCCCACCGCCTCCGGCACGGTGAAGTTGTGATATGGCCCTGCCACCGGGTTCGCCCCGCCCAACACCTGCGCGTGCTTGTCCGCCCAACCCGCGTAATGCACCACGCGATCAATCGCAGCCTCGACCTCACGCCGCGCATCCGACTCCGGCGTCACCGCGCCATCCGCGCCAGGAGCCGCAGCGATCGCCAACGCGAGCTCACTCGCCTTGCCCTCCATCATCTCCGCGAGCCGATACAACACCTGGGCGCGCAAGTATGGCGTCGCGCCCGCCCAACCCGCCTGCGCCTTCGCCGCCGCTTCGACCGCGTTCCGCAAGTCCTTCCGACTCGCCCGGCACAGATGCGCGACGACCTCGTCCGACGCGCCCGTTACCTCCATTGACCGCCCCGACTCCGTGCGCGGAAACGCCCCGCCGATGAAGAGCTTGTAGGTCTTGGTGATACTGAGTCGGCTCGTCATTCACTCTGATCCTGTATCAAGCGTGTCGATCCAATCCAGAAACCGCGCAAGCACGTGGTCCAGTTCACCAGGCCCACACGCCGCATCGAATCGTCCATCCATGACGCGGCACACGAACCACGCCCCGAGCGGCTCGCCGTCCTCAGCATGATCGTCATCGCCCGTCCCGATCTCCACGGTCTTGAACGGCCGACTCGCGTATTTGAGCCCACTCAAGTCGATCGACACGCGCCAGCCAGGATTGTCGAGCGTCGCGATTTGGACGCCGTACCCATGCTCCCACTCCCCATCACACCGCGACTCATACCAGCGCATGAGCCTCGCAAGCGTGTCGGAGTGTGGACGCGAGTATTCCATCACCCGCCCACCAATCGATACGCGATCTGCACCTGCGCGCTCACCTCGATCTCGCCCGGCTCCACCGGCGCCCCCGCACTCTCCATCGCCATCATCCCCCGCGCCATCGGATAGGGCTGAGGCCCGGACGCGCCCCCCTCCACCACCTCGATCACCTCGCCCAGCCGCATCCCGAGCCCCTCCGCGATCGCCTGCGCCTTCGCGCGCCCCGCGCGCGTCGCACGCTTGAGCGCCGCGCCCTGCGCTTCGGTCGATTCCGAAAGCGAGAACGACACGCCCTGCACCTGGTTCGCCCCAGCCTTCACCCCCGCGTCGATCACGCCGCCGACCTTCGAGAGATCAGTCAGCCGCACGCTCACGGTGTTCGACGCTTGATACGCGATGACCCGCCGCTCGCTCACGCCGCCGGGCGTGCGGTTCTCGTACATCGGGCTCAGGCTGATCCGCGAGGTCTGGATGTTCGGCCCGTCGATGCCCATGCCCTTGATCGCCTCGATGATGGCGTTCGCGGTGGCGTTGGCCGCCGCCTGGGCCTCACTCGCCGTCGCCTGCTGCTCAATCACACCGAGGCTGACTCCCGCCAAGTCCGGCGCCCTTCGCACACTCCCATCACCAACAACCCGCACGATCGGTCCATCACTGCTCGGCTGCGCCATGGCTTGCTGTCCCTTTGCATCAGGCGTGAGCATAAGTGCGCCCGCCCCAACGAACACCAACGCTGCAAGACCCACGCTCGCCGCTTCATGGTGACCTTCACTCTCTGTATTGCGATTCAAAGCTCGACATACCCCCGCAGCCCGTGCCGCCCCCCCTCACGCCCAAACCCCGATTCCTTGAACCCGCCGAACGGGCTCGACGGATCAAACTTGTTGTACGTGTTCAGCCACACCACCCCCGCCTTCAGCCGCGACGCGACCTCGAAGATCTTCGACCCCTTGTCCGTCCACACACCGGCCGCCAGGCCATACGGCGTGTTGTTCGCCCGCGAGATCGCCTCCTCCGGCGTGCGGAACGTCATCACCGCGAGCACCGGCCCGAAGATCTCCTCCCGCGCAACCACATGGCTCGGCTGCACACCCATAAACAAGCACGGCCGACACCAATACCCCCGCTCCGGCAGGCCCTCCCGACATGCACGCGCATCCCAATCTCGGCCCTCGCCTTCGTGCCTCCGTGCCTCCGTGCCTTCGTGCCTCCCCCCCACACACAACCCGGCCCCCTCATCCACCCCCGCCTCCAAGTACCGCTCGATGGTCGCGAGTTGCGCGCGCGAGTTGATAGCCCCCACGTCCGTGTTCTTGTCGAGCGGATCACCCACGCGCAGCGTTGTCATCCGCGCACGCAGCCGATCCACCACCTCATCGTGCACACTCTCCTGCACAAACACCCGCGACCCCGCGCAGCACACGTGCCCCTGGTTGAAGTAGATCCCCTGTATGATCCCCTCGATCGCCTGATCCAGGCTCGCGTCCTCGAAGATGACGTTCGGACTCTTGCCGCCGAGTTCGAGCGTGAGGCGTTTGCGTGTCGGCGCCACCGCCGCCGCGATCCGCTTGCCCACCTCCGTCGATCCAGTAAACGCGATCTTGTCGACGCCATCGTGGTTGACCAGCGCCTCACCCGTGCGCCCGTCACCCGTCACCACATTCACCACGCCCGCCGGGAGACCAACCTCCGCGCAGATCTCCGCCAGGCGCAACGCTGTCAGCGGCGTCGTCTCCGCCGGCTTGAGCACGCACGTGTTCCCGCACGCCAGCGCCGGCGCGAGCTTCCACGCCGCCATCAAGAGCGGGAAGTTCCACGGAATGATCTGCCCGCACACCCCCACCGGCTTCGGATCATGCCCCGGAAACGCGAACCGCAGCTTGTCCGCCCAACCCGCGTGGTAGAAGAAGTGCGCCGCCGCAAGAGGGATATCGACATCGCGCGATTCGCGGATGGGCTTGCCGCCGTCGAGCGTCTCGAGCACCGCCAGCTCGCGCGCACGTTCCTGGATCCGCCGAGCGATCCGGAACAGGTACTTCCCCCGCTCCTTGCCCGGCAGCGCACTCCACGCCGGGAGCGCCTCCCGCGCCGCGCGCACAGCCGCGTCCACATCCGCCGCGCCCCCCTGCGCGACCTCCGCGAGCGTCTCCTCCGTCGCCGGATTGATGCTCGCAAACACCGCGCCGTCGCGTGCGGCCACAAACTCACCACCGACAAAGAGCCCGTAGCGAGGCTCGATCTTCGGGCGCACAGTCTCCGGCGCGGGCGCGTACTCCCACGCGGTCAGTGCGCTCGCAAAGTCGAGCTGCGCCGGAGCGTCGGCCTCCGCCCTGCCGTTGGTCGCGATAGACATGCTGTCATTCTACGAGCCGACCATCGCCGACCCGGCGCCGCACTCCGGGCACCCATCGAGCCCCGCCAAGTCGTACCCACAGGCCGGGCACCGCCCTCCCCGCACGCGCCACTTCGCTCGCACGAGCCGCCACCCCCAGATCAGGCTCCAGACCGCCACCCCATAAACCGCCGCGTCGATTGCAAACCCCAGCATCAACGGCTTGACCGGCAGCCGCCGGTCGCCCGTCCATCCGATGCGCCCCGCACGGATCGGCTTGAACCCGCGCAGCCACACCGACTGCCCCGCGCCGCGCGGGTCGAGCCGCACGTCGCGGTCGCAGACCCACTCCATCGCATGCAAAGGCCACCCCACCGCCACGCGGTGAAACGTGCGGTTCTGGCGGTCCCCCATCATCCCAGGGAGTGAGCCCATCCACACCATCTCGCTCACCCAGTCGTATTCAATCCCAAACCCACGGTGCCTGAGCCAAGTGCCCGTCACCCAATCGCCCGGCACGCGCGAGTCAAGCCCGTACCTCTCCCCGGGTCCGGGCACGTCGTAGTCGAAGTCATCCGACCCCGTGTGCGCCCAAGTCGCACATCCCCACGCCACCACCACCGTCATCACCGCGCCGAGCAGGCACGCGACCACGATGCGCACCGCTGCGCGCACTAGCCCACGACCTTCGCAAGCCCAAGAGCCCGCCGGATGTCGACGATCTCACCCGTGTGCGTGCCGTTGTGGAACACCACTCGTGCGATGATCATCCGCCACGGGTAGTGTTCCTGCCCCCATTGCACCGGACGTTCGAGCCCTTCAGGACTCGCCGCGCGGACAACCGACTCCAGGTGATCCGCGGCGGATTCGAAGATCTCCCGTGCGCGCGCGATCGTCGGATACAGCGACACGTCCGCGATCGGCGTCGAGCCGTAGCAGACCCCCACCTGCGCGCCCGTCGCCGGTGGTGAAGTCAGAGGCTGGAGGCCCATCTCCGCCGGCCCGTTCGCAGGCGCGGTGCATCACCAGAGCCAGGTGCCCGAGCTGCCACAGGATGTGATTGGGCAGCCCCGCCGGCTGCGCGATCGCGTGCTCGTCGGTGAGCCCCGTCAGATACCGCGCGAGCAGCACCTTCGACTGTCCGACCGCGTCCGCCAACACCTCCGCTGCGCTCGTGCTCATACCAGAGCGTACCGCGGGGCGTCGGGCCGGTTCCGGTGCAGACGCTCGCCTCGTGGGCTATATACGCACCCGTGCCCTCTCCTTCCCTCTACACCGACGCGAAGGTCTACGACGTGCTGCACGCGCCCGGCACCGCAGCGGAGGTTCGTGGACTCGAAGCGGTCGAGCGGCGCTTTGTGCGCACGCGCCGGCGGCGCCCGACCTGGCTCGAACCCGCGTGCGGCACCGGACGGTGCCTCGCGGCCGCCGCGCGCCGAGGGCGGCGCGTCGCGGGATTCGACCTCGATCCCGGCATGATCGACTACGCCCGCGCCCGCTCCATCGGGGGTGCTCGCCTGTTCGTCGCCGACATGACTCGCTTCGCGCACGAGCTCGAACCCGCATCAATCGATCTCGCATTCTGCCTGATCAACACCATCCGCCACCTGCCGTCCGATGCCGCGATGCTCGCGCACCTGCGAGAAATCGAGTCCGTGCTTGCACCGGGCGGCGTGTACGTCGTGGGGCTCTCGCTCTGCGCCTACGGGCTCGAGTCGCCAAGCGAAGACACCTGGATCGGCGCGCGCGGCCGGCTGCGCGTGACCCAGGTCGTCCAGTTCGAGCCGCCCGACCGGGCGGCGCGGAGTGAGCGCGTCGTGTCCCACCTCACGATCGAGCGTCCGAGCGGGACCGAGCACCGCGACTCGACGTACACCCTGCGCGCGTACGACACGCGCCAGTGGACCCGCTTGATCGCCCGATCGCCCCTGACCATCGCCGCTGCGATCGACGAACGTGCCAACGACGTCGCGATGCGCGAGCCCGGATACCACTGGTTCGTGCTCCGCCGCCCCTGATCGCCCTACCTGTCTGGTCGCAGCAGCACCGTCAACAGTCGCTCGTCGGCCCCCTCCCGCGACTCAAGCTTGAACTCTCGCCAAGCCGCGACGCCGGGATCGCCGACCCGCACCGTGTACTCTCCAGCCGCCCGCGTCCACGGATGAAACACCGCGCCCGGCAGGCGAACCGCATACTCGACCTCGCCCGACGGGTCGATCACCTGCACGATCATCCCCGGGCGTGACAGCTGCAGGCTCGGCAGGAAGTAACGCAGCTCACCCCGCCCGTTCTCGGTCTGCATGAACGTGTGCGGCCAGCCCTCGTACTGCATCAGGTCCGGCGCGCCCGGGGGCGCCATCCGGGGCCAGCACTCGAAGGTCGCTTCCCGTGTCTCTCGATTCAGGCGCACGATCCCGAACCCCGGCATCCGATCGTGCAGCGCCGTCGGCTCCACGTGCGAACGGCGCGGGTTGCCCACGGCGTACACCGTCATCCGGTTGCCGAACCCGTCGAAGAAGTCGCCCGTGTACACAGGCTCGCCCGCCTCGATGCCCGCACCCGGCTCGGGCGGGAAGAAACGGCGCGGCCACGTGTTGGCGATCGCGGGAGAGCAGAACGCGATCGACCCATCACGGAACTCGTCCACCCCGTACTGCACGAGGCTCGAGAGGTGCTGATCACCCGCCAGGTGGATCGCGAACCCCCGCCGCAGCTCGCGCACCGCCCGATCTCGCCCTTGCTTCGGCCAGGCGTTCGAGTCCGCGTCCGCCGCGAGCTTCTCATCCATCGGATACTCGCCCGGCTCCGGGAATCCCAGGCTCGGCAGCACCGACCCACTCATCGCGTCACGCGGGATCGTCGCGACATTCGTGAACGGCGTCTGCGAGAGGCACACCTTGTACCACGCGCCGCCGGTCCAATCCGTGGCCCACGCGTGCAGCATGCGCAGCTGGTCGTCGCCAAGGAGCGTCGCGTCGACGTCGGCCATCTCGGGTGTGAACCCCGGATTCTGGGGCCACCCGTTGCGGAACTCCGCTTCCGGCGCCGCAAGCGCGGGCGAAGACTTGTACATCCGGTCGGCCAACACGGCGAAGCTCACCCCGCCGTACAGCATCGTGGTGTGATACGGGTTGATCCCCTGCCCGATCGGCGCTGGGTCAGCCGGGTCGGGCAGATGGCTCGTTTGCGTGCGATGCACCATGTTCACAAAGCGGGCGGGCATGACATACCCGCCGGAATCCTGCGCCGTGAGCCCGCCCACCCGCGCTGCGCGCTTGCCGCCGGCGCCCCAGATGTTGCCGTGGTAGACATCATGGTCGTCGGGGATCGTCACGGTCGGCCGGTTGCGCGTGAGCTCCCCAAACGCCCATCCCCACCTGTAGTACTTGTAGAGATAGTCGAGGATCGCGTCGTCCTGGGGCTGGCGCACCGCGGGCGTGAGGTCGGACTCGTAGATCTGATCACCCGCGAAGAAGAGCAGGTCCGGGTCCTGCGCTTCGACACCGTCCACGATGGCCCGGTGGGGAAACCAGACGGAGTTCGAGTTCCACTGGAGTGAGCCCGTGAAGGTCTTCTGACAGTTGAGAGACGCGATGACGAACTCACGCCCGTCGACGGGCTCGCGCCGGATCGTGCCCTTGTAGAAGTGCGTACGTCGCTTCCCGGCGACGTCATCGAGCACGACGCCGACCCTGTACGCCGCATCATCGCCCGCCTCATACCCATCAACGCGAAAGGTCGCGGTGCGGGCGTCGGGGTCGATCGGCGCCCGCGCCGCCTCGACCCATGAACCATCGCCCTGGCGGAGTTCCAACGCAGCGGCCGGCGTCTCCGCGATGCCGACCGGCGCGAGCTGCGCCGTGAGTTTCAGCACGCCCCCGCTGAGCGTGTACTGCGCAAACAGCACCGGCCCGAACGCCGCGTCCGGACGCTCGCGCACCAGGGAGCCGAGCACGCCGAAGTCGTCAAACCAATGCCCCCGCTGCCCGTCCTCCGCGCCGCGATGCGACACGAGCGCGATCCCTCCATCCACCATCGCAGCGTCCACGTCATCAACAAACACCTGCGAGAGCGCACGCCGCGTTCCCGCCTCGAACGAAGCAAGCACGCAACGCGCCCGCCCGTCACGGACCTCAATCGCGAGCGTGAGTTCGATCGCCTCGGCGCCGCCCTGCGGCACATCCCCTTGCGCGATCACACCCGCCGCCCCTTCCGCGAGCGGCCCGGACACCGCCCACTGGTTGCCGCCGGTGGTGCCGGCGGAGAAGTCGCGGAAGGCGACGCGCCCCGTGCCGTCCACGACCCCGAGCATCCCGCCGTCGGGCGCGGGCGAGTGATGCACGAACGCGGTCAGGCGCGGGTCCACATGCTCGCCGCCGGCTCCGATCAGGAACCCCGCCCAAGCGTCGGCGCTCGCCGGCTTGTCATGCTCCGCACGCCCTAGTTGAACGCTCGCGCTGACGACACCATCGCCCGGCGCTACTTCGTGCGTGAGCACGTGCAGCGTGCGAACGGGCAGGTTGGCCTCCCCACGCACGCACACAGCCCTTCCATCTTCAAGCCGCCAATCCTGCAGGCGATTGGCCCAGAAGCCGGGCCCGATCCAGACACGGTCGGGCGCGTCGAAGGAGCAGGAGAACTCGACGATCTCAGGCGCTTGCGCCCGGGCCGAGCACACGAGCGATGACCACGCGAGAGCGATGCAGGCGAGAGTGCGCATGCCAGCAGCGTACCCGCTGGCCCGCCAGGCGCTGGCCTACGGATCCCGAACGACGTCTCCCTCACCGATCAGCAGCACGTCGAGATCGCCGATGGCGCCGCGCCGCCCCGTGACCCGCACCGGCTCCCCGACAAACTCGCGCACAATCACACGCGCCGATTCAAGCCCCGGACCGGCGAGCAACAGGTGCTCGCCCGTGTCGGTGAACAGCATCGGCGGGATGCCACCGTCGATGCAGAGGGTCGCACACGCCTTGTGGGCTTTGCCGTCACCCGGCTTCATCGCGCCGAGGTAGCACTTCGAATCGAGAATCTCACCTCGCAGCTCCACGATCTCGCGGCGGCCCGCGACGCCGAGCACCTCGCCTTCTCCCAGCGCAACCACCGCGTCATCCTCGGGCGCGAACTCGATCATCGTGCGTCCGTTGCGCTCGATGCGCCACCCCCGCACACGCACACGCTGCCCCTCCGCTACGGACACCGACTCCCGCGCCCCACGCTTGCCCATCTCCACGAGCAGACGCACCGTCCCGTTCGGCTCGACGAGCATCGGGTAGGGTCGCGCGACGATTGTGCCTTCCCACTCCGATTCACGCCCCGACTCCCACGTGCCCGAGCCCGAGTCGCGCTGCAGCGCAGCGAACGCCGCCCCAACGACCACACCTGCCACGAAGAGCATCGGCACGAGCGCACGTACAAGCCGGGCGTGGCGTGACGGCAGAGGAAGGTATCCGACATAAAACCCCTCGCGCGCGCATCTCACAGTTCACGTCCTTCGTTCGCGCTGGCTGGCGGGACGGGAGTTCCCGGTGGGTTCGCCCGTGCATCAACCAGCACGCGCCCGCCCTCCACGCGCACGTTGTACGTCGCGATCTTCTCCGTGTACGGCGGCGGGCTCTGGCCGTCCTCGGGGCGGTACTGGTATCCGTGCCATGGGCACGTGATGCAACCGCCGACAATGCGCCCCTCGCCGAGGGGGCCCGCCTGGTGGGCGCACACATTGGTCACCGCTGAGAAGCCCCCCGAGTGCCGGAAGACAGCAATGCGCTCGCTGCCCGACCGGCAAACCACCCCGACATCCAACTCGAATCGGTCAACCGGGCCTACGTCGATCCAGTCGTCGTGTGCGCCGGCCGCCCATCGATCTCGCCGAAGCTCGCGCACGCCAGTCGCGATGTGCAGCCCGCTCACCACAACCACGCCCGCAAGCAGCACGCCGGCGAACACGGGCGATCGCTCCGATTGCAAGGCCCCGAGCATCACGTGCAGCACGACCAGCGCGTAGGCGAAGTACACCAGCATGTGCAACGACTTCCATACGCGAGGTCCGAGGTTCGCCAGCCAGAAGTCATGGCTGGTCGCCGCCATCACGAAGAACACCAGCAACGCGGCGAACCCCAGCACCTCGAACGGGAAGCCCGAGACCGACGCGAACGAGCCGGGCGCCGCGAGCACAGCCGAGAACGGGTCGCGCACGCCGAAACCGCCGTAGTACCCGATCGCGATCAGCCCGTGCAAGAGCGCCACGAGGAAGAACATCACGCCAAGATGACGGCGGTTGTAGAGCAAGGGCGCAGCGAGATCGGTCCATCTCGCGATCGGTCCGATGCACAGTATGACGTGCAGCAAGATGATCCCGAGCGACCCGAGCGCGCGCATCGCGAGGAAGTGCCCCGCCTCGTGCAGCGCGACCACCGCGGTGAGCGCCACGGCG
>JAUIFD010000103.1 GCA_030429485.1 Phycisphaerae bacterium | reverse complement strand
GCGTCCGAGCCACCCACCACGCCAGACAGTATGCGAGGAGTTGGATACGCACATGCGTGCGCAAGATCGCTCGAAGCTAGCCACTCGAGCTGTTGAGAGACGGGTGGTGGAGGGAGGGCTTTGATATAGGGATTCACATGGATTATTCCAAACTCCATAGTTATGGAATCTGCTTTGAGGAGTCTAGTAAGTGCTTCGCGAATCGACTCTCTCTGGTTTGGTAGTGCGAATAGCTCCCGCACCGGAAGACCATTGAAGTCTCGGGAGGACAAGTAGTGCTCGGTGACGCGACGCTCGATCTCGTCGTCACTGGCAATACCGCTACTTTGAGCCTGGCCTTGGCCAGGATCGGGGTTCGGCCGTTCGGGTGTCATTTCGTGAGCGTATCCAATTGCCAACGCTTTGTTGGCGGCTTTCGACAGTTGTGCTCAAGCCGCGTCACCCAGCCCCCGATGCCTCCCCATCAGCCCCAGCCGGGCCACCCCGCCCCACCCGGGCCCCACCCCGGCCACGAGATCAGGAGGTATCAGAAGATGTCCAACGCCTACGACCAGACACAGCCCTACATCCCCACCTCCGACTCCGCATTCCGCGACTGGCTCCTCAACTTCTCGACCCTCATCGCCGCCAACCCCGCCCAGTACGGGCTCGACGCCGCCGACGCCTCCATCCTTACTACATACTCATCCGACTTCGACGCCGCCTACCAGCTCTGCCAGGCCCCCTCCACACGCACCGCCACCACCCTCGCCAACAAGGACTCCATCCGCGCCTCCGCCAACGCCTCCGTCCGCGTCTTCGCCCAGATGATCAAGGCCAACGCCGGCGTCGACAACGCCGACAAGATCGCCCTGGGCATCCACGTCAACGACGCCACGCCCACGCCCGTCGGCACCCCCACCACCGCACCCGTCCTCATGATCGTCGGCGCGACCTCCGGCGTGCACGAGATCCGCTACGCCGACGAGGCCACCCCCACATCCCGAGCCAAGCCCGCGGGCGCGGCCCAGATGCAGCTCAACGTCGCCTTCAACAACACTCCGATCACCGACCCCGACGACTCCGCGTTCTACGGCCTGTTCACCAAGCAGCCCGTCCGCGTCGAGCTCGACCCGGCCAGCGCCGGCGCGACCGCCACCTACTTCGCGCGGTGGGTCACCGCCACCGGCAAGTTCGGCCCGTGGTCGCTCCCGCAGTCGATGACCGTCGCGTTCGGCGGCTCGGCGCAGTCGCAGGTCGAAGACGAAGGGACGCCGAAGGTCCAAGGTGGTGATGGGCAGATCAAGATCGCGGCGTGAGTCATCCCGCGGCATCCGGCAATCGGCATCCGCATGACTCTCACTGCCTGACTGCCTGACTGCCCCCCACCCCCCACCCCCCACCCCCCAATCGCCACATCACCAGATCGCCACATCGCCAAATCCAAGGAGCCCGACCCATGGCCAACCCCAACCCCCGCAACCGCGCGGCACGCGACCCCTCGATGCCCGCCAAGACCACCCCGGCCATCATCGAGAGCATGACGCTCAGCGGCGCCAACGCCGTCGAGATCACCTTCGCCACACGCGTGCAGCCCGGCGGCGCGACGCCGCGATACACCGCCTCCTCCGCAGAAGCCGGCCCGAGCGCAGCGACCGCCTCCGGCGTCGCCGCCGTGAGCGCGACGTCCGTCACCGTCACGTTCACCTCGCCCATCGCGGGCATGACGCTCCACGTGCCCGAGGCCGACCCCGGCATCCGCACGCCCGCCGGCGGGTTTGTCCCCGCTGGCAACTACGCCCTCCCGGCGGCGTAACCCGCGCCCCGGCGCGACAGGCAAGCTCAATAGCAACGGCGTTCAGTCGGTGAGTTTGAGCCAGACGCCGCCTTCGTTCGAGCTGCGTACAGCGGTCTCGATGAATCGCACGCCGCGGGCGCCGTCGGCAGCGGTTGGGAAGGGGAGGAAGGGGATGCCCGAGACGTCTTCGCCGCGAGCGGCGCGGATGGCGCGTGCGGCGGCGCGGTAGATGTTGGCGAAGGCCTCGATGAAGGCCTCGGGATGCCCGCCGGGGATGCGTGTGGCGGCGGCCGCCTCGTCGCCGAGCCCAGGTCCGCCGCGGGCGAATGTGCGGAGCGGCCCGTCGAGGCTTGTGACTTCGAGGGTCTCGGGGGTCTCTTGTCGCCACTTGAGCCCGCCGCGCGTGCCGTAGACGCGGATGGAGAGGTTGTTGGCTTCGCCGACGCAGACCTGCGAGCAGGTGAGCGTGCCCTTGGGGGTTGGGCCGCCCGGGCGTTCGGGGGTGAGGCGGAGGAGCATGGCGGCGTCGTCGTCGATGGTGCGCCCCTCGACGAAGGCGGTGGCGTCGGTGAGAACGGACTCGATCTCGAGCCCGGTGACGGCGTGGAGGAGGTTTTCGGCGTGGGAGCCGATGTCGCCGATGGAGCCCCCGAGCCCGGCGCGGGTGGGATCGGTGCGCCAGTCGGCCTGCTTCTGCCCGCTCTCCTCGAGGCGGGTGGCGAGCCACCCCTGGTGATACTCAACGAAGACCTTGCGGACCTCGCCGATCGCGCCCTCGCGGACGAGGCGGGCGGCTTCGCGGATCATGGGGTAGCCGGTGTAGTTGTACGTGACGGCGAGCACGAGCCCCTTGGATTCGGCGATCTCGCCGAGCTCGCGGGCCTGGGCGACGGTGTGCGTCATGGGCTTGTCCATGACGACATGCAGCCCGGCTTCGAGGCACCCCTTGGCGATGGGGTAGTGCGAGTCGTTGGGCGTGACGATCGAGACGAAGTCGACGCGGTCGTCGCGGTTGCTCTCGCTGGCGGCGAGCTCCTGCCAGGTGGCGTAGTTGCGGTCGTCGGCGAGGCCGAGGTCTCGCCCGGAATCGCGGGCCTTCTCGGGTGTGGAGGAGAGGCACCCAGCGACGAGGGAGGCGGTGGAGTCGAGGGCGATCGCCTTGCGATGGACCTCGCCGATGAAGGCGCCTCGCCCGCCACCGATCATGGCGTAGGTGAGCGGGGATGGTGTGGTGTGATGCATGGGGGGAGGATACGGGATGGGGGTGCACGGGTACCCCGCCCCTCCGGGGCGGTCCTTCCCCCGGGCGCAAGCCCATGGAATCGCCAGCATCGCCAGAAATTTGGCTAATCCACCAGAAGCCGAGTTGACACCGGTCGCTGACCGCCACATATTTGGCGCTGCCCACCCGGGGCACCTCACACACCAGGGAGGGCACCATGCGAAACCTCAAGAACTTCGCCACCGCCGGAGCGCTGCTCCCCAGCACGCTGGCGGCTGCTCAGGCCAACTGCCCGGATGCCGGGTTGTGTATCGGGGAAACCAAGATCTCGCAAACGGCCGGGGGGTTTGTGGGTCCGCTCTTTAGCGGAGATCGGTTTGGAATCGGGACCGCCGCGATTGGCGACTTGGACGGCGATGGCATTTCGGAACTTGCCGTAGGCGCTGATCGTCATGATGCGGGGGAGAGCGAAGGCGGTGCAGTGTGGATTCTCTTTCTGACTCCTGATGGGACCGTTCGGCACGAGCAGAAGATCACGGAGGGCATCGGTGGCTTTGCGCTCGACCTTGACATCGGTGCGGCATTCTCCATTCCGGCCAGGGTCGGAGACATTGACGGAGACGGTACACCGGACATGGCGGTGGGTGCACCGGGCGCAGCGAATGGCGGCGCGGTGTATGTGTTGTTCCTCAACGAGGACGGTACCGTTCGCTCGGCGCAGGCCATCGGATCGGGCCAAGGAGGTTTGGTTGGCCCGCTTGATACGGACGGCGCATTTGGGGTCGGCCTCGCTGGCGTAGGCGATCTTGACGGCGATGGGATAACAGAGATCGCAGTCGGCGCGAGGCGCGACGACGACGGCGGCCTGAACCGGGGCGCGGTGTGGCTTCTGTTCCTCAATGCGGATGGAACGGTCAAGGGCGAGCAGAAGATATCGAACCTGAGCGGCAACTTCGCGGGCACTCTCGATAACAACGACGAGTTTGGCTCTGGCGTCGGCTCGCTAGGTGATCTTGACGATGATGGCGTTCCGGACATCGCTGTCGGCGCACACTTGGACGATGATGGTGGTGGCGGACGGGGCGCGGTCTGGATTCTCTTCCTCAATCCGGACGGCACAGTGAAATCGCACCAGAAACTGTCGAGCACCACTGGCGGGTTCGGTGGCCAGTTGGGCAACGACAACCGGTTCGGTACGCATTTGGCGCTCTTGGATGACCTGGATGACGATGGCGTGCCAGAGTTGGCTGTTGCACAGAATGAGGATGACGACGGGGGCGCAAACCGTGGGGCGGTGTGGGTTCTCTTCCTGAATCGAGACGGAACAGTGCGTGCAGAGCGGAAGATCTCGAGTACCGCTGGTGGGTTTGGCGGCCAACTTGACGATGCGGATGGATTCAGCGTTGTGGCGTTCCTCGGAGACATCGATCAGAACGGACAGGTGGAACTGGCGGTCGGCGCGCACGGGGATGATGATGGGGCTGACGAGGCCGGAGCCGTGTGGATTCTGACGCTCGACTCTTGCGCGCCGTGCCCCGCCGATCTCACCGGCGACTACACCATCGACACCAACGACTTCTTCCTCTTCCTCGGCTACTACCAGTTCGCCAACCCGCTCGCCGACTTCACCGGCGACTCGCTCATCAACACCAATGACTTCTTCGCCTACCTCGCGGCGTACCAGTTGGGGTGCCCGTAGCACCGGGTACCCGAGAGGGAGTGATCCATGTCGCCTCGGGCGCGTGAGCACGAACTGAGCATGCGGGAGCGTCAGATCATGGACGCGCTGTATGCGTTGGGGCGGGCGACGGTGGGCGAGGTGCGGGATCGGATTCCCGACCCGCCAACGGCGAACGCGGTGCGGACGATGCTCGGCACGCTGACGAGCAAGGGCTTCTGCAAGCGGGCGTACGAGGGGCGGGCGGCGGTGTATCGCCCGACGTCGAGCCGCGAGAGCGCGGGGCGGCGCGCAATGCGGCGTGTGCTCGACATGTTTTGCGGCGGGTCGCTCGCGTCGGCGATCGCGATGCACCTGAGCGACCCGCGCACCAGGCTGAGCGAGGATGAGGCGAGAGAGATCCGGAGGCTGATCGACGAGCGAAAGGGAGATCGATGACGACGTTTGACCTGCTCGAGGTGGTGCGCATCGTGCTGCCCAATGTCATGGGGCTGCTGTTGATCACGGCGCTCATGGGCTCGGCGCTGCTCGCGGTGCGTCTGGGTGATGACGAACGCCCCGAGCACCGGCACTTCGTGCTGCTCGCGAGTCTTGTCGGCGTGGCGGCGGTGCTCGTGATGTCGCTCGGCCTGCGGGTGCTGCTCCAGCAGACCGTGTGGATTGGCGACGCGCTGATGTCGGACACGGTGCTGTGGGCGCTCGCTTTGGCTTGGGGCGCAGGGCTGGCGGCGTTGTTTGTCCGGCTTGCGCTTGGGCGTTTGTCGTTGCGTCGCGTCGTGCGTGACGCCAGGTGCTTCGGGCCGAGCGAGGCGCACGCCCGGATCGCCGACGAGTGCGCGTTTCGAGTTGGGCTCGAGCGTTCGCCGCGTGTGATCTTCGCGCCGCGCGCGGCATCGCCGATGGTGGTTGGCGTGCATCACCCGCGCATCGTGCTGCCAGAGTCCCTGCGCGACGCGGACGAGTGCGACTTGCGAGCCGTCTTGCTGCACGAGTTGGCGCACGTTCGGCGTGGGGACTGCCTGGCGGAATGGCTGGTGCAGGTGATCGGCGGGCTGATGTGGTGGCACCCGGTGTACTGGCTCGTGGCGACGCGTCTGCGTGAGCTGCGTGAGATGGCGTGCGACGACATGGCGGCGTTCGGCGCGTATCCGCGCGAGCGCTATGCGGAGCTGCTCGTGCGCTTTGCGATGCCTTCGGCGCTGCCGTTCTGTCCCGCGTTCGCAGCGGTGCGGATGGCGGACCGGCGAGGGCTGCACAGGCGGATCGACCACATCTTCGCGGAGCATCGCGGGCCAACCACCTGGCGGAGCATCGGTTTCCTGCCCACGGCGATCTCGAACGCGGCGACGCTGCGGGTCGTGCTGGCGGCGGTGTTCGTGATGGTGGTGTTCGACGCGACGATGATCGCCCTGGCGGAAGACGTCGCCGAGGTGGGCGTGGTCTTTGTGGACAACCTGTCGCCTTGACGGCACCCGGCGCCCTGGGCGGTCGGTCAGGAGCCCTCTTGATCGACAACCGCACTCGGCACGCCTCGAGGCGATGGGCCGTCGGTTGGGCGGTTGCTTCGTCCGGCTCGACGTCCTATACAGGTCGCGGTGACGGTGACCACGATCCAGCCCGCCCTTCCGGCGGTGGTCGAGCCCATTGAGCAGGCCGCGGCGATCGCGTGGCGTGGCGGCAGGGGCACGCGACCGCTGGAAATCGCCGTGGTGACCGCTCGGCGGGGTGGATGGACCATCCCGAAGGGTCACGTCGAGCGCGGGCACACGCTCCGAGTCACCGCCCAGCGCGAGTGCTACGAGGAGGCCGGGGTGATCGGGATCGCGGCCCACCGCGCGATCGGCTCCTACATCTATCTCAAGGCCCCGCTGATGCCCCGGCGGCGTGTCTCCGTCTTCGAGCTCGACGTGCGTGAAGTACTGCACGACTGGCCCGAGGCGGGGCAGCGGATCCGGCGCTGGGTGTCGCCCGAAGAAGCCGCCTCGATGATGCACACGCGGGCTCTGGCCGACCTGCTCCGGGGTTTCCGGCCCGCCTGAGCGTGGGCGTGGAGGCGCTTGGTCGGTCGGTGCGTGTTCGTTAGACTGGGTCCATGTTGTCGGTCAGGATGATCGCAGGTTGGGGGGTCGCGGCGGCGGTGTGCGCTGCCGGCGCACAAACCGAGGACACCGCCGCGGCGGACATCGAGCAGCGACACAGGGATGGCGTCGGCGAGTTGCTCGCGGCGTACTGCTTCGAATGCCACGGCGACCAGGAGAAGGTCAAGGGCGGGGTGCGGCTTGCTGGGCTGGCGGACATGGGCGCGATCCTGGAGCGGGCTGACGACCTCGCCATGGCCCGTGAGTTGATCGCGACCGGCGAGATGCCCCCTGCGGACGAGCCCGCACCGGACGAGCACGAGAGGCTGCTGCTGCTCCAGTGGCTCGACGATGCGCTCGCGTACCGCCCACCGGATTCCGCGGTGGACCCGGGTTGGTTCACGATCCACCGGCTGAATCGGGTGGAGTACGAGAACACGCTGAGCGATCTGCTGGGGATCGACGCGCGCGGGTTTGGCGAGGACCTGCCGCCCGACGACACGGGGTATGGGTTCGACAACATCGCGGATGTGCTGACGGTCTCGTCGCTGCACCTCGAGGAGTACCTCGACGCTGCCGAGGCTGCGCTCACCGCGGCGCTCGGCGAGCCGGCGCCCGACGAGCCTCGTATCGAGCACATCCGATTGGGCGAGCCGCGAGCAGGCAATCAGCTGCCGACGGGCGGGTACTTCCTGTACGCGAATGGGACGACCTCGGGGCGGTACCACGCGCCCTCATCGGGTGAGTATGAGATTGTCGTCCGCGCGTGGGGCACGCCCGGCGGCGACGAGCACCCCAACCTCCGCGTGGTGGTCGATGGTGACACAGCGGGCGACTTCGGTGTCGGTGCGCTGCGTGGCGATCCATCGGAACACCGGGTGCGGGTGCGCCTGGAAGCGGGTGCACACCAGATCGGCGGCGCCTTCACCAACGACTTCTGGAAGAAGGACGTCGCGGACCGCAACTTGGCGGTCGAATCGGTGAGCGTGCGCGGGCCGATCGCGGGCACCGCCGCGAGATCCGTTGCGTGGGAGCGGGTGTTTCAGGGCCATGCGCCGGGTGGCGACGAGGCGGCTTCGGCCCGCGCGATCCTCGCGCAGTTCGCATCCCGCGCGTTCCGCCGGCCCGCGAACGATCGCGAGATCGAGGGGCTTTGCGGCGTTTTTGCCGAGTCACGAGGGGCCGGGGACTCGTTTGAGCGTGCCGTGCAGACCGCCCTCTCCGCGGTGCTCGTGTCGCCCGCCTTTCTTTATCGCGCCGTGGGTAATCCTGCGCCCGACGACACGGGTTCGGTCTATCGACTCAACGACTATGAGCTGGCGTCGCGCCTCTCGTACTTCCTATGGAGCACGATGCCCGACACGGAGCTGCGCGACGCATCCGATCTGGGCATGCTGACCGACGGGTTTGGGGAGAGCGAGCTGCGCGCACAGGCCAAGAGGATGCTCGCCGACGAACGCACCGATGTGTTCATCGACAACTTCGTCGGGCAGTGGATGCTGCTGCGGAACTTGGACTCGCTCGACATCGACCGCGCGCGGTTTCCCGAGTACGACGAATCGCTGCGGGCGGACATGATCCGCGAGGTGCGCATGCTGTTCGCCGATGTCGTGCGCTCGGACCGCTCGGTGTTGGAGCTCCTCGATGCCGACTACACGTTTGTCAACGCCCGTCTGGCGAAGCACTACGGGCTCGACGGCGTCGAGGGCGATCGCTTCAGGCGCGTCTCCCTTGGCGAGGGCTCGCGCCGCGGAGGCCTGCTCCGGACGGGCGCGGTGCTGACGGTCACGAGCCACCCCACGCGGACCAGCCCGGTGAAACGCGGGCTGTTCGTGCTCGATGAGTTCCTCGGCACACCCCCACCGCCCCCGCCGCCGGACATCCCGCGCCTGGAGGAGGCGGCGGCGCACGTCGGCGACGACGCCTCGCTTCGCGAGCAGCTCAAGGCGCATTTGACCAACCCGACGTGCGCGGTGTGCCACAATCGCATGGACCCGATCGGGCTTGGGCTTGAGAACTACGACGCGATCGGGCGATGGCGCGATTCGTACGGGCAAGCGCCGATCGATCCTTCCGGAGAACTGCCGGGCGGCGTGCGGTTTGACGGGCCCGAGGGGCTCCAGAAGGTGCTCGTCGGGCGCGAATCGCAGTTTGTCGAGACGCTCGTGTCGAAGGTGCTGACGTACGCCCTCGGACGCGGGCTCGAGCCGTTCGATCGTCCGACGGTGCAGAAGATCGTGGACCATGTTCGTGCGAACGGCGACCGGTTTGACGCCCTGATCGAGGGCATTGCGCTGTCGGAAGCGTTCCGAACCTGCCGAGGAAGAGAACCATGACCTACCGCGAATCCAACGTCTGGGACGGTCGCCTCGATCGGCGCACGATGCTGCGCGGGCTTGGCGCCGCGATGGCCCTGCCCTACCTGGAGGCGATGGGACCGCTTCGTGGGCTCAGCTCGGTGGCGAGTGCCGCGGGCGCGCCGCTCAGCGCCGGCGCGTCGCCCATGCGTCTGGCGTTCGTGTTCACGCCCAACGGCGTGAACTACGACAACTGGATGCCGAAGGGCGAGGGCCGGGAGTTCGAGCTCTCGCCGGCGCTCCAGCCGCTCGCAAAGGTGCGCGATCACATCAACGTGTTGACCGGGTTGACACTCGACAAGGCGCGGGCCAACGGCGATGGGCCCGGCGATCACGCACGTTCCTCGTCGACGTTTCTCACGGGGCGTCAGGCGCGCAAGACCGCGGGCAACGACATCCAGATCGGCGTGAGCGTGGACCAGTTTGCCGCCGCGCAGGTGGGCGAGCACACCCGCCTTCCGTCGCTCGAACTGGGGTGCGAGCACGGGCAGCGGGCCGGTTCATGCGACTCCGGGTACGCGTGCGCCTACTCCGCCAACATCTCGTGGCGCGATGAGGACACACCCGTCCCCAAGCTCGTCGATCCCGGGCTCGCGTTCGAGCGGCTCTTCGGCGACGCGGCTGCCGCGGGACGACAGGCCGAACGGCTGCGCCGGCGGCGGTCGGTGCTCGATTACCTGCGCGAGGACACGCGACAGCTCGAGGGCCGCCTGGGCACCGCGGACCGGCGCAAGCTCGACGAGTTTCAGACCGCGGTGCGCGAGATCGAGCGGCGCGTGCAGCTGGCGCAGGAGCAGACGGACTCGCGCGAGCTACCGAGCGGCACGGTCGCGCCGCCCGGCGTCCCCCCCACCGCGACCGAGCACATCGACCTGATGTACGACATGCTGCGCCTCGCGTTTATGACCGACACGACGCGTGTCGCGTCGTTCATGCACGGCACCGGCGGTTCGAACCGCACGTTCCCGGAGATCGGCATCAAGGAAGGGCACCACCACCTCTCGCACCACCGCGGCAACGAGGACATGGTCGACAAGATCCGGCGGATTGACCGGTTCTACATGGAGCGGTTCGCGCGGTTCATCGGTTCGCTCGCCGACACACCGGAGGGCGAGGGCACGCTGCTGGACAACTGCCTGGTGATGCTCGGCTCGGGCATCTCCGACGGCAACCGCCACAACCACGAGGACTTGCCGATCGTGCTCGCCGGCCGCGGCGGGGGCGCGATCGAAACAGGGCGGCGCGTCGCGTTCGGTCGTGAGACGCCCCTGTGCAACCTGTACGTGTCGCTGCTCGAGCGTGCGGGCTGCGAGGTGGAGTCGTTTGGCGACAGCACGGGTGGGGTGAGCCTGTAGGGAGCCTGCCACATCGAGATCGGCGCTGTTCATGGCAGCGCAGCCCGCGATGGTGGGATTGCGCGTGTCGACGCCGACGCACCGGCATGACGCGGTCATCGGTCCGACTTGCCGATCGCCCGCGATACCCAGGGGATCCAGTGCCCTTCGATCCAGCCATCGCCGACCGCGGGCGTGTGCGCGTGTGGCCAGCCCGCGAGCTCGAGTTCACCGATCATGATCGCACCACGATCCATGTTGCTCGAATGCACAATCACAAACGGCGGCGCGTCCCTCCAAGCAGCGATCAGCTCACGGAGGAGCATGACACCATCGGTCGGGTCATCGGGATGGAGGTCATGATCGAGCGAGACCAGCCTCGGCGCGGCATTGTGCAGGAACAGTCCGCGTAACTCCGCGCCGCTTCCGGCGACGGTGGCGCCGAAGTTTGGAAGGTGTGAGCACAACGCGACGCACATGACGTCCGCACGGACGGGATCATCATCGAGGATGAGAATGCTCGCAGGCACGTTGGGCGATACCGGCTCGCGCCGTTTGGGTCGCGGCGACCGAACGCTCCATGCGACCGCATCCCTGATCCCCCCCAAAAGACAACCGCGAGCTTTCGCCCGCGGTGTCCTCCGATGCTCGATTTCTTGGTTCGGCGAGCTTCCAGTCCTCGCCGTCCCAAGATCGTCAGATCAGCACCCGGTCTGGTAGGCCGCGAGGAACGCGAAGAAGTCGTTGGTGTTGATGTCGCCCTCGCCGGTGAAGTCCGCGAGATCGTCGCCCGCGTCGTACAGCGCGAGGAACGCGAAGAAGTCGTTGGTGTTGAGATCACCGTCGTGTGTCAGGTCCGCAGCGCACGGATCGTCGCAGCTGATCTCGAAGATCCGCAGATCGTCGACAGCGGCCTCGACGATGGACCCGTCGCCGGCGTCCTCGGCGATGAAGCGCAGGCGGAGGGTATCGGTCGCGGCCACCAGGTCGGTCACCGCGAACTCGTGGTAGTACCAGCCGCCGGATGTCTCCGGCCCGGTCGGGCCGACGACCTCCACGCTGGTCCACGAAGCGCCGTCGTCGTCGGAAACATCGATGCGGAACACGTCGGCGCCCGGGGCGTTGCCCTGATCGTTGGAGTACCAACGCCAGTAGCCGACCCGCGGCGCGTTGAGCGCCGACGCGTCGAGTGCGCCCGAAACAAGAGTGGTCCGCCCACCGTCCACGTCGTAGGAGCCAACCCCGGAGCCCGCACGCCCATCGGTGACGTAGCACTGCGTCCCGCTGACCGTGTGATCATCCTCGGGCTGCGCGCCGGTCGCCTGGGGGTCCATTCGGCCCCACGTGCCCGTCGACGCGGTTTGCCCGCCGTCGTTCGCGATGAACCAGCCCGCGGGCGCTGATTCAAAGGGGAGATCCAGAGCGACCGCCAGCGCTCCCACACGAGGCCCAACAGACTCCGTGCGGGCGCTGTCGCCGTTGACCGACGCGGCACTGACCCAGTACTCCGCGTCGTCGCCGCAAGCGAGAGCGGGGAGATTGGCCGCGAACACACCGAGCGACTGCTCGGTCATCTGGACCGAGTCACTCGCCTGGTTGATGGTGTAGTGAAGCGTGACGGTGCTCGGATCGAGCGAGCCGATGCCGTCGGCCGCCATCGCCTGCACCTCGCGAACCACGCCGGGCTCGACGAAGTCGATCTCATCAAGCAGCCCGACCGACACCTCATCGAGCTTGACGATGAAGAGCCCGCGCTCGATGTCGGAGATGAGGATCGTCCCCGAAGGCAGGTAGGGGTAGTTGGACCACGAGCCGTTGAAGCTCGCGTTGTCGT
>JAUIFD010000102.1 GCA_030429485.1 Phycisphaerae bacterium | reverse complement strand
ACGCTGCTCCGGTGCATCAACCGTCTACTCGAACCGAGTGAGGGTGTGGTGCGGCTCGGCGGGGACGATGTGACCCACGTGTACGGCGCATCGCTTCGGCGGGTGCGCCAGCGTGTGGGGATGATCTTCCAGTCGTTCAACCTTGTGGGTCGGCTCAGCGTGCTCGACAACGTGCTGGCGGGGCGATCGCGGTTCAACCAATCTCCGGTGCGGACGGTCCGGAGCATGGTGCGGTGGTTCCCTCGTTCCGAGCGCGAGCGGGCGTTCGAGTGCCTGCGCTTCGTCGGGATCGAGGCGTACGCGTATCGGCGTGCGGCGCAGCTCTCGGGCGGGCAGCAGCAGCGCGTGGCGATCGCGCGGGCGCTGGCGCAGGAGCCGGAGGTGATGCTCGCGGACGAGCCGATCGCGAGCCTCGACCCGCAGAGCGCGACGAATGTGATGGACACGCTGCGCCGGATCACTGACTCGCGCGGCACGCCCGCGATGGTGAATCTGCACCAGGTGGATGTGGCGCGGGAGTACGCGTCGCGGATCATCGGGGTGCGTGCCGGGCGGATCGTGTTTGACGGGAAGCCCGGGGAGCTCACGCCGTCGGCGGTGCGCGAGGTGTACGGGACCGAGCCGGAGCAGGACGCCGAGCTCGCAAAGTCGACGGCGCGGAAAGTTGTGAATGGGGATCGAGAGGAGACAGCGGCATGTCCATCGCTTGGCGGGGTGTAGTCGGCGCGGTTGTTGCGGTGTTGATCGCAGTGTTTGCGGCGTGCGGGCCGAGCGATTCGAGCGCGAGCACCGACGTAGGCAGGAGCGATGCGCCGGGCGTGGACGCGACGGACGCGAAAGCCGGTTGGCCGGACGTGATCCGCCTGGGTCTTGTGCCGACGGAGGGCGGGACGGACATTCGCGAGCGTTTCGAGCCGCTGCGCACGCATCTGAGCGAGGCGCTGGGTCGTCCTGTCGAGACGGTGTCGGCATCGTCGTACAACGGCGTGGTGACGGCGATGGCGAACGATCAGGTGGAGTTCTGTTACTACGGGCCGAAGAGCTACGTGCTCGCGAGCCAGAACGCGGGGGCGGAGGCGGTGGTGCTCGAGCTGAGCAAGGGCGGTGTGGATGGGTATCGGTCGATCCTGATCGTGCCGAAGGACTCGGAGATCGAGGAGGTGGGGGACGCGAAGGGGTGCGTGTTCGCGTTTACGGATCCAAACTCGACTTCGGGGTGTCTGATCCCGTCGATCGTGCTGCGTGAGTTGACGGGTGAGGCGCCGGAGGACTTCTTCAGCGAGGTGCGGTTCTCGGGGAGCCACGGGACTTCGGTTCTTCAGGTTGCGCAGGGTGAGCTGGATATCGCGGCGACGAACGATCTGGACTTCGGGCGGATGGTGGAGAAGGGGGCTGTGCGTCGCGACGACGTGCGAATCATCTACGAGTCGGACCCGATCCCCGGCGCACCGTGGGCGGCGCGGCGCGAGCTTCCGGCGACGCTGAAGGAGGCGTTTACGGAGGCGATGCTCGCGTTGAACGACAAGCCGGAGGTTCTTGAGCGGTTCCAGAACGGCGGGTTTCGGCGGACGAGCGACGAGGAGTACGACATCATCCGCGCGGCGTCGAAGCTGCTCAAAGAGCAGGAGAGCGAGGGCGGGTGATGTCGGAGTTTGACGAACGTCCTACCGGCGAGGTGACGCTTGAATCGCTGCGCCCGCGTGTGAGCGCGGGGCGCAAGCTGACGCGGATGCTGGGGCTGATCCTGGCGGTGCTGGGGCTTGCGTGGGCGTGGCGGACGAGTGGGATCGACCTCGGGACGCTCGTGGAGAACCGTGAGCGCGCGTGGGTGTACCTCGTGGGCACGAAGCCGAGCGATCAGGACGTGGCGGCGGTGCGGGCGGAGGCGCTGGCGGCGGTGCGCACCGAGATGCAGGAGCAGGCCGGCGCGGCGATCCGTGAGGAGTATGCGGCGCGGGGCGAAGTGACGCCCGGCGCGATGCAGCTGATGCGCGAGTCGCAGGAGCGTGCGTCGGCGGAGCTCGCGGCGATGTCGGCGGAGGAGGTCGATCGTCGGGTCGATGCGCGCGTCGAGGCGCTGCTCGGGCAAGGGCGGCGCGGGGGGTACATCCCGCCGGTGACTGATCCAAGGCGGATCTTCGGCGATCCGGCGCGGCACAACCTGCCGGGGTGGTTCGAGAAGCTCGTTGATGGGCTGCCGGCTGGGATGGCGGGCGCCGCGTCGTGGGCGTACGTGGCGCTCAACGGCGAGGGGTACACGGGCGAGCTGATCGAGACGATCGCGATCGCGACTTGGGGGACGCTTCTGGCCGTGGTGGTGGCGCTGCCAGCGTCGTTCCTGGGCTCGGCGCGGGCGATGCGGGTGATCGCGACCGGCAGTTCGGCGCGTCGGAAGACACTCCGCGGGATGGTGGTGTTTTGGACGCGCCGGTCGTTTGACCTCGCACGCGGGTTCAACGAGGTCGTGATGGCGATGATCTTCGTCGCGGTGCTCGGGCTCGGGCCGTTCGCGGGGGTGCTCGCGCTGCTCGTGCACACGTACGGCGTGCTTGGGAAGGTGTTCAGCGAAGCGATCGAGACGGCGGACGAGGACCCCGTGGAGGGCGTGGTGGCGACGGGGGCGAAGGCGACACAGGTGCTCTCGATCGCGTTTGTCCCGCAGATCCTGCCGTATGTCGCGAGTCAGAGCTTGCTGCGATTTGAGTCGAACGTCCGCGGGGCGACGATCCTCGGCGTGGTGGGCGCGGGTGGCATCGGTCAGATGCTGATGGACAAGTTCTCGGCGTACGAGTATCGCGAGGTCGCGACGATGATGATCATCATCATCGTGGTCGTGACGCTGATCGACTTGGCGTGCGGGCGGATCATGAAGCGATTCGTCTGACCGCCCGCCGGCGCGCCCGGCGCGAACCCATGCAAGCTGCGACCGCTGTGGATGCCGAGTGTCAGCTCATCGGGCGCTTCGCCGCCACATCGAGGCTCACCACGTAGTCGCCCATCTTCGCCCCCTCCGGAAGCGAGGCCGCGACTCGTTTGTAGAGCGGGTCTTGCCAGCTTGTCATCGCTTCGATGTACTGCGGCTTCGCGACCAGTTGGAGGTCGGTGAGTCCGGCATCGAGCACCGCGGCTCGAATGTCGTCCACCGACTCGGCTCCTGCGATGCACCCGACGAGAGCCTCGAGATCGTCGCGGACGGCCTGCGGCAGCGGCTTGAGCAACGCAAGATCCGAGACCGCCACGCGGCCGCCCGGTTTGAGCACGCGTGCGATCTCCCGCCACACCTGCCGCTTGTCCGGCGCGAGGTTGATCACACAGTTGGAGATTACGACATCGACTGTCGCATCGGCAACGGGAAGGTGTTCGATCTCGCCGAGGCGGAACTCGACGTTGTCGATCCCGCTGCGCTCCCGGTATTTGGAGAGGTTTGTGCGGGCTTTGCTGAGCATTTCGGGCGTCATGTCGACGCCAATCACCTTGCCCGCGGCGCCGACCTTCGGTCCGGCGATGAAGCAATCGAAGCCGCCGCCCGAGCCGAGGTCGAGCACGACCTCGCCCGGCTTGAGTGATGCGAGTGCGGTCGGATTGCCGCATGAAAGGCCCATGTTCGAGCCGTCGGGGAGGGCGGACAGGTCGTCATCGGCGTACCCGACCGCGAGTGCGACCTGCTCGGGCGAGAGGGTGGTAGGTCCGCAACAGCCTCCGCCGCCGTTGGAGCCGCCGCAGCAAGTCCCGCTTTCGATCTGCTGTTCGGTCATGCCCGCCGTTGCCGGTCGGACTCCCGACCACTGCCCCGACTTGGCGATCTGGGCGTATCCCTCGCGGACCTTATCGCGCAGTTGGTCGTTGGCGGTTGTGTGCGCGATTGTCGTTTCCGAGCAGCAGTCGGGTCCGCAACATGCGTCGTGGTCTGCCATTGGCACTTCCTCCGTCGGGTATGTCATCGCGTGGCTCAGGATCCCACGCGGCTCATCATGTACAGCATTTCCCGGGCGATCTGGGCGCACCGCTCGTCGTAGGTCGCCTCTTCCAAGGCTGTGTCGTCCGAGACCTTCGGATCGACGAACGGGAGTGAGAACCGCCCGGTGGCGCCTTCCACGTAGGGGCAGGCTTGATCGGCTTCTCCGCAGACCATCACCGCTCCGAAGCCGAGCTTCGGATTTGGGGCGTTGTCGTAAGCCTTGGAAAAGCAGGTCATCGCCGGTCGATCATCGCTCATTCGGGCGTGGTAGATAGGGTTGGTGTCGTCGGTGGCTTTCTCGATCTTGAACCCGGCGCGTCCCATCGCGGCAACCGCACGCGGATTGAATGCGGTGTCTTCCGTTCCGCCGGAGTAGGTCAGGACGTTGAGGCCGTAGACGTTGGCGGCTGCCGCTGTCCAGAGTTGCGCCATCTGGCTCCTTCGGCTGTTGTGTGTGCAAACGAATACGAGCCGCACGGGGTGCTCCGCGTCGGCCTGCGCGCGGACGTACGCGCTGATCTCCTCGAGTTGCCGACGACGCTCATCCGGTATCTGGTCGAACTCGGACCTGCGATCCGCGAGATACGCCTCGACATTCGGGTAGAGGTCGCCGTTACGCATTGCAGCAGCTCCCGTGTGGGCGCTCGCCGGGAGGGCCGCGAGCAGAATGGTCCGCAGGACTCGGAGGACAAGCCAGGTGTTCATGTGGGCTCCTTCACGCATCATCTGTGCAGCAACCGCCGGCTTCGCAGCAGTCGGAGGTTGGGGCCAACTCGTCAATCGCCTCGGCCAGTTCGCGGAAGCGTGAGGCGAGAGCCTGGGCGTCGGCTGTGTACCAGACGGTCCGTCCGCGCTTCTCGCTCGACACCAGGCCGGCGCGGGCCATCGTCGCGAGGTGTCGCGCCACCATGGAGAAATCGGTGGAGCAGCAGTCGGCCACCTCTGTCACGGAGCACGCCCTCCCGCACTTCAGCAGGCAGGAGAGCAGGCGGGCTCGGGTGGGCTCGGCGAGGGCCTTGAGCATCACGGGGTCGAGGAGGCGGTCGAGCCGTGCGCGTCGCCGGACCGCTTGCTTGGGGGACGGTGTTGAACGTTGGAATACTGACGCCATTGTGCAAGTATTGGGTCGGCCGCAGGCGTGGTCAAGTGCCGCTCATTCACAAGGTGAGTGCGGGGGCCGCGGTTCATCCGCGATTGCCGCACCGCCGGCTGGCTGGCGAGGCGGAGTGGCAACGCTCGCGCGGTGGTTACACCGGCGACGGGCGTTCGGCCGCCTATCGCAGGATCGTGACGAGACACCGACCGCTCTCATCGCGGGCCATATGCACGTGCGCATCCAGAAGCGACTCGATGACGTCGGCGTTTGTCGTCGCGTGGAGCGAGAGCGGGCCGGTGAGATAACGCCCTCCCCCGGCGATCGCGAGCGGAAGCATCAACTGGTCGGCGAGATGCTCCCAGACGGGGACATCCGCGTCCAGGAATCGGCGGACCTGATCGGTGGTGGTCGTAGCGACCTGTTCTGCGGAGACTCCACGCCTTCCAAACCCGGTGAACACCTCGGTCACGTTCTCTCGTTCGATCTCGATGCTCACGACATTGCCGGGCCCCGACTCATCGCCAAGTTGGTGCATGTGCAGGCACTCATCGGGCCATGCAAGCGCCTCTCGCACGGCCTCGATCTCGCGCTTGGCGATTGAAGGCGGCAATCCCGCGATGGTGGCGATGGCTCGTCGTGATCGCACAGGTGGGCTGTCCGTGAGGTCAAAGGGGCGCAGCTGTTGGGCGGGCTGCACATCGACTCGGATCCGCCCGCCGCCAGCGGGGTAGAACCCGTACCGTTCGAGCTCAAGATCGACGGAAGCGCCCATGCGATTCAGCAGCGGGAGATAGGCCCGCTGTAAGAAGTGAACGGTTGGTGCGTGGATGTTGTGTGTCCCGCCCGTGAGCGTCACGGTGGACGGCTCGCCCGCGGTGATCAACGCGGGCAGGATCGTTTGTAGTACGAGGGTGGTGCTTCCGGCCGTGCCGATCGCAAAGGAGTAGGCGCCGCCACGGATCGGGCCCGGGATGAACTCAAGGTGTGTCGATCCCAGCTGAGCGCCGACGGCTGTACCGTTGCACACCGACCTCGCCGCCTCGACCGAGGTCAGATGCTGGCGCATGAGGCCGGGCTTGGGCCGACCGGCGCGGATGCGATCGATGCGAAGGGCCTGCCCGGTGATCATCGAGAGCGCGAGCGAGGTACGGAGGATCTGCCCTCCGCCCTCGCCCTTGCTTCCGTCGATGCTAATCATCGGCCTTGTCTCCGTCCTTGATGACGAATCGTGCCTCCAGGCGCGCGACCTCGCTCGCGAGCCCCGCGAGTTCGACCGAGCGCAGCACTTCGTCGAAGTCCTTGTACGCGGCGGGCGCCTCGTCGATGGGGTAGTTGCGGCAGTTGGTCAGGATGTCACGATCCTTGAACGACGCGTCGATGGCGCTCTGGTCGAGTGCGCGCGACGCGGCCTTGCGACCCATGGCGCGCCCCGCGCCGTGGTTGACGCTGTAGCACGACGCCTCGGCGCCGGCGTTGGCGACCATCACCGACGAGCCCGCCTGCGGGTTGCCGGGGAGCAGGATCGGATGCCCGGTCCTCTCGAACGGTGTGCCCTTGAGTGCGTGGTGTCCGCCGGGGAACGCGCGAGTGGCGCCCTTGCGGTGCACCCAGTGCGGCTTGTTGTCCACGATCTCCTCGCGGGCGATGTTGTGGCTGATGAAGTAGACCAGGTGCCCGGAGACGCCGGGGAAGACCTCCTGAAACGCCTCGAGCACGAGCGCGTTGATGAGGAGGTGGTTGACGGTCGCGAAGTTGGCGCCGATCGCCATGTCGTCGAGATAGTGATTCGCCTCGTCGGTTCCGAGCGGGGCGTGGACGAGCTGGCGGTCGTCTCCGGGCAATGGGATACCCCACTTGGTGAAGTGGTCGGCGAGCGCCTTGAACTGTCCGGACGCCAGGTCGTGCCCGAGCCCGCGCGAGCCGCAGTGGGAGAGGAACGCCACGCCCCCGTCGCGCAGGCCGAAGACCTCGGCGGCGGTGTGCGCACGCTCGTTGTCTCGCACGCGCACGATCTCGCACTCGCCGAAGTGGTTGCCTCCGCCGTACGAACCGAGCTGGCGGATCTTCTTCGGAAATCGCTCGAAGAACCGCTCGTTGAGCTTGTGGTGGTCGAGCCGAGTGCGCAGGGCGTCGGCGGTGCCGTCGTGCCCGGTATGGCGGCTGTCCTCGCACCGGTCGGCCCACTCGGGCGGGATGCCGAGCGCGTTGCAGACGTCCGGAGTCGCGCCCTCGGTGACGATCTGTGAGCCGAGGGTGTGCGTGACGTCCCGGGACTTTGGCACGCTGCGCTGTCCGCGCCCGGTGCCGGTGGGGGTGCGTGCGCAGATCGCGTCGATGATGGCACGTCGCGTGCGCACGTCGCGCACGGCGTCCTCGTCGATATCGACCGCGAGCAGGCTCATGGAGCACTTGATGTCCACGCCCACGGGGCCGGGGTAGATGTGCGACGGGCTCGCCATGACGCACCCGACGGGCGTCCCATACCCGATGTGCGCATCGGGGTTGAGCACGAGGTGCGAAACGCCCGGCGCCATCGCGGAGTTGAGCGTCTGGCGGATGCAACCCTCGTCAAAGGTGTCGCGGATTGCGGGCGTGCCGATGACGGTGACCGGCTTCTGGTCGTTGGGCAGCGGGAGGATGGCGGTCGCTTCGCCGGTCTCGATGAAGGGGGTGCTTGCATCGTTCATCGCTCGGCTCCTTCGGTGGCCGCGTGTGTCGCGCGGCGTTCTGATTCACTGATCCACGAGCATGAAAGAAAGCGGCGACAAAGGGGTGGAGAAACAACAGCCTATCGGCGTCGTCGTGCTCTTCCGCTGAGCTACCCGGGTCGCTGTGGCTCTGCCGGGGCGGGATTCGAACCCGCGATCTCAACGATGATGGAGTTCCTCCGGCATTCGCCGTTTCTTTCAGACCCAATGACTCCGGCAGGGATCGAACCTGCAACGAGCGGTTTCTGAGACCGCCGCCTCTTCCGTTTGGGCTACGGAGCCGTTGCAGCGACAAGAGGGCCGAGAGGTTCTGCCGAACCGAGTTCGGCAGGCGGGAGTCGAACCCGCTAGGCCATGTACTCCCGACAGCATTCGCTGCTCTTCCGATCTCAAGTCTGGGCGGGAGGATTCGAACCTCCGGCCTCGTGCACCCAAGGCACGCGCTCTGCCAAGCTGAGCTACACCCAGAAACGGCCGACAACAAGGAATGGTGAGACGTTCGTGCTCTACCGGTTGAGCTACCGCCCCAAAGACGCTGAATGGAGCGGGCGGGACTCGAACCCGCAACCTCAAGGACCAGAACCTGTAGTCCCACCGGCATTTGTCGGCTCGTGCTTTGAACGCGGAACGGGGCGGGGCGGCAAGGTGAACGCCGAGACGGCTCTTGGCTTGCATCCATGTAGTCCCGACAGCATCCGACCCGACCCGTTCCGCAGGAACTCCTTCGTGTGTGTCCGGGCCCCCGGCCCGATTGCCGGGGGCCCGCGTCCAATTCAGATCACCTGCGCGTTGATGCGATCAACCCAGTACCGCGCGCCGGACTCGCGCTGCGCGAATCGGGCGATCACGTTGAACACCGCGTCGGAGAAGCCTCCGACGTTGAGGATGTCCGCTCGGTCGGGCGCCTGCGTCGTGCCGTACGGCTGCACGTCGATGCAGACCATCCGTGCCTCGGGCGATCGGGCCTTGAGCTGCGACCACTGCCGCATGGTCTCGGTCCCGCGACGCCACGATCCGGGCGAGGTGTCGATCCACGACTCGTTGTCGGAGACGTAGATCACGGTGTCGGGCCTTGCGCCGCGACGGTTGAGCTCGGCCATGGGCGCCGAGCAGTCGGTTCCGCCCGACGGCAGGGCCGCCAGCTTCTCTGCGTTGGTCATGACCGTGTCGCGCGGGTTGAGGCGCGTGCGCACGACCTCCGTGTGGAACGGGATGACCTCCGCGTGGGGATTCTTGCGGAGCACGGCCGCGGCGACGAGGGCCGCGACGTCGATGCAGCGCACGGCGCTGGTCGAGCCCTTGCGGTACCCGGTCGCGGGGGAGTGCATCGAGCCCGACACGTCGACAAACACATAGGTGTGCCCCTGGATCTCGGGCACGTTGCGCACCGAGACTTCGAGCGCTGCCTCCAGGGCGTGGAGGATCGGCTGTGGGACCGACGCCGACGCCATGGTGAACGCGGTGAGCAACTGGTAGGGGAACGCGCGCGCCCGCTGCACGAGCTCGGGATCGGCGATCTTCTTCGCGATGTGCCGGACCATCTGCGCATCCTCCAGCACGCCGTGACGTGCAAACGTGTTGAGGTTCATGCGTGTCATCTGCCACGATCCGTTCCGCGCGATCGTCTTCCACGCCGCCTTATCGAGCGGGAGCGAGGTCAACATCTGGAACGGCACGTCGGGCACGTCCGCGTCGAGGCCCTCGCCCTTGAGCGCCTTGAACGTCTCGAACTCCTTCACGATCTCGGGCAGCGCCGAGAAGTCGTGCTCGCGACCGAGGAGATAGCCATAGAGCGCCTCGCGGCTCTTGGTCGTCGGCTTGGGGTGGACCATCTTCACGATGTCGGCGAGCGACGGGTCGTTGCCGACAGAGGCGAAGAAGATCGCGTCATCCGAGCGCGCCTCGAGCCACTGAAGGACCAGGCGCTTCGGCAGGCTGCCGAGCGACTTCCGCGCCACCGCGCCCGATCGCATGATCTGGACGAAGTTGCGGAGCATCTTCGGCGAGTCGATGACGCGGTCGAAGACCTCGGCCATGAGGCCGGGCGAGACGACGCTCAGCACCGCGCAAAGCAGCGCGGGCAGGTCCTTCATGTACCCGTAGCGCCGGGCGTAGAGCGCGACGCGCGCCACGAACTCCGGGCTCACCTGGCTGCACAGGCGCAGCACGGTGTCGAGCTGGTCCTGGGCGGAGGCGTAGAAGGTGGAGTTCATGCACCCGGTCGCGGCGTACTGGGCGAGCATGTGCTCGGGGGTCATGGCGTATGCCGCGCCGCCCGCCTGGTTGGTCGCGCCCGCGGGCGATGCGATCGGGCCGCGGGAGGAGTTGAAGATCGTCTTGTTCGCCATCGGTGTCCCCTTTCGTCGGTGACGGGGGATCCCAATGCACAGGGCGTGCCAAACCCGAGAGAACGGGCTCCGGGCCGCCCAGACGGCGATTGGAGGCTCCTGTCGGCGATCGGCCGGGGCGAGCCAGCAGATACAGGGGATCAAAGGCGATTAGGCAGTATCGGCACTTATCCGATAGGATAGATCCTGGAGTTCCCCGTTGAAGCCACCAACCCTCCGTCCCATCGTCGTGCTCGGGATGCTCGGCACCACGCTCGACAGCGGGAAGGGAGCCCGGCGCTGGAAGCGATGGCGGCCAACCGTCTCGCTCTGCCAGCACGAGGACCTGCTGGTCGGGCGTCTTGATCTGCTGCACGCGCGGCGTTCGACGCGGCTCGCGGAAACCGTGATCGAGGACATCGCCGACGTCTCACCCGAGACCAAGGTGGTGCCGCACATCGTGGAGATGGACGACCCGTGGGACTTCGAAGAGGTCTACGGCGTGCTCCACGAGTTTGCGGCCGGCTACCCGTTTGAGACCGAGCGCGAGGATTACCTCGTGCATATCACCACCGGCACGCACGTGGCGCAGATCTGCAACTTCCTGCTGACGGAAGCGAGGTACTTCCCCGGGCGCTTGATCCAGACCAGCCCGCCGCGGAGCACCGGCGATGGCGCGGGCACCTTCAGCATCATCGATCTGGATTTGTCGCGATACGGCCGGCTCGCCGCGCGCTTCGAGCGCGAGCACACCGACGCGGTCGCTTCGCTCAAGGGCGGGATTGAGACGCGGAACGCGCCGTTCAACCGCCTGATCGAGCGCATCGAGTACGTCGCGGCGCGGACCACGGACCCGCTTCTGCTCACGGGCCCGACCGGCGCCGGAAAGTCGCGGCTCGCGGGGCGGATCTACCGACTGCGCCGACACCGCCGAATGGTCAAAGGCGAACTTGTGGAAGTCAACTGCGCCACGCTGCGTGGCGATGGGGCGATGTCGGCGCTCTTCGGGCACCGGAAGGGTGCGTTCACTGGGGCGGCGTCGGACCGAGCGGGGCTCCTGCGGTCCGCTGATGGGGGCATGTTGTTCCTCGACGAGATCGGCGAGCTCGGCCTCGACGAGCAGGCGATGTTGCTCCGGGCGATCGAAGAGAAGCGGTTCCTGCCGCTCGGTGCAGACGCGGAGGTACAGAGCGACTTCCAGCTGATCGCGGGCACAAACCGCGATTTGGGCGCCTGCGTGCAACGGGGCGAGTTCAGGGAGGATCTTCTCTCACGTATCAATCTGTGGACGTTCGAGCTACCCGCGCTGCGCGATCGGCCTGAGGACATCGAACCGAACCTCGAGTACGAGCTCGAGCGCTTCGCAGTTGACCGAGGGCAGCGAGTACGGTTCAGCAGCGAGGCTCGGCAGCAGTTCCTTCGGTTTGCGACCGGAGGTGACGCGCGTTGGCTCGGCAACTTCCGCGACCTGGGGGCCGCGGTGACGCGCATGGCGACGCTCGCACCGGGCGGGCGCATTTCGGCGGAAGTCGTTGCGGAGGAAGTCCAACGGCTCGCCCGATCTTGGGACCATGGCGGGGACCAGGATGCGATCGAACTCGCGGGAGTCGTGGGCCCCCAACGCCTCAAAGAGATCGATCTCTTCGACCGCGCTCAACTTGCGACCGTGATCCGTGTCTGCCGTGAGTCGCGGACCATGGCCGAAGCGGGACGCAGGCTGTTCGCGGCGTCTCGCGCAAGGCGAACTTCGGTCAACGACTCGGACCGGATCCGCAAGTACCTCGCAAGATTCGACTTGTCGTGGGATGAAGCAGGGCGGCCAGAGTGAGCCCGCCGGGGTGCCTCACGCGAGGAACTCCGCGGGCTCGATCCGGATGCACGCGGCGGGTGCAATCCTGCCCGCGATAGCGAAAGCGGGTGACCGGAGTCGAACCGGCGACATTCAGCTTGGGAAGCAGCTCGGAAACCCCGCTGGCGATACGGAGAAGGCCGATTCTGAGCACCCCCCCAGCACTGGCCCCAGCAGTTGCGCGCACGAGGACACGGAGGTGGGCTTTGTCTGTGCGAATTGGGGCCGGCTGCCGCAGTCGGTGCAGACCGGGATTATCGCGATGGTGCGAGCGTCACTGTGAACGAGCGCCCAATCGATCCCCGCGCCGAGACGACCTACTACTGCCTCTGCCGGTGGTGTGGAGCCAAGGGCTACTCGGATCGGGTGCCCGTTGACTGTCCGCGATGTGGCCGTACCTCGCCGATCGACGTCGAAATCGGGA
>JAUIFD010000101.1 GCA_030429485.1 Phycisphaerae bacterium | reverse complement strand
GCCGGCGGTCCAGGCGGGGTCGGAGGCGAGCATCGCTTGGGTGCCGAGGGTGCGGAGCTCGACGCCGTCGTAGTCAGTCTCCTCCCCGAAGGCGAGCACCTGCTCGAGTGTCCATTCTGGGCAGGCGACCGTGCTGAACGCGATGCGCATGGGTATCTCCGCGGGTCTCGGGCGGGATGGTAGTCGGTCGGGACGAGGCGAACAGGCCGAGAACGAGGCCGCAGAATCGGCGCGTGCCTGCGCGGGCGGCACAAGGAGAAACTCAACTCGGACCTGCGGCGAGCCGATGTATGCGATCCCATGGCTTTGTTCCGCCGCGTTTCGTACGTCCGAGGCATGAAGCAACGCGACTCCATCCGGGTGGGGGTCGTGCTGGCGGCCGGTGTCGGTGCTCTTGGGGCCCTCGGGCTCGGGGGTTGCGGGCACTCGCCGAATCGTGAGTACGCCGCCATCCGCGGGATGACCTTCGAAGCCCAGCGGGGCGACGGTCATCGGCGTGCGAGCCTGTGGTCGGAGAACGACGAGGGGCCGGTGCGGTACGCGGGCGTGCCGACCGAATAGAGCAACGCGGTGAGTCGCTGAGGCGTGCGCTCCGGTACGGTGCGTGTATGTCGCACGCGCTGGTCGTGGGCGGGACGGGGATGCTCCGCGGCGTGTCGCTTGAGCTGGCGCGGCGCGGGGGTGTGGTGACGGTCGCTGCGCGCGCGGGGGAGCGGCTTGCCTCACTCGTGCGCGAGGGTGGTGGGGCGATCCACCCGCTTGCGGTGGATTGGCACGACGTGCGCGCGTTGGAGCATGGGCTGCGTGAGGCGTGCGCGCAGCGTGGGGCGTTTGGGCGCGCGGTGGTGTGGATGCACTCGGATGCGTGCGAGGGGCTCGGTGTGGTGCTTCGCGCGGCTCAAGGGGCGGATGTGGTGCGGGTGGTGGGGTCGACGATGGAGGAAGTTGGTGCTGATGGTGTGCGCACCGTGCGGCTCGGGTCTATGCGCACCGGTGGTGGGCGGCGGTGGCTCACCCACGAGGAGATTGTGGCGGGGGTATTGGACGGGCTGGATTCGGGGCGTGCGATGTCGGTGGTTGGAGAGGTGGAGTAGCGCGGAGTGAGCGCACATGACCACGCGGCGCGGTCATGGCGCTTGTGTAATCGGTGATTTTGGCGTGGACTACGGCTTGAGCGTCAGTTCGGCCCACACCGGGAAGTGGTCCGACGGGTAGCGCCCGTCGATCTTGCGATCTGCCAGCCCGGGCTCGTGAAGACGTAGTCGATCTTGCGGGCACCGGCGTCGGAATCGACGTTGAACCCGGTGAAGGTGCCCGCGGCGCCTTCGGGGTGGATGGCGCGGTAGGTATCGGTGAGCTTCCAGTCGTCGGCGCCGTCGAGGAGGGTGCGGACGGCGTCGGTCTCCTCGCCCGAGTTGAGATCGCCCGTGACGAGGAAGGGGCTGGAATCGGCGCGGGCGGTGATGCGCTCGATGATGAGCTTGGCGGCGTTGTCGCGCGCCTTGCGGCTCTCGTGGTCGAAGTGCGTGTTGAAGATCGTGAACGTCTCGCCCGATTCCAGGTCGAGCAACTTCGCCCACGTGCAGATGCGCGTGCACGCGGCGTCCCAGGTGTTGGAGGCGACGACCTCGGGCGTGTCGGAGAGCCAGAAGGTGCCGGTGGCGGCGAGGGCGTACCGGGTGTGGTCGTACAGAACGGGGGCTGCTTCGCCCGCGAGCATCCCGTCGTCGCGATGCACGCCGGCTGCGGCGTACTGCGGGAACTCCTTGAGCAGCTCACGCAGCTGGAACGAGAGGACTTCCTGCAGCCCGATCACGTCGGCGTCGAGGTCGCGGATGGTCTCGAAGACGCGCTCGCGCCGTACCTCCCATCGGTCGGGCCCGTCGCTGGCTGTGCCGTAGCGGATGTTGTAGGTGGCGACCCGCACCGGGCCGGCATGGGCGGCGAGACCGGTGCAGAGGGCGAGAACGAATGCGAAGGCGCGTGTCATGCACGGATCGTTGGCGCGCCGATGCGGGCAAGCGCACGGAGCTTCGCGACGAGCCGAGGGCTTTCGGCCAGCTTCATGCGGCGGGGCTCTCGGAGTCTGCACTGCGCGCGGCCAGTGTGTTGTAGAGCCACGCGAAGACCGCGCCGCCGATCATGCCGTCGGGCAGGGCCCATGCAAGGCCGATGACCGAGCCGAGCGGGGAAATCGTGTACCCGCGGTAGACCATGCCGATCAGCGTGCGCTCGCCGGTCGGGCCGTCGAAGGCGATGATCCACCAGGTGAGGCAGAAGAGCCCGAGCCCCCAGATGAGCCCGAACGCGAGGGCGAACGCTTTGATGTTGAGCCGCATGGTGCACCACCCTTCGGATGGGCGGCGCGGCACGCGGCGGACGGCGTCGCGCGGTGCGCCGCCTCACACGCGATTCTAGGGGGCGGGTTTCTCGGGTCGGCAGGCTGGGTACTTGGTTCGTTTCGTCGGCCCGGCGGTTCGGCTTTGGGTCGCGTGCCGGATCGTGTAGCATGCGCCAGCAGCTCAGTGGTTGCGTCGAACTCCAACCCCCGCGCCGGGAGGCCCATGATGACCAAGCTCCGCCGGACCGCTCTCCTCGCTGGATCGTGCATGCTCGGGCTCGCGGCGCCTGCTGGAGCTCAGTCTGAGAACCAGTCGGGCGGCGTTGCGGCGTCGCAAGCTGCGACGCGGGATGTCGAGGCGATCCTCGCCGACCTCGACGCGCTGCAGATGCCGAAGTACGACAGCTCTCGACGCGAAGATGGCGAGTATGTCAAGCAGTACATCCAGGACCGCGCGGATTACAGGAACGGGCGCGCCGATCTCGCGATGGAGCTCTACCGCGCCGATCGGGCGCATCCCAAGGCGGCCGAGCTGATGCTGGAGCGTTGGTCCACGTTGGAGAGCTTGAAGGAGTTCGAGCAGGTGCTCGCCGAGACCAAGGCTGTCGAGGCGAGCGACGCTTCGCTCGCGAACGACGCGGCGTACCACCACGCCCTCGCCTTCGGCGGCGCGACCGACTGGGACATCGCCGAGACGATGCCGGTCATCGACGCCTTCATCGCCCGCGCGCCGGGCGACGATCGGGGCGCGAGCCTTCTCAACACCGCTGCGAGAGCCGCGCAGAGCACCGAAGACCAGAAGATGCTCTACCAGCGGATGGTCGACGACTTCCCCGAAGCGCGGACCTCGCGGTTCGCCGCGGGCAAGCTCCGGCAGCTTTCGAGCGTCGGTGAGCCGTTCGAGCTTGCGTTCAAGAACGCGGTCGATGGCGCGACGATCAACGTGGCCCAGCAGAAGGGCACGATCTTTGTTATCGATTTCTGGGCGACGTGGTGCGGGCCGTGCATCGCGGAGATGCCGCACATGAAGGAGCTCTACGCCGAGTACAAGGGCCAGGGCGTGGAGTTCATCGGCATCAGCCTCGATCTCCCCGAGGACAAGGGTGGGCTTGAGAAGTTGCTGGCGTACGTCAAGGACAACGAGATCGCCTGGCCGCAGTTCTACCAGGGCGCCGGGTGGGAGGGCGAGTTCTCGAAGCGGTGGGGTGTCAACGCGATCCCGTGCGTGTTCGTCGTGGATGCGGAGGGCAACCTCTACTCCACGAACGCAAGGGGCAAGCTTGAGAAGATGCTGCCGGAGCTGATCGCGCGGCGCGAGGGGACCAACTAAGGCGCCCTTCGTACCGGACTCGGCTTGTTGCTTGATGTGCCACTGACCTGCTCTGAGGTCAGTGCGCATTTACGCTTGCGCCAGTTCGGCACTGACCTCAGAGCAGGTCAGTGGCACGTTAGGATCGCCTTCTCAATCGGCCAGGAAGTCCGAGATCAAGGGTGAACGAAGCTCCCTCGCCGGCTACGCCCAGCCGAGTTGTTGGAGGCTGATCGCGTCGTTCCAGATCTTGGTCATGTGGGCGATCTTGTCGCCATCGAACTGCATGACGTAGACGTAGTCGGCCGCGAAGCTGTTGCCGGTGGGCGGCACGGGCCCGCCCTCGCCGGTGTGCGTGCCGCGGAAGACGCCGTAGGCGGCGACGTTGCGGCGCTCCTCATCGACGGCGAAGGACTTGACCTCGTACTGCCCATCGGGCAGCACAGTCATCATGCCCTTCATCCAGTCGGTGTAGGCCTGGAGCGTGCGGACGCTGTCAAGGGCGCCGGCCTGGGCGGAGAAGGTCGCGCCGGGATGGCAGAACGCAGCGCAAGCCTCCCAGCCCTTGCCGGTTTCGCAGGCGTGGAAGAAGGCGAGGGCGGTGTCGCGGATGGTGGTCATGGCGAGTTCCTTGAGGTCTGGTGTGCGCGCGGATACGCGGAAATCCAGGGTGCTCGGGCCTTGTCCGCCCTCGGCGCCTCGATCAGTCAACGGTGGTCCTGATCTGGCCCGTTTAGGGCTTGTCGATGCGCCGTTCAAGCCGCCCGATCGCCTCTCGTATCTCCCCGAGGTCCTTTCGGATTGCCTCTGTTTCGTTGTCTTCGTGTGCGCCGATGATCCATGAGGCGAGGAGGGCGGAGATGACGCCGAACATGCCGACGCCGACGATCATGAGGGTGGCGGCGACGATGCGCCCGCCGAGTGTGGCGGGGACTTCATCGCCGTAGCCCACGGTGGTCATTGTGACGATGCACCACCAGAGCGCCTCGTCGGCGGTCTTTATGGGTGAGTCGGGGCGTTCGAGTTCGAAGTGGAGGACCGCGATGCTGCCGAGGGAGATTGCGAGGAGGACGACGGTTGCTGCGACGATGAGCGTGCCTCGGGCGCGGTAGTACTTGAGCGTGGCGACGAGCAGGCGACCGGATCGCACGATGCGAAGCAAGCGGATGAGGCGGACAATGCGGAATAGTCGCCCGTATCGGAGGAGGTCGACCGCGGGGATCGATGAGAGCAGGTCGAGCCATCCCCATGTGGCGAGGTAACGGGCTCGGCTCGGGGCTTGGATGAGTTGGCGGATGAAGTCGCCAAAGAACACGACGCACACGAGCGTGTCTGCGAAGCCGATGAGGCGCTCGACTTCTGGATCAAGGTCGAGCGCGAGCGTCGCGGTGATGAGGACGACCGAGACGACCGAGATCACGAGCAGCGCAAGGCGATAGGTCGCTTGAGCGATGAGAGAACGGTCGGAGGCGAGATGTGATGTTGGAGGCGGATCGGGGGGCATGGTTGCGCCAGGCTACCTCGGTTTGCGTTTCGCGAGCCGTGCTGTTTGAATGTTGGCGTGGGTGCGTGGAACGACTGGTTTCATGTGACGGGATCGACCTACGGTACGTGGCTGCCCGGTGATCCGCGGGGGTTTCGGACACGGCACCATTGGGAGCACGTCGGAGGTAACTACCGGGACCCGCCGTCGCCGGGTGTGCATGAGGCGCGACACGAACGGGCGAAGCAAATGATGACGCGCGATGCGGTCGTGCTCTCGCCTCCGGCTCGGTCGGTGGCGTGCGAGGTGATGCGGGCAGCCTTCGAGTTTCAAGGAGGTTGCACTCGGGGCGATCGCGATCGGCGGACAGCACTATCACATCCTCGTTCAAACGAGCGAGCCGAGAACGCTCGTTGGGATCGCGAAGAAGCGGTCCGCGCGGGCCCTGTCTGATGCGGGATTGGTAGCGCCTGGGGGCACTTGGGCGGTACGATCGCGAGCACATCCGATCAATGATCGTGCGCACTGGGTGAATGCGCGGGCGTACATCCTCAGGCACGAACGCGAAGGCGCGGTCGTGCTCGCGGGAGTGGGTGACCCGTGAGAAAGCCCAGGGATTGCAATCCCTGGGCTTTGGGGCCCCAACGCATGTGAGTCCTACTCCCCCGTATCCAAAACCGCCATGAACGCTTCCTGCGGGATGCTGACGCTCCCGATGTTCTTCATGCGTTCCTTGCCCTTGCGCTGCTTTTCGAGGAGCTTGCGTTTGCGGGTGAAGTCGCCGCCGTAGCACTTGGCGGTGACGTCTTTGCGGAAGCCCTTGATGGTCTCGCGGGCGATGATCTTGCCGCCGATGGCCGCTTGGAGGGGGATCTCGAACTTGTGGCGGGGGATCTGCTTGCGGAGGCGGACGAGGAGCGTGCGCCCGCGCTGCTCTGCTTTGTCGCGGTGGGTGATGAGGGAGAGCGCTTCGACGGGCTCGCCGTTGATGAGGACGTCGACCTTGACGAGCTGATCTTTGCGGTATTCGGAGACTTCGTAGTCCATCGTGCCGTACCCGGCGGTGATGCCCTTGAGCTTGTCGTAGAAGTCGAAGATGAGCTCGGCGAGTGGGATCTCGAAGGTGAGCAGGTCGCGTGTCTCGGAGACGAAGGTCTGGTTCTTGTAGATGCCGCGCCGGTCGAGGGCGAGCTTCATGACGTCGCCGATGTACTGCTTCGGGACCATGACCTCGACGCGGGCGATGGGCTCTTTGATATCGATAACGGAGGACATGTCGGGCAGGTCGGCCGGGTTGTGGACTTCGATCTCTTCGACCTCGCCGCCCTTGGTGCGGATATCGACCTTGTAGGGGACGGTGGGGGCGGTCTGGACGACTTCGAGATCGAACTCGCGCTCGAGGCGCTCCTGGACGATGTCCATGTGGAGCAGGCCGAGGAACCCGCACCGGAAGCCAAAGCCGAGGGCTTCGGAGTGGACGGTCTGGTAGGTGAAGCTCGAGTCGTTGAGCGCGAGCTTTCCCATCGCTTCGCGCATTTCCTCGAAGTCGCCGCCCTTCTTGTCGGCGGTGGTGGCGGGGTAGAGGTCGCAGAAGACCATCTGTCGCGGCGGGGCGTATCCCTCGAGTGGTTCGGGGGCGGGGTCGTGGTCGATGGTGATGGTGTCGCCGACGCGGACGTCGCCCAGGGTCTTGATGGCGGCGACGAGGTATCCGGTCTCGCCCGGCCCGAGCTCTTTGACCTTGTTGGGCTTGGGCGTGTACTTGCCGAGCTCGGTGATCTGGTATGTGCGGCCGAGCCCCATCATGCGCATCTTGTCGCCGATGCGGAGGCGCCCGTCGAAGACGCGGACGTAGATGACGACGCCGCGGTAGTCGTCGTAGACCGCGTCGAAGATGAGCCCGCGTGCCTGCTTGATCTTTGGGGCGCGTGGCGCGGGTAGCTTGGTGCAGATGGCGTCGAGCAGTTCGGGGATGCCCTGCCCGGTCTTGGCGGAGACGGGGATGCAGTCTTCAGCTGGGAGTCCGAGGACCTGCTCGACCTCCATCGCGATCTCGTCTGGACGTGCTGAGGGCAGGTCGATCTTGTTGAGAACGGGGATGATCTCGAGGTCCTGCTCGATGGCGAGGTAGGCGTTGACGACGGTCTGGGCTTCGACGCCCTGTGAGGCGTCGATGACGAGCAGGGCTCCCTCACACGCCTTGAGGGCGCGGGAGACCTCGTACCCGAAATCGACGTGCCCGGGGGTGTCGATGAAGTTGAGCATGAAGGGCTCGGGGCCTGATTCACCCGCGCGCTCGTGGCTGACGGTGACGGCGGAGGCCTTGATGGTGATGCCCCGCTCGCGTTCGAGGTCCATGGAGTCGAGGAGTTGCTCCTTGGCTTCCCGGTCGGAGACGGCCTTGGTGGCTTGGAGCAGACGGTCGGCGAGGGTCGACTTGCCGTGGTCGATGTGTGCGATGATCGAGAAGTTGCGAATCTGGAGGTCGGTCATGGGTGGGTCCGGGAACGACGCCCGGGAGTCCTTTCCGGCGGTGGCGGACCGTTGGCGACTTCCGATCCTATTCCACGGGGGATCAACCGGCGGGCGGGTTGCCGGTATCACTCGGCCCGCCAACACTGGATGGTGGCATTAGGAGGCGATGTGAGCGAGACCGTGACGCGACCGGAATCGCCTCCAGCGCCGAGTCGCACGAACGATGAGCTGCCGATGCCTCTCGCCCTGGCGGGGGACGCGGGTGCGAGCCGGGCGGCCTGGAGGTGGCTCGGCTTCCATCCGCGCGCCATGCCGCCCATCGCTCGGGGCAACTACCGGCGCGAGCTCGCGGCGGCGCTGTTCATCCCCTTCATGCTCGTCGCCTTTGAGGGCACGGTGATCAGCGTGCTCGTGCGCATCGCGTTTGAGGGGACGGTGAATCGCCCGTACCTGAATGTGGTGACGGCGTTGCTCTCGGTCGCGCCCGCCCTCGCGAACCTCTCGAGCGCGGCGTGGGTGTCGCTGGCGCACGGTCGCGACAAGGTGCGGTTCATCGTCACGCTGCAGCGGGTGATGGTGCTGTTGTGCGCAGCGATCGCGCTTGCGCCGTCAACGCCGTTTGGCCTTGGGCTGATTGCGGTGGCGGTGCTCGGTGCTCGGTGCTGCTGGGCGGGGATCCTGACGATTCGCTCCACGGTGTGGCACGCGAACTACCCGGACGGCACGCGCGGGAGGATCGCGGGCAAGCTCGCGACGGTGCAGGTCTTGCTTGTCGCGACGCTCGCGCTTGGGCTCGGGCAGGCGATGGAGGCTGCGGAGTGGTGGTACCGAGTCCTGCTCGGCGTCGGGTGCGTGATGGCGCTGGTGGGCACCTGGCTTTGGTCGGGCGTGCGGGTGCGCCGGCATGCGGCGCTGCGTCGCGCGGAGCGGGAGCTGACGCCGCGCCATGGACGCGGGCTCGGTTCGCTCTGGCGCGTGCTCGCGCACGATCGTGACTTCGCCCGGTTCATGACGTTCCAGTTTCTCTTGGGGGTGGGCAACATCACTGCGGGCGCCCTGCTCGCGATCGTGCTGCGCGAGCGGTTCGGCGTGTCCTACAAGATGGGCCTCGCGATCAACACGGCCATCCCGATGCTGTGCATGCCGTTGTCGGTGCCGGTTTGGGCGAGGCTGATCGATCGGTCGCACGTGGTGCACTTTCGGGCGATTCACTCCTGGGTGTTCGTCGCCTCGCTCGCGGCGCTGACCGCGGGCATCTGGCGGGGGCAGCTTTGGCTCGTTGCGTTGGCGGTGTTGGCGAAGGGCATCGCGGCTGGCGGCGGAGCGCTGGCGTGGACATTGGGGCATCTTGACTTTGCGCCGCCGCATCACGCGTCGCGCTACATGGGCGTGCATGTCACGCTCACGGGCGCGCGGGGGCTGATCTCGCTGGTGTTCGGTGTGTCCGCGTACGAGGCGCTCGAGGCGCACACACCGGGCTCGGGGTGGGTGGTCTTTGCGATCTGTCTGGTGGTGACGATGCTCGGCGCGTGCGGGTTCGGGTGGATGAGCCTCCACATGCGCAAGACGGGATACAAGCCGGGGCTCCGCCATCGCGATATCGAGCCGACGACGCAGGGCGCCTCGTAGCGCGGGGCGCTCCGGGCGGTTGTGGTGCTTGGCGTTGGCGACCTATCGGGAGGTATCGAGGCGTGATGGGGAGTCGATCTCGATGCGGTCGGCGCGCATGTCCCAGAAGATCCGCTGCGCACGCGAGGGCGTACCGGTCCGGGTGTCGAGGATCGTGACACGGTGGCCCGGTGAGGCGTACGCCTCCGCTTGGCCGCGCTCGGCGTCGTAGGACAGCTCATCGGCGACCAACTCGCGGTCGCCCGAGCGAGCCGAGACCAATCCGGAAGCCCATGCCCGGCGGAGCGATGAGCTGACCGTTGGGTCGCCGGAACTGGCGGTGACGTCGGCAACGAGCGTCGCGCCCATGACGACGGTGACCCCGCCGTCGAGACGCTTGTGGACCATGCTCGCGTCGCCTTCGAGCGTCGCGCGCCCGCCCGGGCGGTCGAAGTGCATCGAGGAGCTCCAGGCGAACAGCGCGCTCCCGCGGTCGTCGTCGTTGCCGCTCGAGTCGATGCGTTGGTCCGAGACGAGCAGTTCGCCCCGTGTCGGCACATCGATGGTGCCGGCGACGTTGTCCGCGTTGATCTCGAGGCCCTTCAACCGAAGCGATCGGACCAGACGCCGCCCTTCTGGCGCGTTCACGTCGGGTTCGTATCGGGCCGCCTCGATGGCGGCCCAATCGTCGTCTGGTCCTGCGATCGCGATGAACCGTCGCAGGTCGCGCGTCTCTTCGCCTCGGGGGGCGAGCATGAGCCCGGAGTCGTCGTCGGCGGACGCGACGGCTCCGGCGGATCGCGGCACAAGATCCGCGCGCACGGCATCGGCGATGACGACGTCGCGCGAGTACGGGTCGGGCTGGTGAGTCGCCACGACGTCGCCGTCGCAGATGAGCACGCCGGTCGCGTCGTCGAATGTCATGCCGCGCGTCCACTCGGCGTCGACGGATGCGACGCTGCCGTCCTGTTCGCGCGAGCGGTACTGGAATGCGCCCCTGCCGACGACCTCGGCGGTCATCGCGATGCCATCGAGTCGGACGATGTCGCCGGAGATGCGCGCACCGAGGCGCTGGACGACGGCGCCGGGGCCGGCTGCCTCGATGTTCTGGCGTTTGGCGTCCATCTCGACTTCGGAGCCTCGCACGACGATGCCGTCGCGCCGGCGTTCGAGGAGGACATCCTCCATCGCGTGCATCCAGGTGACGGTGAGGTCGCCGTTCTCGTCGGGCCCGAGTCTGGCCTCGACGAGACCCCCTTCGATGAAGTCGGGGTCGTCGGAGAATCGCACCTTGCCGACTGCGATGAAGTCGGTCGGCGAGGCCTCGCCTTCGATGGTCTTGAAGAAGACATCCAGCGAATCGGCGCGCCCCTCGCCGCCCCGCCCGTCGGAGAGGCGCACCGCGTCGCGTGCGACGAGCTTGGTGAGTTCCGATTCGCCTTCGCGTTCACGCGACGGGCGGAAGTAAGCGTTGAGGAAGTCGCCCTCGATGTATGCGCCGTCATGCGAGGCGCGTGCGCCGCCCGCGCAGTCCGCCTCGATGAGCTGGCTTGTCATCGTGCCGTTCTCGGTGCGGAAGGTCAGGTCGGCCTGCTCGCGCCACTCGACACGTCCTGCGGTCGCGGATTCGACGACGCCCGGGCCCGGGACGAACCCGATGCCGGTCGCGAGACTGAGCTCCAAGCGACCGAAGCGAGCCTTGTCACCATCGGTGGTCTCGAGGCGCACGCCCTCCGCCGAGGGCGCGCCCAGCACGAGATCGCGGGTGGTCGCGTAATACTCGACCTCGCCGGCGCTGCCTGTGGCGCCGGCGGATTCGTCCGCAAGGCGCACGAGGCCGGTGCGCTCCGCGGTGAACCGCGCGGCGACGTCGTTGTGCTCGAGTTCGGCGGAAGCCTCGATCAAAGGGCGGATTTCGAGAGGCCCGGTCCACGTGAGTTCGACGAACTCGCGGGGCTCTTCAGGCTCTGGCGGTACGCCGTCGCTCGTTGCGATCCGTGTGTCGTCGGGGTTGTCGGTGGGTGTTCCGCTGGAGTCTGGTGTGGTCGCAGGCTCATCGCCCCGCGCGACGGCACTCGATGGGGGTGTCGACCGGTCGCGCGCCGATTCGCTCGGTTGGTCCGGTGCGGAGAGTTCGCCAATGGCGCCGGGGCGGAGCGTGTTGTCGAACAGCCGTGCCCACACTTCCAGGCGGTCGCCCGACACGCTCCGCGGGCCGTCGTGGAAGACGACCTCGCGCTCGAACGTCGCGCGGTACATCGTCTCGACGGTGGGTGCAGCGGCGGCAGTGGTGGGCGCTGTCGGGTCGTTGGACGCGGGGTCGGTGGCGGGCGTGCTCGGGTCTTGCGTCGGAGTCGTGCCCTGCGCGACCGTTGACGGCGAGGGGGGCTCGGGTGTGGCGTCGTTCGAGTCGCTGGGCTCATCGCTCGCGACGCGCACGCGGAGGTACTCGCCCTGCATCAGGCGCAAGAGCATGATGCGTTCGCGCGTTTCGTTGACGAGGATGCGGAGCCCGGTGCCGGCGATCTCGCCGTCTGGCGTGGTGACGACGACGCGATCAACGGTGGAGACCTCACCGAGCTGGTCGAAGACGAGCGAGTGCGTTCGGACGGTGACTTCGGGCACGTCGGCCTCGGGGTCGATCTCGACGCCGGGCGCGGGGTCCTTGAAGCGCCGGATGATGACGTTGCCGACGAGGCGTCCGGATTCGGGCTCGCGAGAGCGATCGGGGAGCACGAGCGTGCCCTCGTCGGCTCTGATCCAGAGGCGTGTGCCGTTGTTCTGATAGACCCAGGTTCGTAGGTCGGTGACGGAGTAGGTGTCGCGCGCGGTGGGGTCCATGCGCTTGGCGTGCATCTGCATCGCGAGGCGGGTGGGGTCTTCTTTGTCGGTGAGTTGGAGGAGAAGACCGCCCGCTGCGGTGATGCCGCTCGATCCCGGGTCGCCCAGTTCCAGGATGCCGCCGGGAACCTCGGGGTATTCGACGGCGGTCGTGCTCGGGGGCTTCGGGGCGAGGATGGCGCGCACGGCGATCGCGCCGAGGAACAGCGCCGCGACGCCGGCGGTGATGCCGACGATCATCGGTCCCCTGCCACGTCTGGGGCGCGCCGCTTTGGCCCTTGCTGCGCTCATGGGCGTGCTCCTCTCCCGTTGCGGGCGTCGGCGAGGAGGCCCTTG
>JAUIFD010000287.1 GCA_030429485.1 Phycisphaerae bacterium | reverse complement strand
CACCACGCCGATCCGCCCGTGAAGCGAGGATCGTCGACGATGAGCATGACCGTGTCCGCGGCGTAGGCGTCGCGCCGCGCGTGCACGTCGTCCATGAACCCATCCGCGGGGTCGGTGATGCGTTCGAGGTGGTCGATCCAGTCCGGCGACGCCTCGTCGTACACGATCTCTTCAAACCCAATGAGGTTGACCGACACGTCATCGAGCCCCGAGTTGGCGAATACCGCGTTGGACGTGTCGATCATGTTCTGCACGCCGACCTGGAGTGGGCCCACGCCGCCCGCGTTGTCGCGTGCGAGCGCGGTGTAGACGACGAGCACGTCGATGACACCGGGGTCGTCGTCGCAGCAGCACGACGCATGGCCGGCGCGCCCGCCTGGATCAGTCATGCCCACAACCGGCGCGCGCGGGCGTGCGTCCCCCCGTGCTGAGGGTGAGCTGATCGAGAGATGACGCCACGGCTCGGGAGTCGCCTGATTCGCGAGAGCGCACCGAACAACTTCATCGGCGGGGATCTCGCGGATCTCGCAGTCGGCAAGGTCGCCGACGCTCGTCGAGCCCGCAAGCGTGTATGCGGCGCGTTCGGTCCAGAGCCCACCCAGCACGCGTCCTGCCTCAACGGTCAGCACGAAGGCGCCCCGCTCCTCGCCCTCGATCCGTCCGGAGATCGTCGCGCCCGTCGCGCGGCTGGTGCGCCGGTCGACGACGAAGCGGTGGCGCCCTCCGTCGATCGGCTCGATTTGTGCGGATGTTGATAGGGTGGAAGCGGCCGTACGTAGGTCGAGCCGGACCCGAGCGCCATCGAGTTGGGCCGAGGCGGCAGACGCGGTGATCGCCAGGCAAGCCCACATGCACGCGCGCATGGTTCCACTCCCAGGCAGCCCCACCAGTGCGGCCCGGCCTGAGTGTAATGGTCGGCACGCCAGGCCCCTAGCGAGATCACGACTTCGAAGGCCCGGGAACGGGCAGCGATTGGTCGGAGAATCTGCCTCGGCGGATGCCCGGGATGACGGTGAGGCCTAATGTTCGGTCGGCTTTCCCCGAGCGTCGGGGGCGGTCGTGGTGGATTGGTCGCGGGGTAACGGCCTCGCAAGGTCTACAGGAAGGCTTCGATGGCGATTGCGAGCGCGAAAAAGAACGAGGTGATCTCCGAGCATCGGCGCCACGAGAAGGACTCGGGGTCGCCCGAGGTGCAGATCGCGATCTTGACGGCCCGCATCAAGGAGGTCTCGGAGCACCTGCGCGCCAACAAGAAGGACTTCCACTCACGGCGCGGGCTGATTCTGATGGTGTCGCGGCGCAACCGGCTTCTCCGGTACCTCGCTCGCAACGATCGCGACGGCTACCTGAAGACGATCCAGGCCCTCGGGCTCCGGAAGTAGGAACTTGAAGCCCGCCGGTTGGTTTGCCGGCGGGCTTGTTGTTTGTTGACATCTCGCGGTCGCCGCAGCCGCGGTGGCAGTGGGCAGCACGCAGCCGAGGCTGCGCCCTGCCTTCTGCCTTCTCGGCACAGTCCATGCGGGACCGCTCCACGGAACCGGGCCGCGCCGCTCATGGAACGCGCGGACCCCAGCACGGAAGGTCCAGCATGTCCAAGTCCATCGTTGTTGAGCGTGAGATCGGCGGTCGCACGCTGCGTTTCGAGACCGGCCAGATCGCGAAGCTCGCGAGCTCGGCGGTCATGGTGTCGTACGGCGAGTCCACGGTGCTCGCGACCGTTGTGCGCGCGGATCCGCGCGAAGGCCTCGACTTCTTCCCTCTCACGGTCGACTACCGCGAGAAGCTCACGGCGGCGGGCAAGTTCCCGGGTGGGTTCCGCAAGCGTGAGGGCGCGCCGAATGAGAAGGAAATCCTCACGATGCGGATGATCGATCGCCCGATCAGGCCGCTGTTCCCCGACGGGTTCATCGACGAGATCCAGCTCCAGTGCTGGGTGATGAGCCACGACGGAGAGAACGACACCGACGTGCTCGCGGGCACGGGCGCCTCGGCGGCGCTCGCGATCTCGGATGCGCCGTTTGAGGGGCCGACCGCGACGGTTCGCGTCGCGCGCGTGTTCGACGACGACGGGTACACGCTGGTGCTCAACCCCACCGTCACGCAGCTCGAGTATTCGGATATCGATCTCGTGCTCGCCGGTCACAAGGACGGCGTGAACATGATCGAGGTCGGCGCCGCGGAGGTGCCCGAGGCGGAGG
>JAUIFD010000100.1 GCA_030429485.1 Phycisphaerae bacterium | reverse complement strand
CTCATCGTCCTGCTCGTGGTGTTTGCGGCGTGTCACCTGGCGTCCGCTCAGCCGGAAGGGGAGATACGTCCGGAGAACTGGCCCGACGGCATTCTGCTGGTGGTCAAGGACGAGTCGGGGCTCGTGACCAACGACTCGCCGCTCTACTTCGCGTCGAACTGGACCGGGTGGGACCCGGGCGACCCGGCGTATCGCCTCACGGGCAGGTCGGACCTGCGATGGCAGGTCCTGCTCCCGACCGAGGGACGCGACGGCCCGGTGCGGTTCAAGTTCACGCGGGGGTCGTGGGAGACGGTCGAGGTCTCTGGGGAGCTTGAGGACATCGTCGATCGCACGCTTCCCGGTGTGCCAAGGAGCGACGCCGTCGAGGGCAAGCCGTTGGTGTTCGAGTTCACGATTCCGGCGTTCGTCGATCAGCGCGAGGGCGCGGCTAGGCCGGAGACGCCCTCGTCGGGGCGCGCGGTCGACGCGGTCGGCGTCATCAAACGCCTGCGGGTGGTCGGCGGTGGCGGCGCAGCTCATGGCGTGACGCGCGATCTGCTCGTCTGGCTCCCGCCCGGGTACAACGAACGGACGAACGCGGAGCGGCGGTATCCCGTGCTTTACCTGCACGACGGGCAGAACGTGTTCGAGCATCTGCCCGGCGTGCCCGGTGAGTGGGGCGCCGATGAGACCGCGACACGTCTGATCGAGGAGCGCGTGATCGAGCCGACGATCATCGTGGGTATCCCGCATACGGGCGCGAATCGGATCGCGGAGTACGTGCCAGCCGAGCTTGGGTTTGACGACCTCAGCGTGGACGGCGAGGGGCACGTGGAGTTTCTTTGTCGTGAGGTGGTGCCGCGGGTTGATGCGGCGTTTCGCACCGATGCGCGCGCCCAGCGCCGGGCGGTGGGTGGCTCGTCGCTCGGCGGCCTGATCTCGCTCTATGCCGCGACGCGCCGGCCGGACGTGTTCGGGATGGCGCTCGTGGAGAGCCCGTCGGTGTATCAGCGCGGGCGCGGGATCTGGCAGGCGCTGTTTCCGGCGGATGGCGATTGGCCGGGCGTGCTCTTTATTGGCGTGGGCGGGCATGAGGGGCGCACGCCCGAGTGGGCGGCGGAGTACGTGGAGCAGGTGCGCGGGCTTGCGGCTCGCGCGCAGGAGGCGGGCGGGAGTAACGCGCGCGTGCGTTTGGTGATTGACCCCGACGCAGCGCACACCGAGAGCGCGTGGGCGGCACGGCTGCCCGAGGCGCTCGCCACGCTCTTTCCGATGCCGGAGTGAACGGAGCACTGACCTCAGAGCAGGTCAGTGGCAGGGCAACGTCCGCGGCACAGCGCGTCGTCGCCCGGCGATCACGCGAGGGTGATGGCGTTCTCGATGATGCCGATGTGGGAGTAGGCCTGCGGGTGGTTGCCGAGCGTGCGCCCTTCCTTGGGGTCGTACTGCTCGGGGAGCAGACCGTTGGGCCCGGCGAGCTCGACGAGCGCCTCGAAGAGCGCCTCGGCCTCCTCGCGCCGATCGGCGAGCACGAATGACTCGACAAGCCACGACGCGCAGATGAGGAACCCGCCCTCGGCGCCGGGGAGCCCGTCGTTGTCGAGGTAGCGATAGACCACCGGGCCGTCGCGCAGCTCGCGGTTGATGGCGTCGATCGTGCGCCCGAAGCGCGGATCGTCGCCCGGGACGAGCCCGGAGAGCCCGATCCACAGCGCGGCGGCGTCGAGGTCTTGATCGCCGTACGCGGCGGTGTAGGCGCCGGCCTCCTCGTTCCAGGCGTGGTCGAGGATGTCCTTCGCGATCGTGTCGCGCAGGGCTTCCCAGTCCGGGCGCGAGCGGTCGAGGAAGCATTCGGAGATGCGGACCGCGCGATCGACGGTGACCCAGCACATGACCTTGGAGTGCAGGTGATGGCGGCGGGGCTTGCGGATCTCCCAGATGCCGTGGTCGGGCTCGTGCCAGCGTGCCTCGACCGCCTTGGTGAGCGCCTCGACGAGTCGCCAGTGTTCGCTCGAGAGCGGCGCCTCGGCGAGCACGAGCTGCCAGATGAGTTCGCAGATCGGGCCGAACACGTCGAGCTGCACCTGCCCGCGTGCGGCGTTGCCGACACGCACCGGGCGTGAGCCGGCGTACCCGGCGAGTTCGGCGATCTCGGCTTCGGGTGCGACCTCGTGCCCGGTGAGCGTGTAGAGGGGCATGAGGCGGTCGGGAGCGGCGGCGCGGTCGATCACGCCGAGCATCCAGTCGAGGAACTCCATCGCTTCGATGGAGGAGCCGAGCTTCACGAGTGCTGCGGCGCTCATCGCGCCGTCGCGGAGCCAGCAGTATCTGTAGTCCCAGTTGCGCACGCCGCCGATGTGTTCGGGCAGGCTCGTGGTCGCCGCTGCGGCGATGCCGCCGGTCGGGCCATAGCAGAGCGCTTTGAGGGTGAGCGCGGAGCGCAACACGAGCTCGCGCTCGCGCCGCGGGAGGGTGAGCGCGTCCGCCCAGGTCTCCCAGTACGACTTGGTTTCTCGCCGGCGCCCACCAAACTCCGCGTGGCGTTCGCGCAGTGAGCCCGTGCCGTAGCGCAGTTCGAGGCGGACCGGCTCCCCGCGGAGGCTGACGGTCGCGACAGCGGTGTTGTGCGGGCCTTCCTCTTCGATGGTCCACTCGATGTCCGGCGCAACGAGGACGATGGGGTCGATTGTGTCCTCGATCTCGACGCCGCCGTCGCGGATGGCGAGGCGGGTCGGCGTGCGTCCGTAGTCGAGGCGTGGCGCAAAGGTGATGCGCACCTCACCCCGCCCTTCGATCACGCGGATGAGGTCGGTTCGTCCGGCCCGCTGCGTGGGCTTGCCGCCGGAGCAGTCGAGGAAGTCGGTGACGGAGACGCGGTCCCACTCGGTGCGGAGGATGAGCGAGTCGCCGTCGTAGCGCTGGCGTGGGGTTTCCGAGGGGCGCGCGGGCTCGATGGTGAAGTGTCCGGCGGTCGGGCCGCCCAGGAGCTCGGCGAAGAGCGCCGGGCCGTCGATGCGCGGGACGCACATCCACGAGAGGCGTGCGCCGGGGGCGACGAGGGCCATGACGCGGGCGTCGGAGAGCAGCGTGTGCTCTTCGATGGGGACTGCCTCTGCGCCCTCGAAGTGCCGCTGTCGCAGGGATACGAGTTCGGCGAGGCGGCGGGCGACCTCGATCGTGTCATCGACGCGGTGCTTGGCGCCGGTGGCGCCGGGGCCGACCTTGATCGAGACGTCGGGGCCCTGCATGCGTGCAAAGGCGTCCTCATCCGTGACATCGTCGCCGAAGAAGATCACGCCGGTCGCGCCGACGCGGTGGCGGAGCACATCGAGCGCGTCGCCCTTGGAGAGATCGACGACGGAGAGTTCGAGCACCTTCTTGCCCGACTTGAGCCCGACGCCATCCCAGGTCGCCGCGTTGTCGCAGAGCTCTCGCACGGCTCGCTCGGCCGCGTCTTCCGGCGCGTTGCGGTAGTGAAACGCGACCGACGCGGGTTTGGACTCGACGCCAAACCCGGCATCGGAGCCGGCGATGCGCTGCACTTCGGTGAGCACGCGCCGGTGCAGCTCTCGCTGGTCGGCGGTGAGCGAGCCCATGAAATCGTGATCGAACTCCGATCCGTGCGAGCCGACGTGCATCACGGCGCCGTCGAGCCCGGTCATGGATGCGAGGTCGGCGAGGGCGCGCCCCGAGACGACGGCGACATGGGTCTGCGGAAGAGCTGCGAGGGCGCGGAGGGCGACGATGGACTCGCGGCTCGGGCGCGCGTCGGCGGGCACGTCGACGATGGGCGCAAGCGTGCCGTCGTAGTCGGTCGCGACGAGGAGAACGGGGGTCTTGGCGAGTCGCTCGATCGCGCGGTCGAGTGTCTCGACCTGCTCGGTGTTCGTGGGTGTCGCGGCGCTCATGCAAGCACTCCGGTGAGCGTTTTCTGGCGGGGCTCATCGAGTGCGCCCACAAACTCGTCGGCCCAGTCGTAGACGGTGCGTCGGCGGACGCGGGACCGCATGCTCCGCATCCGGCGTGATTGCTCGTCGCGGGGCATCGATGCCGCTTCGGCGAAGGCGGCCGCCATGCCGTCGATATCGTGCGGGTTGACGAGAACTGCGCGGTCGAGCTCGTTGGCGGCGCCGGTGAACTCGGAGAGCACGAGCACGCCGGTGTTGTCCGGGCGGCAGGCGACGTATTCCTTGGCGACGAGGTTCATCCCGTCGCGCAGGGGCGTCACCAGCATGACGTCGGCAGCCATGTAGTGCGCGACGAGTTCCTCGATCGGGAGGTTGCGTCGGAGGTAGTGCACCGGGGCGGAGCCGACCTCGCCAAACTGGCCGTTGATCTGCCCGACGAGCTCCTCGACGCGCGAGCGGAGTTCGACGTACTCGGTCACGAACTCCCGCGAGGGCACCGAGACCTGGATGAGCACGGTGTCGTGGATCGTGCGCTTTCCCGAGGACAGCAGTTCCTGCAGCGATCGGAGTCGGATGTCGATGCCCTTGGTGTAGTCGAGCCGATCGACGCCGAGGAAGATCGAACGTCCTTCACCTGCCTCGCGTCGGATGTCCCGGCTTCGGGCGATGATCGCGGGGTCGGCGCAGAGCCGCTCGAAGCGCGCGGTATCGATGGAGATGGGGAATGCACGCGCCTGGACCGCCCGGGTGCCGACCTTCACCCGCGAGCCCTGGGCCCGGTGATCGGTGAAGCGGGTGACGAGGCGCATGAAGTTCTGCGCACCGCGCCGCGTCTGGAACCCCACGACGTCGGCTCCGAGCAGGCCCTCGACGATCTGGCGGCGCCAGGGCAGCTGCGAGAAGAGCTCGGTCGGCGGGAAGGGGATGTGCAGGAAGAAGCCGATGCGCACGTCGGGGCGCAGCTCGCGGATCATGCCGGGGACGAGTTGGAGGTGGTAGTCCTGCACGAGGATGCGGGCGCCCTCGCTCGCGACGCTGCACGCGGCCTCGGCGAAGCGCTTGTTGACCGCGACGTAGGAGTGCCACCATCGGCGGTGGAAGCGGGGGGGCTGGCAGGCGTCGTGGTAGAGCGGCCAGAGCGAGCTGTTGGAGAAGCCCTCGTAGTAGTCGTCGATCTCGCTGGCGGAGAGCTCGACGGGGACGTTGGTGAACCCGTCGTGCTCGAACGCGCCTTCGGGCGCGTCGCCCGAGCCGGGCCACCCGACCCACACGCCGCGTTCGCGCTGGAGGATGGGAAGCAGGGCAGAGACGAGCCCGCCCGGGCTCGTTTCCCATTGGCCACCATTGCGCTGCACCGGCAGGCGATTGGCGACCACGACGAGTTCGCTTGCAGTCTGTTCGGGCATCCGTGCGACCTCGGAGCACACTATGCGCCGGGGATCGGCCTGACCCGGTTCCATCCCCCGTTTGGCGATCCCTGGGACCAGTTTCGGGCAGGCGTGGCTGGGACCGCCACCCAGGCGGCGAGTTTGCGAGCGGATGTTCCGCTCGCCGAAATATCGGGCCCAAGCCCGAAGGTTGCTTGTTCGGGGTGGCGATCCGACCGATTACGATCGGGCCGTGTCTTTGTCGAGCGCCCATCGACCGTTTGTGATCGGGTTGGCAGCCGCCTTCGCGCTGACGAGCGGGCTTTGTCGCGCCCAAGGCGGCTCGCAGTTCCGGCTGATTGACCTGCTTCATGAGGATTGCACGGTGATCCTCGCGGGCGACTCGTTCGCCGCACCGCTCTCGTCGCGGTTGCCGACGCAGTTGATGTTGCGGGCGGCGGAGGCGGGTGTGCCGATCGTGGGACTCGGCGGGGGCGCGATGTTCGAGAGCCACATCGTGCAGGGCATTGTGGACGACGGGGTGCCCGAACGAGCCGTGGCATCCGGGAACTACTCGGTCAACGGCGGCGTTGAGTTCCTCTCGCTCCCGCTCAGGGGTGTTCGCGAGGTCACCGCGACGAGCGCGACGCACCACGCGACGATCCGATTGCAGGCGGACACCTGGCGGCTGGCTCCTGGCCCGGTCGAGTTTGCGCCGATCGCCGCGAGGTCGCGCGACGTGATCGCGTATCTGCTCGACAACACGCTGGTGCCTGTCGCGCCGGGGCCTCCCGAGTTTGTGGGGCTTGGCAGTCTCGGCGTGGTGCGCGACGGTCCGTACATCGACGTATCGGTGCGCTTGGCGGGAGACCATGCCGGCGCGCGGGCGTATCTGGCGGGGGGCATGTTCTACATCCCCGGTGCGCACGGCGTGCGATACACGAACCTCTCGGATACAAGCTGGTCGTACTACGGGTTTGCGGATCGACGAACGCCCTCTTGGGTGAACGACAAGATCATCAGCTCTCCGCAGTTGAAATCGTGGATCGCGGCGTTGCCCCGTCACGGGCGGATCGTCGTGCTGTGGCACCTCGCGAATGAGCGGTTCCTCGACCCGGACGCGGTCCCCGACCAGTTTTCGAGGATGGCGGATCTGATGTTCGACGATCTCGCGGAGGTCGGGTATCACGACGTCGAGCAGGTGTTCATTCTCCCCTACGCCCATGTGGTGGCGACACGCTACGGGCCGGAGTGGTGGACCAAGGCGCGTGAGGGGATGGTGCTTGCGTGTTCGCGGTCGTCGCGTGTGCATCTGCTCGACGTCCACCGGGCGACGGCGGGGCTATTGCTCGATGGCTCGCCGGACGGGCTCGCCGCCGCCTCGCAGTTGAGCGCCGACTGGGGGCTTCCCGAGCCCGCGGGCCCGATTCTCGACGATCTCGTCTTGCACCCGACCGATGAGGGCGCGGTCTGGCTCAGCCGCCTCATCTGGAACTGGGTGGTTTGCCCGATGGACCTTGACGGTACGGGCTCGCTCAGCACCAACGACTTCTTCCGGTTCCTGGAGTACTACTCGGCGGCCGACCCGAGGGCGGACTTCACCGAGGACGAGCAGGTGGATTCGAACGACTTCTTTGCGTTCCTTTCGGGCTACCAGGGGGGGTGCTGACGGCTCGGGAAAGTGCATCGACGCGAGTCCCAATCTGGTATGCACGTTCGCGTGGGGCCCTGGGGGTTGCTTGGCCGATCTACTGATGGAGGTGCGCGATGGCGATCGCGACGATGTCGAGGCTTATCACGAGCACATGCACCGCTGCGGTCGCCGTGGGGGGCGGTGTGCTCGGCTATCAGGTGCTCCGGGCCGGGGCTGCTGCGGATATTTACCGCGACCGGCTTGAGCGGCTCTCGGACGAGTATCAGGACCTTCAGCAGGTGTACAACCGGGCGGTGCTCCGGACGGCGGTGACCGAACTCGTGGTGGATGGTGGGAAGCTCTCGGTCCGGGTGCTGACCGATGGCGGTGTGGTGCGCGAAGTGCCGACGCCGTACGACCCGCGAGGTGAGGTGTACGTGGACTATGTGGTGCGCGATGGTCGGCTTTGGATTCGGCGCGTGTTCGATGCGCAAACGCCGCCCATTCGGGGGATCTTGATCGATCCGGAGCTCGAGTCGGTGTCGTGGGGCGCGGGGGCGCAGGAGCCGGAAGTGGGCAAGGCGGTGTATCGAGCGCTCGAGGAGGGCCGGTGGGTGATCAGCGTGACCGGGACTGGTTCACTCGGGCTCGTCCGCGTCTCCGATTCCGCAGATGTCGCGATGGAGCGGGCGCCGCAGGTCGGTGATTTCGCCACGGTCACGGTGGAGGCGGACGAGGATGTCGCGGAGCTTGGGATCGCGGAGGTGTGGGGGCGCGTGCTGGGGAAGAAGTGAGCTGTGGGGGCGGGTGCCGCGGACGTCGAGCGGGTGCTGGGAGGAGCAGCGGATGAGGCGCATCGGACACGTGGTGATCGCCTGCGCGAGCTTCGCGGTCTCGGGCGCCGCGCGTGCGCAGTTCGCCGCGCCCGGAACGCCGCATACCGCACGCGCTGAGGGCAGTCCTTGCACATCACCGTCTTCGCGTGCCGGACGCCTCATCCGCCAAGAGGGGGCGCTCGTGATCGCGGCGGGCGATAGCTTCGCGATTCCGAACGTCTCTACGACAACCGCGCTTCTATGGGAGTTGCAGTGTCGCGGGTGCCGGCTGCAGGCGCTGGGCGGCGGGGCGAGCGAGCTGGCGAACATCGTGCAGGGCCTGCCTGACCTCGGCGTCCACAAGGTGCTGCAGAGCAGCAGTTCGACGGACTACGGGATCATGTGCGGCTCACCGTTGACGCTCCCGCTGCGCGCCGCCAGGGAGATCCGTCCGACGCAGGCGGGGCGCCTCATGCGCACGGTGATTTGGAACAGCACCAACGGCCCGTGCGGCGGGGCGTGGACGCGGCCGGACGACACGCTCGCCTTTACGCCGATCCTCTGGACGCCTGATCCCGCGACGTGTTCGGAAGTCGCGTTCTCGATCTCGACGCCGCTTGGTGAAGCGGTGCAGCCGTTTGCGCCGGCGCCCGGCTTTTGGGCTGGCGACCCCGTGCCGGTGCCCTGGCGCGACGGGAAGCTGCGGGTGGATTGGGAAGTCGCGAGCGTGCAATCCGGGGCTCTGTACTCGTGCGGCGGGTTCGTCACGCGCCAAGGCCCGGGGTTCGCGTTTGTGAATCTCTCTGATGTGTCCTGGAGTTACGCGGGTTTCGGCGCCGACCGTGCCGCGACGGACGCGGGGCAGAAGGTGTTCACGCGAGAAGCCGAGGCGCAGTGGCTTCGTGCGGTCTTCGATGCGATCGGCGAGCGGCCGGTCGTGTTTGTGTGGCACCTTGCGGCCGAACCTGGCTCTCACGCCGATATCGCGGCGGATATGGAGGCGATGATCGACCAGGCGGAGTTGGCGGTGCTCGACGCGGGCGTGACCGAGGAAGTGCACCACCTCTTGCTCATGCCGCATATGCACACGATCAACGCCGAGTTGCGCTTGGGGGCCTCGATCACGAACGACTGTGCGGCGCGCGACGTCGCCAGCGGGCGAGCCGATGTGGAGACGTTCTCGATCGGAATCGCCACGGGGTATGTGCTCTTCGATGGATCACCCGTCGCGGCGGCGAAGGCCGACGAACTCGGATGGAACGACGGGGGCGACTACCTCGACATGTTCCGCTTGCACACCAACGAGACGGGCGCGGGTCACTTCGCACGGCTGGTCGCGGACTATCTGTGCGAGTGATCGCTTTCGCGGCTAATCGGCGATGAGCCAATCGAGCGTGCGCCGCTCCACGTAGGTGTAGAAGGGGTTCGAACGCAGGCGGAACATCATCGCCTCCGAGATGTCGAGCACTCCGGACTCGCCGCGCAGCGAGAGCTGCCCCAGCCGTGGACCGGCCCACCCGGCGCGCGGTTGGAGGCCGAGGATGGGGTCATCCGGCGGGATCGGCACCGCGCCGTGCGAGAGTGAGAACACCGTCTCAGGCCAGACGAGCCCGAGCGCCGCGTCGTGCGCGGCGTCATCCGCCCAGGTGCGCTCCACGACGTCTCGCGTGTCCTCGTTTGCGTTGGTGATGACGGTCAGGCGGAACGGTGGGTTGTCTCGTTGCAGCAGCGGTTCGAGTTTCAGCTCGAACGACTTGCTCACGAGTTCGTTGAGGGTGTTGACACGGTTGGTGTCGAACAGCACGAGTTCGTTCGGGGTGTCGGCGCGAGCGGGGAGGCGGGCGAACAAGCGCTCGATGAGCTTGGTCGGGTCCACCGTTGAATCCACCGCCGACTGGAACGCGAGAACGGAAGGAAACGCGTCGAGGCGACCCTCACCCGCGAGACGCTTGAGGTCGGCCTCGACGCGCTGGGTCATCTGCCAGGCTTGCACGTTGGCGTTCATCGGCCAAGAGGAGTACTTGTACGGATCGACCTCACGCTCGATACGCGACCAGGCGACGCGGTCGAGCCCGGAGACGCGACCCACGAACGAGTACAACTCAGTCGCCTCCGCGAGCGGCGAGATCCCTATCATCGGCGAGAAGAGCACGATGCGGTCTGCGCGCGGCAGGTCGTCGCGTCCGATGGCGTCGACCGCGTATTGCACGCTGAGGGCGCCGCCGTTGGAGAAGCCGAAGAGCACGAGGGGCGCACTCTCGGGGATGCGCTCCCGTACCGAGCGTGCGGCGACGCGGACCGCGGCCGACCAGTCTTCATGGTCGACCTCCGCGAGCGCGCCCGGACACGTGCCGTGCCCGGGGACGCGCAGGTTGACGACGGTCCAGCCCCGCTCGTGCAGCGCGATGGCGAGCGAACGGAAGGAGTAAGGCGAGTCGCTCAGTCCGTGCACGAGTAGCGCTCCGCCGACGGGCGCGTCGGATTCGAGCACCATCGTGCGATTCCAGTTGCGGTCGCTCGCCCGGTCCGGATGGCAGATCGACTCGGGCTTGAAGCGGGAGTAGCGACCCTCGATCTCCGGCGCCCACGCGCGCTCCAGATCGGCGAGTTCGGCGAACACCGCCTCTTCCTGGCGGAGGTAGTCGTCGAGGGTGAATCCCGATCGCTCATTCTCCGCGCCGAACTCGGACCGCGGGAACTGCGTGTGCCATCCGCTGAGCTCGGGCAGGGCGCGCGCGTAGGCGGTCCATCCGAGCACGAAGGCGACCACGGCGACGAGGGCTGTGAACACCACGTTGATCGCGAGCAGGATCGCGAGCTTGCGGCCGAGTTTGCCGGTGAGTGCTGCCAAGCCCACGTCGGACTCCTGGAACCTTCTCGGGGGAGGATACAGCGTGGCGGCGTGCGGTTGTGTCGGTCGAAAAGCAGGAACGGCCCCGCTCGGGGCCGTCCTGTTGGGGGTTGAGATTGCAGTGGAGATCTAGCGGCGGCGGCGCGAGATCATGAGCCCGCCGAGCGCCAGGGGGGCCATCGCGCCGGGCGCGGGCACCTGGATGCGCATGAACGCCTGGCCCAAGCTGCCGCCGGCGTCATCGATCAGGTCCGCGGTGAAGTAGTACCAGCCGTCGGGCGTGAGGAAGGCGTCGTCGTTGTTGAACACGGAGAGGTAAGCGCCGTCGTCGAACAGGCCGTTGCCGTCGACATCGACCGCATCGCCCTCACGGAGCAGGACGAACTCGTTGTTGTACACGAGCACGGCGTTGGCGGCTGTGTCCGCGTTGCTGGTGGTGGCGCCGTAAACGAAGTTGCCGTCACCGTCGCCGGTCATCGAGAAGAACGTCGCGGAGAACGGGGTGTCATCGAGGGTCTCACCGAGGAGCCCGCCCGGGACCGCGTCGTCGGTCTTGGCGACGAGCTCGCCGTTGTAGACAAGCCAGTCGTCCTGCGAGTCCATGTCGCCTCGGGCGAACCAATCGCCGTTGGAGTGCATGGTGGACTCGACGATGGTCTCGACGACGCCGGAGATGCCCGAGATCGCGCCGCCCTCGCGGATCGCGACACTGCCGTTGACGACCACGACATCGTCGGTGGTGGAGTCGCCTGTCAGGTCGCCCTGCGCGAGCCAGCGGGTGCCGTCGGCCGCGAAGGAGAAGTCATCGGTGTCAAAGTTGTCCCAGGCGTCCGAGGCGCCGCCGGGCACGGTGTTGTTCTCTTGGGCGAAGACCGCGCCGTTCGAGATGAGGAAGTCGTCGTCATCGCTCCCGAGCGCACCGGAGGTGCTGGGGGCGCGGAAGCTGACGGCGCCGGCGTTGGTGATCGATGCGGAGTCGAGCGATGTGCCGTAGGCGTCGCTCGGGAACCCGGGCACGGCGTCGCCCTCGGTCGCGACAGCCGAGAACGCCCCGTTGTACATCACGATCTGCTCGTCGGCGGACGTCGATGCTGTGCCGCCGAGGTTGGTCGCGAAGGCGTAGTGCCCGGAGTTGTTGATCGACGCACGCTGGTCGATGAGGCCCACGAGTTCGCCCGCGCCTGCCCAGTCGGCCTGCGTGCCCTCGCGCACGACCACGGCGCCGGTGGTGCCGCTGCCCACGATCAGCACCTCATCCTCGGAGGTGTCGAGATCGGAGCTGGCGCTGATGATCCACCAGCTTCCGTCGGCGCTGGCGTAGGGACGGTCGAAGCTGTCGAACAACGCGCCGCCAAGGCCTGGGACCATCGAGGTACCGCTCGATGCGATCTCGGAGTAAATCACGGTCTGCGCCGCGCCCTGGGCGGCGACGAGAGCCAGCACAGACACCATCGCTTTGCGAATCATCTCTTCTCCTCTCCTGCGTGTTGACCTACGGCGACCGCCGCACAAAGCGGCGGGCCTTCTCTCGACTCAGGCCGGATTGTAATTGAGTCCGCTTTGCCCCGAGGCTTGGAGTTTGTCGTGGTCGGACATTTGGGGATTCCCCTTGCTTGCGGAACCCCAAAGTGCCGGGCCAGTAGACTCGGCGGATGGCATCTGACCCCCGGGCGCGGTACTGGCGCGCCAACCTCCGGATTCTGGCTGTGCTGCTCGCGGTTTGGGCTCTGGTGAGCTTCGGCTGCGGGGTGGCGTTCGTCGAGCCGCTGAACCGCGTCCGGATCGGCGGGTTCAAGCTCGGGTTCTGGTTCGCCCAGCAGGGGTCCATCTACGTGTTCGTGGCGCTGATCTTCGTGTATGCGGCGCTCATGAACCGGCTTGAACGCCGGTTCGGGGGCGGGTCGTGAACGTCCAGGCGTGGACGTTCGTG
>JAUIFD010000099.1 GCA_030429485.1 Phycisphaerae bacterium | reverse complement strand
CACCGAAGCGAGCCTCGATGCTCGCGCGGTGTTTGGCCCCGGTGCGGACGATGACAACGCAGACGTGGTGGATGCGGACGCCGGCGCCGCAGGTGTCTCACTCCCGATTCGCACGCGGTTCAACACTCCCGTTGTCTCCGAGTCCTCGTTGCGACGGTTGGTCGTTCGGGTGCCCGCGGGAAGCCGTCGACTCACCACGAAGTGGCGTATCGAGGTCTTCGTGGAGCCGACTTCACGATTCGCCATCCGACGAGCCGCCGCCGCGAACTCCGTCGTCGACGCAGTCCTTGAGTTGGAGCTTCAGAGTCTCATCGACGAATCCGACCCGAGGTGAAGCCCAGCAAGCCGGCGCCGGTACGCTACAGCGTGCTCCCGAGCGTGATTGCCGTTGGGGTCCTGGGACTCGCGTGCTTCACGTGGGCATGGCACGGCAAACGCATCGACGCGACGCCATTCTGCCGCAAGTGCCGCTTTGACCTCTCGGGGCTCTGCGCCGGAGGTTCCCTCCCGGCGTCGCTCATCTGCCCCGAGTGCGGGCGTGAGGTCTCCAGGCACCGCCACCTCCGCATCGGTCGGCGAAGGCGCCGTCGCAGAGCCCTGTTGGTTGGCGCTTTGCTCTTGCTCCCCGCGCTCTGGACAGCGATCTACACGACCCTCGGCAAGCCCAACCTCTACGCGTACACGCCTCTTGCTGTGCTCAAGCTCGAGGCGGCCTACTTCCCTGAGTCGATCGGCGACGCCGCGATCCAAGAGCTGCTCGCCCGAGATGCCGATGGGCGTGCACCGCTCGAGCAGTGGGCCGATGCCGTGCTCCCGCGCTGCGTCGATCGCACGTGCAGCCCCGCCGTGTTCGCGCCCTCGATAGGCCCCTGGGGCACCGGGTACGCAGACCCGCCCTGGCTGCGCGTCGTGCGCCTCGCGATCGACGACGATCTTCTCGACGAGCGTCAGCACGCCCGATTGCGTGACGCACTCACCGACAGCCTCGTCTGGCAGGTCGACGAGCAGACACTCCTGCTCCACTCCTTCGGGGTCGTCCCGCCGCACCCCTCGAGGGTCGGCACCGCGCTTGAACTCCTGGGCTACTCCATCGAAGCGGTGTGCATCGAGATGCGCGTGAACGGCGAGCCCGCAGAACCCATGCGGATCGCCCGAGCCCGCAGCATCACCGACCTGCAGGACCAAAGCAGGCTGCGCGTCGCGAACAGCGCCCTCGTGCGTGCGACCCACCCGTTCACCGGGCAAGTCGGTGCTCACACGATCGAGGCCAAGTGGCGGCTGTCCATCGACCTCCAGCCACACCGCAATCAGCACCCACGGCGCGAGCCTTCCCCCGACTTCGTCGTTGAGCGGTGGATGTCCGCCAGCATCCGCGTCGATCAGCCGAATCTCGATTCGTGGCCAGACCCCGAATCGGAGCAAAGTGAAGTCCGGCACGACACTGGCGACCTCGATGAACCCCGCCTCCGTCCCACGAGCGGTTACTCCGAGAAGCCGGGGCAGTGGTGGGTTTGGGCCGAGGCCCCGCTCTCCAACGGTCAGACGCACGCGACCATCTACTGGGCGATCGAGCGGGAAGGCTCGCGCGAGTACTCCACGAACGTCGTCCACCGCTTCGCGGGCCCCGCGGTCGTCGGCGAACTCTTCTGGAACGACCAAGGCGTACGCCGCCCGCTCACTGAGTCCGCCCTCATCGACGAGCCCATCAGGCTCTGGCTGCTCAGCCCGGGCGACCAACAAGCCGGCTTCGCCGAGGTGCTCGTGCCTTTCGGGCTCGAGCGCATCGAGTTGATCATCGTCCCCGACACGGGCCCCACGGACGACCCGAGCGTCGACACCGTCTGGGACCGCGAGATCCACCTCGAAGTTGCCCTCGACTGGGACGATGTTGGCGAAGGCGACGCGACGGACGCCGATGCCACCGACGACCCGTACTCCCAATCCGATTAGCGTTCGACCGAAGCGTGAGAGGGCGCGGCCGGTACCCTCTCCCGGTGCTGCCCTCGCTCGCGATCCTCTTCGGGCTTCTCGTCTGCGCCATCGCGTGGCGCGGCAAACGCGTCGATAACGCCCCCCTCTGCAGCAAGTGCAGGTTCGACCTCTCCGGCATCTGGTCGCCCGACACCGCGGCCTCCTCCCGTACGGTCTGTCCGGAGTGCGGACTCGAACTCAACGTCAGAACTGTTCGCATCGGACGACGCCGCAAGCGCCGCGTGATGCTCGCGTGCGGCGTGGGGCAGATCCTCGCCGCCACCACCATCGGCGCAGCCACCCTCGCCACCGCCCGCCCCGCCTGGAACAAGTACAAGCCGGTCACGCTTCTCACGTTGGAGGTCCGGTGGGGCAGCCTGCCCACCGCCGACGCCGCCATCGAAGAGTTGTTCCGGCGAAACAACGCCGGCAACATCCAGCCAGAAGACTGGCTCGGCATCGCCGCAACCCGCGCGACCGACCGCGTAGTGGCGGGCGAAGGCATCCAACGCACCGTCTCTTTCCTCGGTCCATCGACCTTCCCCCTCTGGGTTGAGACCCTCGCGCTCGCGTCGAGTGAGGACCTCATCAAGCCGGAGGACCGTCGGCGCCTCGCATCGGCGCTCACCCAGACGCTCGACTGGAGACCACCCGAGAGACTCCTCGCGGGCCAGAAACTGCCCAACACCGCAACGCTTCCGCAGGGCCAGTCACCCGCATTCGGGATGGTCGCGTTCGGCGTCGGGGCTGACCTCCTGCACCTCGCCATCGACGGCGAGCCCGCAGAGATGCAGGCACGCGCACCGGGGCTTATCCGGTGGTTCGGCGCACGCTCGGGCGCGACGCGCTCCGCGAGTACGCACTCCAACCTGCGCCTCACCGAGCCCACAAACCGCTGGCCCAACATCGAACCGCCCCTCGGCGAGCACACCGTCCGAGTGACCTATCGCATCGAGGTATATCTCGGCGTGCAGCGTCCCGAAGAGATCGCCCCGAACGGCGTGCGCACCCGCGAGCCCGATCTCATCCAAGAACGGACCTTCGACACGCGGGTCTCTGTGTTCTCATCGCACGACGAGATGGTCGAGCGAGTCACTTCGAGCGAGGGATACGCCGCACCGACTGTCATCGCGGTCGACGATTGGAGTGAAGTCGGCCCGTGGGTGATCGGCGAGGTGCGGCCGCGCGAAGACGGCCTCGTCGACGCGACGCTGACGTGGGGGTTGCGATGGCGCGAGCCGTCCCAAGCAAGCGGCATCGCGAACCGTGAACGGGTCCTTCCACCTCAAACAGTCCTCGCCGCAAAGGTCTACTGGGACCACGCCGGCCAGCGCAGGCCGCTCACCGAACGACCCGATCTCGAGGACGCCCCGATCGAGGTGCGCCTCTCCGGGCCCCGATCCGCCTTCACCGGCTTCGCCGACCTCATCGCCGTTCCGTTCGGTACCGACGCGATCGAGGTCATCCTCGTCCCCGACGCGAACGTCGCTGTTGACCACGACGACGACCGGATGTGGGGCGACGATGTGCGCCTGCGCGTCACCCTGGACTGGTCCGAGGCGTCGACCCCAACACCCGGCCAGCCACCCCTCCCCGCCGACTCCGGAGCCCGGTGACATGGCGCGCACCGTCATCCTCCGCCACGTCCTGCCGGATGCCACCTGGCACCACGATTGGCTTATCGAGCCCGACACCGACGGAAACGCCGATGACAACGCGCGCACGCTGATCGCGTTCCGGCTCTCGCCCCGGACGTCGCCCGACGCGGGCGGACCGCTGCTCGCCGAACGCATGCCCGACCACCGCCGCCTCTACCTCCACTTCGAGGGTGCCATCGGCGAAGGCCGGGGGACCGTCGCTCGCGTAGCCCGGGGCCAAGCCCTGGTCACCCACCTCGACCGGGGGGCCTTGCACGTGAGCGTCCGGTGGGAGACGCCCGCTCCCGATGCCCCCGCTTGGGCCCAGACAGACGCAAGCTGGCAGGCGCTGCCGATCGCGCCCGCACCGCTCTGGCGGCTCACGCGCCTCCCACGCGACGGCCGATAGCCGATCGGTGTGCGGCATCGCCGGAATCGTCACGTGCGCCCACGACTCCCTCCATATCCCGGGGGGCGTTCTGGAGCGCATGCGCGACCGGATCGCGCACCGCGGTCCCGATGACGCAGCAATGTGGCGCAACAACCACGCCGCCATCGGCTTCCGACGCCTCGCGATCCTGGACCCCACCGACGCGGGCGCTCAGCCGATCGTCCTGCGCTCCGGACGCCTGATCGTCGCGTACAACGGCGAACTCTACAACGACGCCGAACTGCGAGCTCAGCTCAGACGCGAAGCCCGCGAGCCGTTGCGCTTTCAGTCGTCATGCGACGCCGAGACCGTCGCCCGCGCGTGGGAACGGTGGGGGCTCGACGCGCTCGACCGCTCCCGCGGCATGTTCGCGCTCGCGGTCCTCGACCTCGACGCCAAACGCCTCACGCTCGCGCGCGACCCCCTCGGGATCAAGCCCATGTATCTCTGGCGCGGCTCATGGCGAGGGCGCCCACAACTCGCGTTCGCCAGCGAGCTGTCGGCGCTGCTCGAGCATCCCGCGGTCTCGCGAGAACCCGATCCTGTCGCCGTCAGCGCCTACCTCACCACTATCCGCACCACGGTCGCCGAGCGCACGCTCTTCCGCGACATCCGAGCGATCACACCCGGACAGGTTGTCGAGTTTGACCTTGGCGACGACCGGTTGTCAGAGACGACCCGCCGCCTCACCCTCGCCCCGCCCACGACCGGCGACACCGCAGAAGTCCTCGGAGACTCCGTGCGCCGTCATCTCCGTTCCGACCGTCCGATCTGCGCCATGCTCTCGGGCGGTCTCGACAGCGCGCTCATCTGCCGCCTCGCGACCGACGCGGGCGCGACGCTCCGTACGTACTGCGCCGGCGTAGCAGACTGCGTCGATCCTGACGCCGACTTCGCGCGAGCGCAGGAGATGGCCTCGGCCATCGGCTCCACCCACACGGAGACCAGGGTCGACGCCCAGGCCTTCGCTCGCGTGTGGACGGACACCGCCGCGCGCCTCGCGACGCCGCTCTCAACACCCAACGAAGTCGCGATCCGACTCGTCGCACGCGCCATGCGCGCCGACGGCTGCGTCGTCGCGTTATCAGGAGAGGGTGCGGACGAGCTCTTCGCCGGGTACGAGTCGCCGATGCGCGCCGCCGCTGCGCACATCGAGGCGGGCAACCACAACCCCGGGGCGTTCCAACTCGACTCCAACGCATGGATCGCGCGCGCCGCCAAGCGCGGCGTCCTCGCACCCGACGCCTTCCGAAGCGCCGAGCACGACGAGCACCTGCTCCAGCACTACATCGCCACCTTCGCCGAGTGCGCCGCAGGCAACGAGCCCCTCGCCGCGCACCTCCGTTTCCATCGCCGAATCAACCTCGTCGGCCTGCTCGCCCGCCTCGATACCTCCACCATGCTCGAGGGCGTCGAGGGGCGCACGCCAATCGCGGACAGAGTCGTCGCCGCGCACGCGGAGTCCCTGCCGATTGCCGATCGCTTCGCGATCAACGCCGATGGCACGTCCAGCACCAAGATCGCGCTGCGCAACGCCGCACGAGGGCGCTTGCCCGCAGCCATCATCCGCCGCCCCAAAGCGAGCTTCCCGCTGCCATTCGCCGACTGGATGTCGCCGGTCGCAAACGCCCTCTCACCTGAGATCACCGACTGGATCACGCCCGCCGCGATCGCGATGGTCCGTGCGAATCCAAAGGCGTGTTGGCCCCTCGCATGGCCGATTCTCAACCTCGCGCTCTGGCTCGGAGCGGTCGACCTCAATCGCATCGACCTGCAAGAGCCAGCGGCCGCGGCCTAGCTACTTCTGCCCGCCCGCCTCGTACGCCTCGCCCTTCGGCACGTACACGATGTCGTACCGAGGTTCCCAGGTGTCCCCTCCGTCGAACGAACGGGACCCGGTCTGCCGCACGCGGCCTCCCTCCGTTGGACGGACGAACATGCGCACCAGCTCCGGCTTCGCGCCCGGGCGCGGGCGCACCGCCTCAAACAGCATCCCACCCTCTTTCCGACGCCCCTCAAACTCCACGACATCCCCGCGGACGTCAACCCAGTTCTGCTTCCAACTCCCGGACGCCGGATCGAGGTAGTTCCAACTCTCACCCGCCGGGCCGTCGCCGACCGGCGTCCAATGCTCGTGGATCACCCGCCCAGCGACCCGCGCCTCCAGCACGTTGTGCCCGACGAGACTCCCGGACGCGGCGCTGTAGCAGTCCCATGCGCCGATCCAGAACGACAGGGCCTTGTCCAGCGAGCGTCCGATGCGCGCCAGCGCCGCGTCGAAACGCGGGTCCTCACGGATCGCGTCGAGATCGCTATCCGTCCGAGCCGTCTCCGCTTCGGAAAACCCCGCGTCCACCGCCCGTTCCAGCGCCGCCAGCGCCTCATCCCGGCGGCCGGTCATCGCGAGAGCGCACGCCAGGTTGTACAGCGAGACCGCACGCACCCGCGGAAACTCGGCCGCGGTCTTGTGCAACTCGATCGCCCGCTCGTACTGCCCCGCCATGTGCGTGCAGTACGCGAGGTTGAACCGCGCGACATCACTGCCCGGAGCGTCCTCGACGATCGCCGCAAATGCCTCGGCGGCTTGCTCGAACTTCCCCTTGTCACGCAGCGCGGTCGCCGCCTCAATCCGAACGGAAAGGTCCGCGACCCGCTCGCTCGCGTCGTCCTGAGCCGCGGCAGGGCCGGTCAGCACGCCCAGCATGCCGATCAAGAAGGCGAGGCTCGCGACGCGGATGAGCGGGATCATGCGTTGTCTCCGGAGTGTCCTCGGCGCGAGGATACCGGTTGAGGCCGCTCGCGTTGCCGTCTTCTCCAGCTTACATCTAGGGGAATCCCGCGTGGCATGCTGACCAATCCGGCGCAAGTTGTCATAGAGAGACTCCACTTTGAAGGGAACCACTATGCGCCTCGCGGTTTGTGTTTTGATCGTCGCTAGCGGTGCTGCGAGCGCGCAGCTGCAGAATGCGGACATTGAGAGCAACACCTCGGGCCTGTTCGGGTCCATCGACTTCTGGGGCCCCAGCGGCGGCTGGGCCGACCACGCCGGCTTCGCACGCCCCAACAACGGCTCGCTCGGCGCCGCATTCGGGTTTTACTCCGTGAACAACGGCGAGTCCGTCGGGCAGGTGCTCGACGCGGTCTTCGCGCCCAACAAGGGCTACGACTTCTGGTCATGGGCTCAGGGCGGCGGCGATGACGACGGCCTCATCCCCTATGAGATCGGGTATCAAGACAACGCCGGCGGCTTCGTGTCGCTCGCGTCCGCCGAGTACTCGGCCGGCCAGACCTGGGCCGAGATGCCCGGCGTGTCCTACTCCACCGGCGCGGCCGGCGACGAGATCGGGCGCCCCATCTGGGTTCGCCTCGGTGAGACCAACTCCGCCGGAGCCACCAACGACGTCTGGTTCGACAACTTCAACTTCGTCCCCGCACCCGGCGCGATCTCAGTGCTCGCCCTCGGCGGGCTGGTGGCGGCGCGCCGCCGCTAACGGACAAGAGAACGCCCCCTGCTGGAGTGAGGGCGATCGTTTGGAGCAGCCCCGAGGTGGCGCGGATGGGCGCGGCACGTCGGGGCTGTTTCATTGGGCGCATCGGGCCAACCGACACAACGCCTCACGCACGCACCACGAGGATCTCATCGAGCGCCTTGCGCTCAAGTCGCGGCACCACGCAGTCGTCCGACGGGTACCCCACCGGGATCAGCAGATATGGGCGTTCGTGCGCCGGCCGAGCCAAGATCGGCCCGAGGAACTTCATCGGGCTCGGCGTGTGCGTCAACGTCGCCAGACCCGCGTGGTGCAGCGCGCTGAGCAGCATACCCACCGCAATCCCCACGCTCTCGTTCACGTAGTACACCTGCCCCTGCACGCCCTCAGCGTCCGCGTCCGACTTCACGAGTTTGAACACCGTGATCAGCCAAGGCGCAGTCTCAAGAAACGACTTGTCCGCGTCGGTCCCAAACGGCTCCAAATCGCGCAGCCATTCCTCCCCAGCTCGCCGCGTGTAAAACTCCCGTTCCTCTTCCTCCGCGCCCTCGCGGATCGCGCGCTTGAGCCCCGCATCCGCGACCGCGACGAACCGCCACGGCTGCTTGTGCGCCCCCGACGGCGCGGTCCCCGCCGCACGCACCGCCCACTCGATCACCTCGCGCGGCACCGGACGATCGGAGAACATCCGCACCGACCGACGCTGCCGCATCACGTCGTAGTACCCGCGGACGCCCGCCAAGGCGCCCCCATCGGGCCGGTACGGTTCGAAACTCACGTGATCGGGCGGCACGGGCATTCGTGGGCTCCTCAGGTCCGCTCAAACCTACGCGATCACGACCGATCGCGAGCCCGGGTGCAGTCCCCAGGGCAGCCAACCCGATCACCTGTCCATGTGGCGCGTGCCGTGCGCGGTCCTGATAACGCTCGTGGCCCAAGCGGTCGCCCAAGACGCCGATCCCCTCACGATCGTCTCCGGTCGTGCGCCCGAGATGGACGCCCCGTCGACCAAGGTCAGCCGTCCCGCCGCAGCAGGGCGGGTCGTCCATCTCTTCGACTTCGAAGAACGCAGCTTCAACGCGACCGACCTGCCCATGTACTGGGTCCGGGCTCAGCACGACCCCGACGTCCCGCGATATCGCCCGGGATTCCCACGCTGGAACCACGCCGCACTCGACTACTCGGCGCCCGCCGCCAGGGGGGAGGGGTCGGTCCGCCTTCCGACCGATGGCGGGTCGACGTCCCTGCGCCTCGATCCCGGCGTGCTGCCGGTCTTCCCCGGCGCGGACTACACGCTCACCTCGCTGGTGCGCACCGAAGCGGTGCACCTCGCCCACGCGCGAATGAGCGTGCGTCAACTCACCGCCGACGGCGCCGCGATCGACGGCACCGAGCTCGCGACCGACCCCATCCAGACGCTCGGCGCCTGGCGCCGCGTGAACCTGCGCATCGCCAACACACACCCCGACGCCGCCTTCCTACAGATCGACCTCGAACTCCTCCAACCGCGCGACCTCGGACCCACCTTCGCAGCGACCGCCAACGAACAGGACTTCTCCGGCGCCGCGTGGTTCGACGACGTCGCGATCGCACAGGCGCCGCGCATCGGATTCACCGTCACCGGTTCAGCCGGCATCACCGTCGCGCCAGACTCGCCAGAGTTCGAGCTCTCCGTCCGCGACCTGACCGGCGATGCGCTCGCCGTGCGGCTGGTCCTCTACGACGCGCAAGGCTCGGTGATCGACACGCAGACCACCGAACTCGGCCTCGGACGCGCAGCCCACAAGTGGGCGCCCCACGTCGACCGACTCGGGTGGTACCGGTGCAACGCCGAGATCTTCGGCACCGACGGCCTCGTCGCGTCGGCCGTCGCCGACGCGTTGGTCGTGCCTCCGCTTCCGGCTCTATCCGTCTCAACAGCCGAGATCGCCCGCGAACGAGCACGTCTCGCCATTTGGTCCACCCGTCCACCTCTCGCGCCACAGGCCGAACTCCCCGACGCACTCACCAACCTCGGCGTCGGCGCCATCACGCTCCCCTTCTGGACGCCAGACCTCACACGCGACGCCGTCGAGTCAACAGTGCGCTCGCTCGCCGATGTCGAGTCCGATCTGCGATCTCGGTTTATCGACGTTGGAGTAGGGCTCGTCCAACTCCCGGGCCAGCTCGCACTCGCGACCGGCGTCGACACCGATGACCCGCTCGGCGCCCTCGCAGCCTCGCCCACGCTCTGGGAGCAGTGGGGCCGTCCCCTGTTCGAGCAACTCGGCGCCACGGTCGATCGCTGGTCGATCGGCGTCCCGGGCTCGTCCGCCGGCTGGCGCGACCCCGTGCTCCGCATGCGCGCCGAGCGAGCGCGCAGCGCGGTCGCATCCCTCGCGCCCTCGCCACGCCTCGTCCTCGGGTGGACGATCACGGACGCGGTCTCCGAGCGAGCCTTGGGCTCGAGCGACATCGCCGGGTTCGAAGTGCTTGTGCCCCACGAACTCCCGCCCAGCGCCATCCGAAACGCCGCGGAGCTCTGGGCCGACGCAATCGCGAGCGCCTCGAGCGACACCCCCCGTTCACTCACGCTCGTGCTCGAATCGCAGCGGTGGGAGACCACCGGCGCAGCCGCTTCCGCCGCCGATCTCGCGAGGCGCGCCCTTGAGGCGCTCTGCGCGTTCGAGGCCCAGGAGAAAGACGACGCCCAGGCGATCCGCCTCGCGGTCCTCGACCCGTGGGAAGACTCGGGCTTCGCCGGCCCACCCGGCCCGTCGCCCACCCTCGGCGTGTGGCGCACCCTGTCCGACGCCCTCATCCACCGACGCCCCGCCGGGCAGTGGTCGCCGGCGCCCGGCGTGCGCGCCCTCATGCTCGCCCCCGCCGCCAATGCACCCGACGACCGAACCGGCGCCATCGCCATCTGGGCCGACACACCCGAAGGCGAGGGGCACACCCTGACCGTGCCGCTCGCCCTCTCCGCCGTGGAGCTCGTCGACCTCTTCGCCAACAAGACGACCCTCGAGCCGCTGCCGAGCGAGGGGGAGCGTCTGGGCGCACACCCGCTCGTCGTGCATTCAACCCCGGTGATCGTCGAAGGCGTCGACCTGGCGCTCATCCGTTTCATGGCCTCGATCAAGATCGACCCGCCCATCGTCGAATCCGCGAGCGTCGAGCGTCAGCACCGCGTCATCGTCACCAACCCGTGGGAGACCGATCTCACCGGACGCCTCATCGTCGTCGCGCCCGGCGGCCGCACAGAAGACGACGCACGCGACCGCTCGTGGGACATCATGCCCCGCTCGGTCCCCTTCGCCCTTGCCCCCGGCGAGGAAGCCGCCCTCCCGCTCACCGTCACCGTCTCTCCCGGCGTGGAGGCGGGTGAGCATGCCGCCATCCTCGATTTCGAGGTCGGCGCCGATCGACGCTACGGCATCATGCGCATCGAACGCCCCCTCGAGGTCGGCCTCGAGCAGCTCGCCCTCGACCTCCGCGCCCGGCGCTCGCCCGACGGCGCGGGCCTCCTCATCGACGCCACCATGACCAACCGAGGCGACGACACCATCGAGATCGACGCTTCCGCCTTCGCCCCCGGCGTCGGACGCGAACGAGCCGCCGCCCTCCGCCTCGGCCCGGGACAGACCGCCGTCCGCACCTTCGCCTTCCCCGACGCCCAGGTCCTGCGCGGCCAACGCATCTCCGTCGGCGTCGCCGACCGTACACACGAGCAGCGCCTCAACAAGTCGATCCTGATCGACTGAGCCTCGCCTCAGACAACGAGCCGCGACCGTCAGGGAGCGGTCATTTAATCTTGGCGCACGAGCGCATTCCGCCCCCTGACGGTCGCGGCTCGTCAGGCACATCCACTCTGACCTCGACTTAGTCGTTCGGCGTGGCGTGGTCACGCTCGGCGGACCACGGTCGGCTCATCGTCACCGCAGCCACGCGAGCTCAATACGCCCCGGCAGGTCGCCACCAGCCAACAAGTGCGAACCCGCCGGCCATTCGCGCCCACGCAGCGTCGGCAGCACCCGGTCAGCCGTCACGCGCGGGCGCTTGCCAATGAAGATGATCTAGACGCGAGGGTCGACGCATCGCCAACTGTTGTCACTCACCGCTCGCTTCACCCGCCGGCAGTCCAGGGGACAGCCCGAGGATCCTCGTGCGGAGCCCATGGGTGCTGCCGCGTGCCACCGGGTAGACCAGACAAGAATAACGCGACATCGCAAGTCGGAATGAACGCGGTGGTGCCGTCGTGCCACACGACCGTGATTCCATCGTCGTAGAGACCTGGTGCTTCATAGACCAGCAGCAGGTCATTGCGTGCATACAGCCTTTTGCGTGGCACATAGAAGAAACTGATCGCAGTCGTATCGACCGCGGCGGGGGACACGAAGCTGTCTGGTTCTGCATACCCTCCGTCCACAAGAAGCGCGACCCAGTCCTCTCGCTTGTTGGGAAGCCTTCCGTGCGATCGCTCAAACGCAAGTAGGGCCGTGTGCAGGAGCTTGATCTTGCGATCAGATTCTCTCCGGACCGGATCAAGTGGCCTACTGCCCCTAATCCGTTGCACAATGGACGATGCCCATGAACGCAGACGCGGGTCACGTTTCCCCGGCGTCATGGTGCCCCTCTGGGAGACTCGTGCGGTCGCCAGTCTCGCCCTTCCGAGGATCGCAGCTCGCTCATGAGTTCATCGGCGCCGGCGGTCCAGTACACGCGTCGGCCGTCCCGGCGGACAATCCACAGACCCCCGTCGGGATGTAGCCCTGGCGCCTCGTACAGGAGCAGTGCGCCAGAGCTTCCGTCGGTGTAGTCGTCAGGAACGTAGAAGTAACTGATCACGCCCGAGTCCTCGGCAGCAGGAGACACGAACACCCACGCCTCCGTATATCCCCGGTCGAGGAGCAACTGCACCCAATCTTCATCTGCTGCCACGGGACCGCCGCGTTCACTATCCAATCGGCGAAGAGAGTCAGCCAACTGCTGAATCTGGATGCCGGACCGAATCTGATCCGCGGACT
>JAUIFD010000098.1 GCA_030429485.1 Phycisphaerae bacterium | reverse complement strand
GGATGCAGCCGAACAGTCCGTGGGTATAGGGGTGGCGCGGAAAGGTGAACAGGGAGTTGATGTCTCCCTCTTCCACCACCTCACCGGAGTACATGACGAAGACCCGGTCGCAGGTCTCGAGGATCAGCCCGAGGTTGTGCGAGATGTAGATCTGCGACGTGCCGAAGCGTTCGCTGATCTCCGCGATGAGCTTCACGATCCCCGCCCCCGGTTCGGTGGCGGCCCTCGGTTCGCTCGGTCTGGTCATGGCCCGCCGGCGCCGCTAAGCCTCTTGCGGAAGCAAGCCATTCACACGCACGCGCGGGCGGGAGCGATCCCGCCCGCGTCTGTTTTTGCACCCCGCTACGCTCCGCCCCAGAAAGGGGCGACCGCATGCTCGCTGTCGTTTTCGCAGCCCTCGCCGGCTTGTGCTGGGGCATCGGCGAGGTCTTCACCAAGAGCGTTCTTCATTCCAAGCAGGTAGGCCCGCTGGCCGCGATCGCCGTGCGTTCGAGCGTCGCCATCCCCATCCTCTGGGCGGTGTGGGCCTGGCTCGGCCGAAGGACCGAGCCCGCGCCGTTCTGGCGGGCCGACGCCGCAACGCTCTGGAAACTCGTTCTTGGCTCCGGCGTCATCGCCGGCGCCGGAGGCATGGCCTGCTTCTACATCGCCCTTCAACTCGGCGAGGTCTCGCGCGTGAAGCCCATCGCCTTCGCGCTCGCGCCCGTCGTCGGCGTCATCACGGCGGCGGTCTTCCTGGGCGAGCCGGTGAGCGTGCGCAAGGTCCTGGCCATCCTGCTCATCGTCGTCGGCGTCGTGCTTCTCGCGCCCCAGTCGCCTCACGCCACCGCAAACTAGAGCGCCCTCATTTCACGTGCAGCAGGCGTGACGCCGCCGCGGCGCCGCAGCGACTTCAACTCTGCCACTTCTTCGACGCGACACCGTTCTCGAACTGCACATACGTCGAGCGAGCTACCTCGCTCGAGTTCTCGCCAGCAAACACCAACAACACCGCGCCCTCGCCCGAACGGCGCTCCACGTAGTCCCACCGCCAGATGCTGGTCCCGTCTTCGAGGTCGGTCTTGCTCGTCGGCTCGCCGAGGATCGCCGTCGTAAACGCCGGTGTCGATTCCCCGATCGTGATCTGCCCGAGCTTGTCCGAAGGCACGTAGTCGCCCGTGTAGGAGACGTGATTCTCGCTGGAGATCAGGCACCCGGGCAGTGCAGCGGCCACGAGCGTAAGAGCGACGGCGGCGGTTCGGGTCGAGTGGCGCATGCGGGTCTCCGGGCGATGGGTGGGTGTCGATGGTTGGGACGACCCCCACGCCGGTTGCAGCCCACAGGATACTCCCGCTTCACCCACAGTCCGCCACTACCCTCGACCATGCACACCTATGAGGCGATGCGCGAGACCGACCTCGAGCGGGTCGCGACCCTGCTCCACCACGCCTTCGCCAACTCGCGTGAGGAAGCCAAAGACTGGATCTCCCGGTTCGGCTCGGTCGAGGCCCGCGTGATGCGCCCCCCCGGAGTCGACGGTGCGGGCCCCGACGCCGCGGTCAAGCTCATCCCGATGGGGCAGTACTTCGGCGGGCGGTCCGTGCCCATGCTGGGCATCGCGGGTGTCGCGGTCGCGCCCGAGTGCCGCGGATCCGGGCTCGCACGCACCATGATGGAGCACACGCTCCGCGAGGCGCGCGAGCGCGCCCTGCCCATCTCGACGCTGTTCGCCTCCACGCAAGCGCTCTATCGCCAGGTCGGGTATGAGCAGGCCGGGCATCGCCATCGCATCGCGTTCCGCCCGGACCTGGCTCCGCGCGACCGGGCGATGCCGGTGCGGCCGCTCGCCGACGCGGACGAGCCGCAGATCCGCTCGTGCTACGCGCAGTTCGCGTCGTGTCACGACGGGACGCTCGATCGAGGCCACTACTGCTGGGCGCGCACGCGCGACAACCCCGACGCGGTGTTCGAGGGCTTCGGCGTCGAGGGTGAAGCAGGGCTCGAGGGGTACTGCTTCATCCGCCAGATCCGAATCGACACCGGGCGTCAGCACATCGCGGTCTCCGATCTCGCGTTTATGACCGCGCGGGCGGGCCGCCGGCTGCTCGGGTTCCTCGCGGATTTCGCCATGGTCGCCGAGGAGGTGTCGCTCTTCGGCGGGGCGTGGCATCCGCTGCTCGCGTTGATGCCGATGCAGCGGTTCAACGTCGAGCTCCGCGACTATTGGATGCTACGAGTCGCCGACCTGCCCGCAGCACTCCAAGCGCGCGGTTATGCGGGCGGCGTGCGCACGGCGGTCGCCCTCGATGTCGTCGACAAGTGCATCCCAGAAAACGCCGGACCTTGGACGCTCGAAGTCGAGGCGGGCTCGTCCAGTGTGGTGCGGCGCGCGCGTCCCGCGACGCCCAAGATCTCCTGCGACATCCGCGCGCTCGGCGCGATGTACTCGGGCTTCGTCTCGCCCACCCAGGCGAGGCTACTCGGTTGGATCGAGGGCGACGACAGCGCCATCGCAGCGGCGAGCTCGGTCTTCGCGCCATCGACACCGTGGATGGCTGACATGTTCTGAGCCACCGTCATTACACTCTCCGGATGCCCGAGCCAATAGACACCCGCAAGGTCAACGACCGCCGCCAGCTTCGCTTCGAATCCGCCGCCGAACTCGACCGCGACATCGCGTCGCTCCTCGAAGCCGAGCGCAACGGCGCCCTCCGGCGCACCGGCAACTGGGAGCTCGGCCAGGCACTCGGGCACATCGCCGCCTGGGCCTCCTACCCGTACGAGGGCTACCTCCCCGAAATGCGCCCGCCGTGGTTTGTCCGCATGATCGGGCGCCTCATGAAGAAGCGGATGCTCTCGGGCGATATGCCCGCTGGATTCCGCATCCCCAAGGTCGAGGGTGGCACTTGGGCGATCGAGCGCATGTCGAGCGACGAGGGTGCTGAGCGGTGCCGCGTTGCGTTCGAACGTCTCGAACGCGAAACGCCCGCGATCCCCAATCCCATCTTCGGCCCGCTCACCCACGACGAATGGAAGCGCATGAACCTCGGTCACGCCGCCCTGCACTTGAGCTTCTTCCACCCCGACTGAACGGACCCAGGCCAGCGCCGGCGGGTCAATACCCGATCACGGCGTGCAGTTCGCCATACGGACCGAGCTTCGAACGTCCATTCAAGAACGCCAACTCGATCAGCACGGTGATCCCCACGATCTCCGCCTCGCACCGCGTGAGCAGCTCCGCACACGCCGCGAGCGTCCCGCCCGTCGCGAGCAGGTCATCCACGAGCAGCACGCGCGACCCCTCGTGCATCGCGTCGGAATGCACCTCGAGCCGGTCTGTCCCGTACTCGAGCGCGTAGTCCACGCCATGCACTGAGCGGGGCAGCTTGCCCGGCTTGCGGATCGGCACAAACCCCGCCGAGAGCGACTGCGCAATGGCCGTCCCGAAGATAAATCCACGTGACTCCGCCCCGACCACCAACTCGATCCCCTGCCCGCGGTAGGGGTTCGCCATCAGCTCCACCGCCAGCGCCAGCGCCGAAGGGTCCGCGAGCAGCGGCGTGAAGTCCTTAAACGTCACCCCCGCCTTCGGAAAGTCGGGCACGTCACGAATCAGCGCCTTGAGGCGTTCAAGCATGCCACAAGCGTAACGTCCACGCAGGGCATCCTGCACGTCCCAACGCTCGCGCCAGTCCCGCCCCTCCCGGAGTTACCCATGCTCACCCTCGCCGCCCCGCTCGACTGGCTCATCGGGTACTACGGCACCGACTGGGCTGCCATGGTCTTCATGTTCCTCTCCGCCTGGCGCCTCGGCAACCACAAACGCGACGGCTGGCTCTTTGGAGCGATCGCCTGCGCCTTCTGGATCGCCTTCAACATGGTCGCCGAAAGCGCACCCGCAGCCTTCGCCAACGTCGTCTTCCTCATCCTCCAGGTACGCGGATTCCAGCGATGGAAAGCCGCATCGGGCGAGCCCCAAGCGCAAGCGAGGGAGTAGGACCATGGGTCTCGACCTGAGCTTGTTCCGACGAGAGTTCTTCGCCCATGACATGCCGACGCGTACGCCGATTCGCTTCGCGCGATCGCGCAGCCACTCTCTCGATCAGCGCCGACTCGCCTCTGCTCTTGATCTGAGCTCCACCTACCCCGGATACACCGCGCTCGTCCGGTCCGTCTCCCAGACCGTCATCTCCACAAGCTCCGCTCCCGGTGCTGCGTCTCGCAGCGCATCGTGCAAGCGCTCATAGAACACCCGCGCGATGTTCTCGACCGAGGGGTTCATCCCCGCCTCGCCACCCTCGGCCGCAAACGGTGCAATCTCGTTGAGATACCGGTGGTCGTACGTCTGGATGATCGCCTCATCGACGATCCGATCCAGCGTCGCGCCTGCGATCCCGCTGCGCCCCTCGTCCGAGACCCCCGCCCGGATCGCCGGCTCGAACACATAGTTGTGCCCGTGCCCGGATTCGTAGTTGCACTTCCCGAACGCCTCGCGGTTCTTCTCTGCCGACCACGCGTCCACGTGCAGACGGTGCGACGCCGCAAGCTCATATTGCTGACGGAACACCACACTTGTGCGATCATCACGCGACATCTCAACCGAAGCGTACGGCGTCATCTGCCACCGGACCTCCGACACCTCCACCGGAAGGGCCGCATCCCCCGCCGCGAGGATCGCCCCCAAGAGCTTCGCTGGCTCATCCGCCCCACCCGCCCCACCCGTCCCCTCGCCAGCACACGCCGACGCGATCATCGGAATCGCCCCATCGCGCACCGCCCGATCCACGTCCTTGATGTTCACCTCATACCCGAGCACCGGATCGGGCTCGCACCGACACCCCACGCTCAACTCGTAATGCCGCCCGAGCCCGCGCATCCCCGGGTTTCCGCCATACCCGTTCCCGCCGCGCGGCCCGAGCGCGCCGTCCGCATCGATCGAAAACCGCACTGTTCGCCGAAGCAGCACCATGCCCGAGCGTAGGAACCGACCCTCATTCCTGCTCAATGCGAGCCGCGACCGTAAGGGAGCGGTCCCATGGGGTCTCGCCAGACCCGCCCGCGTATCGTCGCCCGTGTCCGACCCGTCCACGCCGAAGTTCGACCGCGCCATGCTCGATCTGGCTGCGCGCCTCGCGGTCAGGGCCGGCGGATACGTCGAGCCCAACCCGCTCGTCGGGTGCGTGATCACCAAGGATGCGCGCATCATCGGGCTCGGGCACCACAAGCGCTTCGGGGGGCTCCACGCCGAGCGCGAAGCACTCGCCGACTGCGCCCGCCGCAACGGAAGCCCGCACGGCAGCACCGCCTACGTCACGCTCGAACCCTGCACACACACCGGCAAACAACCCCCCTGCACCGACGCGCTCATCGAAGCCGGTGTCGCCCGCGTCGTCTTTGCACGCCCCGACGCCGCCGACCAATCGCGTGGCGGGTGCGAAGTGCTCCGCGCCGCGGGCATCCGGGTCGAGTGCTCCGACGCGAGCGAATCGGCCTGGCGCCTCGCCGAGCCGTGGGCCAAGCGCGTGCGCACAAAGGCCGAGGGCCTCGAGCTGCCCTGGGTGATCGCCAAATGGGCGCAGACCATCGACGGGCGCATCGCCACCCGCACCGGCGAGAGCCAGTGGATCTCGTCCGAGCATTCCCGCCGGCGCGTGCATCGCCTGCGCGCGCGCGTAGACGCCATCCTCACCGGGCTCGGCACGGTGCTCGCCGACGATCCCATGCTCACGGCGCGCGGCGTCCGTCGCACCCGCCGCACACCACGTCGCGTCATCGCCGACACGCACCTCGAAACGCCGCTCGATTGCGCCCTCGTGCGCACCGCGCGCGAGGTCCCGACTTCCATCGCGTGCGCGAAAGAGCTTGCCACTGCCGCGATCACCGCCGACAAGCGCCGCGCCCTCGAGGCTGCGGGCGTCGAGCTTCTCCCCGTCGCGATGGGCGCGCGCTCGATCGACCTCCGCGACCTGCTCCACCAGCTCGCCACCCGCCACGACGCGACCAACATCCTCATCGAGTCCGGCCCGGGGCTCTTGGGCGGGCTCTTCGAAGCCGATCTCGTCGACGAAGCGATGGTCTACATCGCCCCCATGCTCCTCGCCGACGCCTCCGCCAAAGCCGCGGCTCACGGGCGCGTCGTCCCGAGCCTTACCCAGGCCCGCCCGCTCCGTCTGCTGCGTGCGAAACGTATCGGGGATGATGTCGAACTCGCCTACCGCCGGGGATAGCGGTAATGACCGAGACCGCGGCGTTCGGCCGCATGCGGCGAGCGCTAGGCAAGCCCGAAGAACGCCCGATGCCGCGCCAGAATCTGCTGCGCCATCTCCTCGCTCGGCGTCGCGTCCCAGACATCCGCCTCGAACGTCCCCCCCAAGACCAGCACGTCTTCACGCGGGAACATGTACCAGTAGTCGTCATGCACGATGTACCCGAGCCGCTGCGCCTGCATGTGCACGAGCATTCCGCGTGCTGCGTACACCGCCCCATCTCCAAAGAGCTCGCGCGACGAGAGCGCCAGGCAGTTCACCGCCACCGCCTCATCCAGGCTCGCGAGCTCGTCAGACGACCCAAACCGGCGCTCGACGAGCGTGCCTCCCCGACGCGCCACGTCATCACGCAGCGTGCGCAAGAACCGCGGCGTATGCACAAACAAGCTCTCCGCCACCCGCCCCGCACACTCCACGCCCGCGAACGGCAGCCGTTCGATCTCGCGCGGCCGCTCAATCCCGCCGATCGCCACGTACTGCTCCACGCTCGCCCACGCCGGCTCATACACCGGCAGCCGCTCAACGCCCCAACCCGATCCCTCCCACGCGCCGAACGCCTCGGCCGATCGCCCGAGTATCTCGCGAAACCGCGCCACTTCACCCGGTGTCGCGCCAAACTCGATCCCTGTCGGAAGCCACAACGCCCCCGCGAGGGCGCTCGTCGTGCCTTCGACGAACCGCTCCGCGTACACCGTCACCTCGTGTCCGCGCGAGAGCAGTTCGCGAGCGGTCATGAGCCCGACCACGCCTCCACCCAGCACCGCGACCGGGCCGGCTTCGGCGCCCATGGCCTCACGCACCAGATCGGCCGCCGCGTGCGCACATCCAGGCGCGATGGTGATCCCGCACCCGCCTTGACCGTAGTTATGCACGACCCTCTTTGCGCGCCCACCCGCTTCAACCCGCTCGGCCTCCAGGCGCAGGCCGCCGTGTCGGCAAGGGCGGAGCCCCGCCACAAACCGCACGATCTTCTCGTCCGAAAGATCGGGCGTAGGGAGCAGCCCCGGGACGGCGGAAGGCGCACTCACCGCGTCACCCTCACGATCGCGAGCGTCACGTCGTCCGGCCTCTGGTGCAGCCCGATGTGCTGGCGCAGCGCCCAGAGCACATGATCCAACACGCCTTTCGCGCTCGCCCCACGCTTGGCCGCGTCGGCCGCCGCCTCGTGCAGGCGCCAGCGCCCGAATCGCTCGCCCGCGAAGCTCATCGCCTCATCGACACCGTCGGTGTACGCAACGAGCACGTCGCCCTTGCCCAGGTTCACCGCGGTGCTTCCGTAGTGCACGTCAGCGTCCACCCCGACGACCAGGCCGTTCTTCGTGAGTTCCTCAACGCCGTCGTTGCCCGCGCGCACGATGAAGGTCGGCTGATGCCCCGCCGAGCAATACCGCAATCGCAATGCTTCCGGGTCAAGCGTGGCGAACCAGAGGGTGGCGAACTCGCCCACCTCCGTGTCACGCGTCACGTCGCGGTTGACGCGTTCCATGACTTCTTCGACCGTGTTCACCCCCGAAGCGTGGGCGCGCAGCGCCGAACGCACGTTCGACATGAGCAGCGCCGCCGGGAAGCCCTTGCCGACAACGTCGCCCATCACGACGCCGAGCTGGCGTCGCCCGCCCGCGAAGGTCTCGAAGAAGTCATAGAAGTCGCCCCCGACCTCGAAGCTCGGTTGATATCGAGCCGCGAGATCGAACGGCGGCATGCTCGGGAGCTCGCGGGGGAGCATCCGGCGCTGCACTTCACCCGCGAGCCGCGCCTGCCTGGCGAACTCGCGCTCCCGCCGACGCATCGCGAGCAAACGCGACTGCTGCACAGCCGCTGCCGATTGCTGCGCGATCGAGCGGACCAGCTGTCGATCGGTCTCTGTGAATCGGCGCGGCGCCCTCCCGTAAAGACGAACCAGCCCCATGGGACGTCCACGAAACGTCAGGCCGGCGGAGAGGAAGCTCACGACCCCTTCGTTGACGACCTGCTGGTGGATGCGCACGCGTTTGTCTTCGCGCAGGTCGGGGGACTCGACAACCTCTCCGGAGAGCGCCAATCGGTCGAACTCTCGACCGTGGCTCAGAGCCTCGGGGCTGGCAAGCCACGCATCAGAGAGGCCGATCGCGGCGCGGCGTTCGAGGTCCTGTTCCTCGGGAAGCGTCGTGTCGTCGGCGTCGGCGCTAAAAAGCACGATCGATCCGGCGTCGAGCGCGAGCACGCGCAGCGCCGAATCGAGCGCACGCTGCATGATCTTGGTATCGCCCTCTCCGTCCACGAGCATGGAGGTGAGCTCGAAGAGCACGCCGAGCTCGCCGAGCGCCCTGCGGAGCTCGAGCAGGCTCTGGACGGTCTCTGTTGCTCCGGCGCCGAGTCGGCGGAGCGCCTCATCGAGCTGTGCCGCCGGCTCCGGGTGAAGCTTGAACGGGCCTTCGGAGCGCGTGATCGTCGCGATCCGGGTGCCAAACGCCCACAGTTCGCCCGCGCACACGGCCCCCGGCGGCGAGGCGTGCTCGTCGATGGTCCAGGTCGGATCGGCATCCTCGCCCCGGTACACCACGCGACGCCCCTGCTCATCACGCAGCTCCACGGGCGCGCTGACCAAGCGCGAGATCGCGGCGCACAGCCCGGGCAGCGAGCCGTCGGTCAGAAACTCGCGGAGTGTGAGCTCTCGCGCCTTCCTTGCCTGATCCCCCGCGCTTGCCAACGTCAGCGCTCGCCGAGCCAGAGCCTGCGGAGCAGATCAACGGTGGGGGGCTCGAGCGCCCCTCCCTCGGCGCCGAGCCGATCGAGCGCGTCGCGCACTTCCGCGGGACGGTCGAGCTGATACGCGATGTACGCGCTCAGCAGGGCGGCGTAGTCCGCGATGACCGGGTTGTCGCTCGAGTAACGGGACTTGACGATGCTCAGGACCTCATCGAGCCGCTCAGGCAGCGGCAGCGCCGCGCCCTCGTAGCGCGTCGCCATGATCTCTGGGTGGTCGAGGATTAACTCACGGAGGTTCAGCGCCGCCGACCGCAGGAGCCCCGCGCCCAGTTCGGCGTGGAGGCGCCCCGCGAGGGCCGACACGTCGCCGGGCTCGAAGGCCAGCGCGTTGATGAACCGCTCCTCAGCCTCGAAGAAACGCCCCTCGGTGAGCATCGTCTGTCCCGCGTTCATCTCCGCGACGAACACGTCGAACTCGGCTTCAGGCTCGGGTGGCGCCACGAGACGGTCCACCGGTTCTTGATGTGCGAGCAACTGCTCGATGAACTCGTCGACACTCCGCGACACGCGAGGTTCGTCGCCGCCGGGCGTCGGCTGCGTCTGAGCTTCGCCGCGAGCGACAGCGCGCAGTTCCTCGAGGCGGGTCGCGAGCGCGCTCTTGGCGGGCTCGATCACCTCGGGGTCAGTCCCTTCCGCGACCGACACGCTCGGGTCAGCCGGCTCGACCGAGTCGGTCGCGGGGTCTGGGGTCGCCTGTTCGGCTCCGCCCGGGAGCTCATTCAGCAGATCGTTGTAGAACGTCGATTTCGGGCGGAGCGGCTCGACCCGCGTGCTCGGGGCTGCGCCCTGCCGATCGGTGTATCCGGGCGCCTCGCGACCGGTCACGCCCATGAGCGGCGAGGCGCTGTACTCAATCGGCGCAGCGCCCACACCCTGCTGCCGGTACCCCAAGAATCCCGGCTCGAGTTCACGACTGGCCTGCATGCCAGAAACTGAACGCACATTCGTTGGCATCGGCGTGAGCGTCAGTCCTGCCCTGTCCCACGCTTGCTGATTGTCCGCGCGTTGCTCCGCGGTGTCGCGCCCAAACTCGTACGACGGCGCGAGCAACTGCCGCGAGTTCATCTGCAGGTTGTAGCCGAGCTCGCCGGCCCGGGTCGTATAGGGCAACCCGTGCAGCCCGGTCTGAAACCCGGTGCGCCCCGAACCGCCCGTGGTCATCGAGAACTGGTACTGGAGCGCGTCCACGCCGCGAATGCCCGACGGCCCGAGTGATGACGTGACCGAGTCACGCCTAAACCCGAACAGCGCGTCCTCCGCCGTTTCTCCACGGAAGTCGAACCGCGATCCGTACCCGACGTTGCCCTGGAACGACATGCCGCCCGGGGCGTGACCGGTGACGATCGACTCGCGGAAGGCGAGCTCGCGCTGGAACTGCTGGGTCTTGGTCGGCCCGGTCACCTGATCGCGCGTGGTGTGCATCTGGCGCTCGAGCCCTCGCCCATCGCCCAAGGCGTTCTGCCCGCGCGCGGTCCCGCAGAGCGCGACCATCAGAAGCACCGTCGAAGCAGTTGTGAACGTCCGCATCTGGCCCTCCGTTCGCCTCAATCGTAGGGACGCGACGGCGAATCCCCGCCTCGATTCCCGCCATCGGCTGCAAAGGGCTGTACGCTTGATGATCGGGTGGGGTTCGGACGGAGATTGCGGGTTCAGAGGGGGTCGGGCGACAGCTGCGGCGCCGCCAGGGCGCTCCGCATCGCGTTGCCCTCCGAGCGATCGCAGACCAGCCAGTAGACGACCCCACCCGTTCGCCAGACGAACACACACGGTGAGCAGAACGCCGGGTTGCCGGTGAGTCGGAAGCTCTTGTCCTGCTCCAAGGCGAGGCGTCCGGTATCCCGCTGAAGGAAGAGGCTCGCCACGTGCGTGTTGCCCGTGTCGTCCTCGGTGGAGAAGCGGACGTGCATCGAGCTGCCCTCCGGCAGCTTGCACTTGCCCGCGTCCAGAAAGTGCACCTGCCCGAGACGCACAAGATCCAGGACGTCGTCGCGCCCCACGATGCTGCGCATCGCGGCCGGGAGCTCCGACGGGTTGACGAGCGCGAACTTTCGATCGGCGTAGACCTCGTCGCGCAGGCAGTGATCGTGCTCGCCCGAGACGAGTGAGGCGGCTTGGGCGGCGTAGGTCTCGCCGCTCCCGCCTCCGGGGGCCGAGACTCGCCCCGCGAAGAACGCAGCGATCACCCCCAACGTCAGGACCGCGGCCACGGCGAGCGCTCGCGCTGCCCGCCCCGCCCAGTTCGCCCGCGTGTTCTCCTCGGCCAACCGAAGCGGACGGTCACCCGCGGTTTCCTCCGCCATCGCGCCGATTCGCTCGCGGAGCGCGGCCGGTGCGCGGTCGGTCGGAGTCATGGACCTCGCGACGGCGCCCCGCAGCGCGCGCTCAAACTCCACCCTCTGCTCGGCGTCAGGAGAAGCGGCGCACAGCGCACGCCATGCGGCTTGCTGTTCCGGGGACAGCTCCCCGTCCGCCGCGGCGCGAATCAGTGCGCCCTTGGTTTGTGCAGGATTGCCCTGATCCTCACCCATCACCAGCCCCGGTTCCGTCGACATTCCGAACGCCGAGCTCCTGCGTGGCTTCGTCGCCCAACGCCTCGGTGACGATCTTCCGGGCGCGATGGAGTCGGCTCATGACCGTCCCGATCGGGACGTCCAGTATGGCCGCGATCTCTCGATACTTGAGCCCATCGGCTCCCCACATCAAGAGCACGTCGCGGTATTCCTCTTTGAGTTGGTCGATCGCAGCCCTGAGCCGAGAGTCGACCTGCTCCCAATCGAGAGCCGAGAGGTCCCACGCCGGTGGCGGCTCGTTGGGCGGCGTCTCGCGAGACACCTGGTCGAAGAACTCCGGCACCGCCACGGGCGCCTTCGACGACCGGCGTACTCCCGACAAGAACACGTTGTGGCAGATCGTAAAGAGCCATGACCGCATCGCCGCCTCGTCGGAACCCCCAGACCCGCCGGCCCGGGACTTTTCCGGGTCGAAGCTCGCGATGGCGTTCGGGCGCAGCGCTCTCGCGTAGGTGTCCTGAACCAGGTCCTCGGCGAGTTCCCGGTTCCGCGTGAGGCGAAGGGCCAATCGATAGACCGCGTCGATCTGCTCGACCGCCAGTCGCTCGAAGTCCGAACGCTTCATGCCGCCTCGCTACACCCATCAACCGACCAACCCGCGTGATGCCCGCGGTATTCCGGGCACGAACCGTAGGGCCGTTTGTGCGGGCGTTCTCCGGACCCTCGGGATCGGATCGAGCCCGGCTCGCGCCGGGAGTTGCTCCGTCGGTGTCTCCTACCGTGCGTCCATGGCCCACCCTTCGCCACTCGCGCCCCACGACGCGTTCGCGGACGCGATCACCGGCACATACGCCACGCCCGACGGCGGGGCCGGCCCGGTGGACGTCGTCGAGATGTGCGGGCCGTTGGAGCTCGAGTACGGCGCGCTGCGCAAGGGCGCGATCGTGCTCGATTGCCCGCACCGAGCGGTGATCGAGGTCTCCGGGGCCGACGCGATCGAGTTTCTCGACCGCATGTTCACGCAGCGTCTGCGCGATCTCGCGCCGGGCGAAGG